>WREI01000071.1 GCA_009779405.1 Clostridiales bacterium
ATAGCAGACCAAAAGAGCAGCAACAGTGTGAAGGAAAGCCACGGGGCGCCGCCCCGCACCCCGCTGGGAGGTGCGACCTCCCAGACCCTGCGGAGGGTGGGCATTTAAACTTGCAATTTGCAGCGTTCAAGCAAAAGTCAAAAACTTGTTGACTTTTCGGGCAAACGGCACTATACTGCACCTTGCTTGGCGGCGTAGCTCAGTTGGCTAGAGCAATCGGTTCATACCCGGTCGGTCATCCGTTCGAATCGGATCGCCGCTACCACGGCACTGTTTCTTGCAGTGTCGTTTTTTTATTCTGTTTCCCAACAGCGCCGCATATCTTTACGCAGGAGGGTTATGTTATGCCACGCTATTCGCATCATCATAAAAAGGCACCGGGCAGCCTTATCTCGCTCTTGCGGGCGGGGGGCGCGGCGGTGCTGGCCGTGTTTGCCTTGCTCTTGATTTTTACGCTGTTTCTATACCTCGGCTGGCTGCCCGAAAACAGCATACCCGCACTGACGGGGATTTGTAAGGTGGTGGGGGCAGCGGTGGCGGGCATATTGGCCGCGAAATACTTTTCGGAGCATCTTTGGCGCAGCGGCGCGCTGGCCGCGCTGCTCTTTTTGATGATATCGGCGCTGGTTATGTCCCTGTTTACGCGCAGCTTTGCTTTTTCCATTGCCCTGTTGGGCGATGCGCTGCTCTGCGCCGTCGTGGGCGCGGCCGTGGCCTATGCACTGCGCCTGCTGATAGACAGAAGGAAGTCAGCTTAAGAATTGTATCAGGTCTGCGGGAGCATATAGGATATGTTCCGCGCCAAGCTCTTTCAAACCCTCCGCGCCGAGAAAGCCCCAACCGCAGGCAAGACAAGGCAGTTCGGCGTTTTTCGCGAAACTTAAATCCACCTCGGAGTCGCCGATATATACGGCGTCCTCGATTGCTATGCCCTGCATGCGAAGCACGGCGCGCAACATCTCCGGCGCGGGTTTGGGGGGAAAGCGCGGCGACTGGCCCAATACCTGCGAAAAGATGGTCCCATGGCGCGGGAACAGGGTCTCTACCAAACGCACGGCGTGGGCGTGAGGCTTGTTTGTAACCACCGCCATTTTATGGCCTGCCGCGTGCAGTTGCTCTAAAACGGGCAGCAGACCGGGATAGATATAGGTATACTCCGCATAGTGCCGCGCATAGTCGGCAAAATACGCATCGCGCACACGGGCGCGGGTCGCTTCATCCGCATCCGGCAGAGCGCACTCCACCATCCAAACGATGCTGCGCCCGACCATGCGGGAGACGGCCTCCTCCGTATGGGGCGCAAAGCCCTCCGCCGCCAGCGCGCGGTTCAAGGAACCTGTGATATCGGGGAGCGTATTGCAGAGGGTTCCGTCCAAGTCAAATGCTAAGAATTTCATATGCCACCTGTTTGCTTTTCTATGGCTCTATGTTAGCCGTTTATTGGGGGAACGTCAACTGATTTGTTGAAAATACTGTACTACGCGCAAAGCCCCGCGCAGACGGGGCTTTGGGTTGGGCTTTGTTGCAGACGGCGGGACGATTGCAATCATCCCCTACCATGCCGCGCTACGAATTTTGTGGCGAGTAATAGAAGTTTCCCGTATCCCACAAGTCGGGATTGAACCCGATGATTTGGGTTTTGTCGGTGAAGCGGTTGCAGCGGACGTCTAAAAAAATGTATGGCGCTGCAGGACAAAGCGCAAGAGAAGTGAGTTCGTTGCCGTCACACCACAAAACCTCCAAATCGGCAAACGCGGAAAGATAAGAACGGTCAGTTGGTTGCCACTGCAATCAAGCCGCCAAAGTGCTGTGAGAGCAGAAAGATCCAACTCGATCAATTGGTTATGCCCGCAACAAAGATCCTCCAAAGCCGTAAGCCCGGATAGATCCAACTCTGTCAGTTGATTAGAACCGCAATGAAGATACATCAACTCCGGAAGTCCGGAAAGATTTAATTCGGTCAGTTGATTATCAAAGCAATATAAAATCCACAACGATGTAAGATTGGAAAGCTCCAGTTCGGTTAGTTGATTGCCGTAACATTCAAGATGCTCCAACGCTGTGAGTCCCGATAAATCCAGCTCAGTCAGTTGGTTACCACCGCATTGGAGATGTTTCAACGCCGTAAGCACTGTTAAATCCAGATTGGTCAATTGATTTCCATAGTACATCAAGGTTTGCAAAGATTTGAGCCCGGTTACATCCATTTCGGTTAGTTGATTGAAATTGCAGTTAAGTTCCACTAAAGACGATAGCCCGGAAAGATTTAATTTGGTCAGTTTGTTGCTATAGCACCAAAGGTACTCCAACTCCGTAAGCCCGGAAAGGTTTATTTCGGTCAGTTGATTATCGGGGCAATTAAGAAACTGCAAAGCAGTAAGTTCGGAAACATCCAATTTTCCTATTAGCCCCTCATTCTCTAAAGATAAATTTGTAACACGCTTGTTTCGAGACTGATATGACCAACCGATATAATCCATCCATTCCTCCGGCACATAGCTGCCATCGTTGGGGTCGGCTTTCGGCAAATCTAAACCCATGCTATCAATGATAGCATGGACAGCCGCAATATCACCGGGGTTGTACTTCGCCATAGATACCCAATTCGTTTCATCCGCAACAAATGCGATGAATTCCATTAGCTCTTGCAGTTCGTCCGCGCCGGGCGAGGGAGCGAAGCCGTGAGGGTACATATCGGAGTTAACATAGAAACTGTACTCTATGTGATATTGCCCCTGCTTATCTGCTGCGATTGTGCTGTTGATGATATAGTATGCCCGTGAACCTCCTTGCAACTGATCGTATTCTATTGACGACCAAGGACAGTCTTCCGAGTAAAGCTCATTCCCTGTGGATATCCATGCAAGGTTTTCGATATCCAAATCTGCAAAGTCCATGTATGGATAGGTGTAACCTACATAGGTCTGAAGAGAATATCCATACGGTGCGCTTGGCCATTGTATAGCATCCCAGGCGTGCAGTGCCGCTAATACATCCGGAATTTCAGTTATAAACTCCGAGTCGCCCGTGCCATTGTGCGCATTGAGTAAATCCTGTAGCGCGACAGCAATCAACGTAGGATCGGTGATCGCATAATCTTCCAGCACGCCAGTCTGCTCCCACCAATCAAATTCACAATATTAACACGGAACTGGTCTGAAAGATAAGAGCAGCTTCAAAATAAATCTCACCTGTGTCTAACAAATCCTGCGTGTACCCTCCAAACGGATCGGGTGCATTCCCGAATACCATGTAAAAATCCCCTTCATCTGTGCACCACTTTACAAATTCCCAGCTGCCAGCGGGACACCACTCATTTATCCCGTCTATTATGTCATTGAGCGATACAACATCGTCTAAACCAAAGCCACATGCCCAAACAGGTCCCAAACAAGCTTTTTTTCGGATTATTATATCATAGTAGTCCCCGCTTGGGAGTTCATATATCCATTCACCCACGCCAAAAATACTGTTGATTATGTTCTCAGCAGCTTCAAAAGTTTCGACAGGAAGACCACTGAAATAATCTTCATATGTCTCGGGGTTCCAAACAGTCAGCTTGTAGCTTGCTTCATCCCAATAACCCACGCAGTTGTCGCCAAGATATATCCGGTAGAAACTGTCTGTTAGAATTTCAAAGTCTGACAGACTGCTTGGTGTAAATGCGAGTTGTCCATATCCATATTTATCGGCGCGCGTAATTTTAGTCGCCACATCCATTCCCCGTACCATCTCATAGGCTTCTGAAATGGTGAGCCCATCGGGCTGCTCCACCCAATCCGGGATTACCGCAAGCCCTGCCAGGTGTCGCAGGACGAGGGCGGCGTCTGCGGCGGTCACATCGCCTTGACCGTCGGCGTTTGCCGCGGCGAGTTGTGCGCCTTCCAGTGTGATGAGACCTGCCAGATGGCGTAGGATAAGCGCGGCATCGCTTGCGTCCAATTTGCCGTCGCCGTTTGCGTCGCCGTGCTTTAGGGGTGCTTCCGCCGCGAGGATGGAGGTTGCGGGGGCTAAGGCAAAAAGAAATGCCAGCACGAGGAATAGTGTTAAGAGTTTTTTCATGTTCATCATCTCCAAAATTTTTTATCGAACATAATACTGGTATGTTTATAACTGTTCGACATTGTAAATATAATATATGTTCTCATATTCTGTCAAGATAAAATGAATATATTGTGAACGCAATACTAATTAAAGGAGAGAGGTGTTACATAATATGGAAGAAAAGAAAATCAAAATCAGTAAAAAAGGGGAAGATGGTTATAGATACGCTTCCATTCGGATAAAAGAAAACCTGTTGAACAGGATTGATGAAATTGCGGGAATTACAAACCGATCCCGCAATGAATTAATCAATATTTTGCTTGAAAGCAGTATTGAATGCGTGGAGATTGCGGAAAAATAGGCTTCACTACCTGTTTGCCTGCATTTGCGCAAGCAGCTCGGCGGCGTGGGCGTGGGCGGCGGCGTTATCCGCTGTGCCACCCATGATGCGGGCCAATTCGGCGGGGCGTTCGGCGTCGGTCAGGCGTGCGACATCGGAGCGGGTTTTGCCGTCCGCTTCCTGTTTATAGACCAAATATTGCGTGTCCGCCGCTGCCGCGATTTGCGGGAGGTGGGTGACGCAGAGCAATTGGCGGCTGCGCCCCAGGCGGCGCATTTTTTGCGCGACGGCGTTGGCAATCAGGCCGGAGATGCCGCTGTCTATCTCGTCGAAGATCAGGGTGCCGATGCTGTCGGCGTTTGCCAAGGCCGCCTTGAACGCCAGCATAATGCGGGAAATTTCACCGCCGGAGGCCACTTTCGCAAGGGGCTTTTCCGCTTCGCCAAGGTTGGCGGACAGCATAAATTCCGCCGTTTCCGCGCCGTCGGCGGGGAAATTCTCCGTGTTTTGGGCATGCAGCTGTACGGTGACGGCGGCATGGGGCATACCGAGTTTGCGCAACTCTGTTTCCAATTTGCTTTTTAAGGCCTGCGCGGCGGCGATGCGGCGCTCGGTCAGGAGCGTTGCAAGACGAGTGTATTCCGCAGATGCCTTTGCCAGGGCGCTTGTCAGACGTTCCTCGCTCTCTTCCCCGCCCTCCAATTCCTCTACCTCAAGTTCTGCTTTACGCAGATAGGAGAGGATTTCGGGGATATCCCTGCCATACTTGCGCTTCAAACCGTGGATCAGGGCGAGACGGTTTTCCGTATCCTCCAACATCTCGGGATCGAAGCGGAAATCGGCCAGCGCGTCGCGCAGAGCAAATGCCGCGTCCTCGGCGGCGAAATAGCTCTCATCGGTACGCGCGGCGGCGGCCAAGTAGTCCGCGTGGAAGGCCGTTATCGGCGCAAGAGCGGCCTGCGCCGCCGTCAGGCGGGAGAGGGCGCCCTCGTCGCCATAGAGAGCTTCATAAGCGTTTTGCAGGCCTTCCGTGATGCTCTGCGCGTTGTGCATGCACTTACGGTCTTCATTGAGCTGTTCCTCCTCGCCACTTTGCAAATCGGCGGCGCGTATCTCTTTGATTTGATAGCGCAGCAGATCCAGACGGTGCTCACGCCGCATAGCACCCTCGCGCAGGGCGGCGAGCGACTTTTTCGCGGACAGCGCGGCCGTTCGCGCGCTTTTCAGTTCACCCAAGAGGCCATCGGCATTGTTGCGATAGAAAGTATCCAATAAATCTGTATGATTTTTCACGCGAAGCAGGGATTGGTGTGCGTGCTGCCCGTGCAAGTCAGCCAAAAGATCGCCCAGCTCCGCAAACTCGGCGGTCGTGACGAGAGTGCCGTTGACCCGGCAAGAACCGCGCCCCGCGTCGTTCATCTCGCGGTATAATATCAGTTCATTCTCATCCGGCAATTCGCGCTCCCGCAGAAACGCGCGGGCGGCGGCACTGTCCGGCAAAATAAAGCAGGCTTCCACCCAAGCCTTTTTTGCGCCGCTTTGGATCAATTCGCGCCCGGCGCGCTCGCCCAGAATAAAGCCGATGGCCTCGATCAAGATGGATTTGCCCGCGCCCGTTTCACCCGTGAACGCAGAAAAGCCCGACGAGAATTCTACGTCGAGCGCATCGATAATGGCCAATTTGGATATACGCAAACGCGTCAGCATACTTTTCTACCTATCTTGTGGCCATCTTTTGCAGCCGCTTGATCAGTTCCGCCGTGTTGCGGCCCTCGCGCACGGCGACGAACACGGTGTTATCGCCCGCAACACAGCCCGCAATTTCCTGCCACTGCATATTTTCCACCGCTTCGGCGGCGATAGTCGCGCTACCCGAGATGGTCTTGATAACGATTAAATTCCCACAGGGGATGATGGACATAACGCAATTGGAAAAGAGACGGATAAAGCGCTCCTGCAAATCGGACTCCGCTTTCTCCATGGTGGAATATTTATAGGTGCCGCTGCCCGTCAGAACTTTGACGAGGTGCAGTTCCTTGATATCGCGCGAGACGGTGGCCTGCGTGACGGCAAAACCCTGGGCGCTGAGCATCTCCGCCAAGGCTTCCTGTGTTTCGATATTATGCGACGCGATGAGTTTTGCGATCATTTCCTGCCGTTTGGACTTCATTTACTACTCCCCTAACCAATGCCTATTGCAATTTTGCGCGGACGCGCTCAAAGAGGTTTGGCTCCGAAAAGCGCAGGAAATGCACGGACTCGTCCGTCCCGCGCACATACAGCGTTTCACCCTCCCGCAGTTCGCCCAGGCCTTGACCGTCCGCCGCGACAAGCGCGCTCTCCCTCGCGGTCAAAGCAATCTCCGTATCCATACCCAGCACCAAGGGCCGCGCCGCCAGGCTGTGCGGGCAGAGCGGCGTCAGAAGCATGGCGCGCAGGGTCTCAGCCAGCAGTGGACCGCCCGCAGAGAGCGAATAACCCGTACTGCCCGCCGATGTGGCGACGATTACGCCATCCCCACAGAGCGGCCCCGAAAAAGTATCGCCCGCCGTCACATGCATGCGCAACGCGCTGGCCCTATCCTCCCTGTACAGAACGACGTCGTTCATGCAGAGGACGGGTTCCCTTTGCGGCAGCGTTGCCGCGAGCAGAGGGTAGGCGATCCGGTGATACGCCCCCGCAAGCAGGCGCGGGAGCAGGGCGGGAAAGGCCTCCTCTGTGGTCTCGGATAAAAAACCGACCCGACCCATGTTGATGCCCAGCAGGGGCAGGTCATACTGCCGCGCAACGGGAACGTGGCGGAAAAGGCTGCCGTCCCCCCCCAGCACGGCGAGGACATCCGCTGCTTGCAGATTCTCCGTCTCCTGTCCCGTATAGATACTCGCCTGTATTTCCATCGCATTGCAGAGCGACACAAAGTATTCTGCGGCGCTATGCGAGGTGGGGCGGGCGGGATGGACGGCAAAACAGAGATGCAAGGCGCATGTACCCTTTCATGAATATGCAGGCGTATTATACATTTTTGAATAAACTGTTACAAGGGGATAGGGACTAAGAATTGTGAAAAATGTGCGCGGAATGCACGGTGTTTTTCGAAAGAATGCCCAAATCCGGCGCTGTTGGTACATTTTTGACGCAAGGCTTGCAAAGGTGGGCGAGGAACTCCATATTGCCCTTTGGGCCCTTGATGGGGGAAAAGGAGAGCCCGCGCACTGCATAACCGATTGAATATGCAAAGTTCAGAATTTCTATACAGACGCTTTCATGCACCGCCGCATCCCGCACAACGCCGTTCTTGCCGACTTCACTGCGGCCCGCTTCGAACTGGGGTTTGATGAGGGCGACCGCTTCCCCGCCCTCCCGCAGACAGGCATACAGGGGCGGCAGCATCAGGCGCAGGGAGATAAAGGAGACGTCAATGGACGCGAAATCGAGCGCGGAAGCAAACCAGGCGGGCTCCATATAGCGGGCGTTTGTCCGTTCCATCACCTGCACGCGCGCATCCGTGCGCAGACGGTAGTCCAACTGACCATAGCCCACATCGATGGCATAGATGGTCGCCGCGCCGTTTTGCAGCATGCAGTCCGTGAAGCCGCCCGTGCTCGCGCCGATATCGGCGCAGACCCGGCGACTGAGGTCTATGGAGAATTCTCGCAGGGCCTTTTCCAATTTCAATCCGCCACGACTGACATAGGGCAGGCCCGGCGCGCGGACTTCTATAACCACGTCAGGCGCAATCCCCTCCCCCGCCTTGGTGACTTTCTGCCCATCCACATAAACCACGCCCTCCATAATCAGCGCGCGAGCGCGCTCACGGGAGGGGGCAAGATTACGTGTGAGCAGTTCTATGTCGAGACGGGTTTTGGGCATGACTACACGCCGCTCTGCCCGCGTTTTCTCGGCGCTTCCGCGCGCTGCAGGGTGAATGTAAACTGCGTACCGCGGCCCTTTGCGCTCTTGACGGTGACGTTTTGCTCGTGCTCCTCGATGATGCGCTTGACAAGGGAGAGACCGAGACCGCTGCCCACCTGCGCGCCGGGCGTATGCGCCTTCTCCACCTTGTAGAAGCGGTCGAATACGCGGGGCAGATCCTCCTGCGGGATGCCTATGCCGCTGTCCCGCACGGAGACATATATCTCCTGCCGCTGCGGATAGGTCGTGATCGTGATTTGCTTGTCCTCCGGCGAATATTTGATGGCGTTGTCCACGAGGTTGCGTATCACCTGGCCTATCTGCGCGGAATCCGCATAGACAAAGCTTTGCTCCTCGGCAAAGCGGATGCGCACCTCCTGCCGCTTCTCCGCGATACGCGGCTCAAAGGTAACGAGGATCCGGCGTATCAGTTCGTTCACGTCGAACATGGAGTATTCCAGCTTCACATAGCCCGCTTCCATGCGCCCCAGATCGAGGATATCGTTGATCATATCGCGCATGCGGCGCGCTTCGTCGCTGACGACGTTCAGATAATGCGGGAATTCTGTATGCGGGATGGTGCCGTCGCGCATGGCGTCGACAAAGCCCGTGATGGAAGCCAAGGGCGAGCGCAATTCATGGCTGACATTGGATACGAAACTCTTGCGCGTCTCCTCCAATTGCTTCAGCTGTTCGGCCAGTTCGTTGAAGGTGCGCGCCAATTGCGCGGCTTCATCGCGCCCCTCCACCTTGATGCGCCGCGAGAAATCGCCGCGCGCATAGCATTGCACGGTATGGTTGATGCGCACAAAGGGCTGCACCACGCGCCCGGAAGTGGAATAGCAAATCAATGCAGTCAGCGCGCAACTCAGAATCAGAATACCGAGCATCCAGGCCATCAGACTCTGAATCTCCCTGTTGTGGGGTCGCATATCCGAATGTATCAGCAGTATGCGATCCCCGCCAGCGCGGATATACGCGGTACGCACGGAAAAGGGTTTCTTTTCGACGCGGAAATAGTTGCCCGTCACCTGCGGCGTCTCCCGTGCACTGCTCATCAACGCGCGCAGCCGCGTATTGTCCTGGATCCAGGCGATATAGGGAGTCCACTCGCCGCCGCCGGCATAGGATTGGGGCATATAGCCCGGCGCCGCCAACTGCACCAGCGCGCCCTCCCGCTCGGCGACCTCTTTGAATTTCTCCTCCGCCCCCCGGCCCTGCGCCCATGCCAGCGCCAATTCCTGCGCGCAGGCGCGCAGACGCGCGTCCTCCGTGTTCAACGCGGAGGTGCGCACAACCAACAGGGTAAGCAAAGCCCCCAACAGCAGCATGGCCGCCACTGTCAGGGTCTGCAAATATACAAGCTGCTGCAATATGGAGCGAAATTTATGCCGGGATACCTTGGACTCCATCTTAGGTCGGTTTCACCTCGAATTTATAGCCCACGCCCCATACGGTTTTCAGGTTCCAATGCGGGCTCTCTCCCAACTTTTCGCGGATGCGCTTGACGTGCACGTCCACGGTACGGGAATCACCGAAGAAATCAAAGCCCCAGACCTGCTCCAAAAGCTGCTCACGGGTGAACACCTTGCCGGAATGCGAAGCGAGGAAATAGAGCAACTCAATCTCCTTGGGCGGCATATCCATGGCGTCGCTCCCCAGAAGCACCGTATAGTTCTCCAAGGACACGGCGAGACCCGGGAAGGCGATCGTCTTCTCGGCATCCTTCTCCGGCATGGTGCGCCGCGTGACCGCCTTGATGCGCGCCAGCAGCTCGTTGGCGTCAAAGGGCTTGGGCATATAGTCGTCCGCGCCCAATTCCAGCCCGCGCACGCGCTCGGTGGGATCGCCCTTGGCGGTGAGCATGATCACAGGTACCTGGCTCTTCTCGCGGATCAGGCGCAGGATGGACCAGCCATCCAGACCTGGCAGCATAACGTCCAGCACCACCAGCATGGGGTTGCTCGCGTGGAAATAATCCATCGCATCCAGGCCCGTGGCGCAGGTTACCACGGAATAGCCCGCCTTTTTCAAATACAGTTCCAAAATGGACAGAATATTTCTGTCGTCGTCAATCACCAGAATGGTATTGTTGTTGTCCATGATGCCCGCCATTGGTCTTGCCTCCTCAATATGTTGATTTTGTTTTTTACAGTTCCCGTACCGCAATCCCGTTCTCCGCCAGCAAGGCCGCAGTGATGCCCATGCCCGGTCTTAGCCCGCCCGTAAAGCTGCCGTCATACACAGCGCTGCAAGCGCAGGAGGGGCTGCGGGATTTCAGTATCGCTTCCTTGCAACCATAGAGCCTGCACAGGCGCAGGGTCTCCGCCGCACCTCGCGCGAACGCTTTTGTGACGTCCATACCCTCGATGTTCACCACGCGACCGCCGAGGATTTCGGCAGGCGGGCGCGGGGTCGGCAGTCCACCCAACTGTTCGGGGCAAACGGGCAGAGCCTGTCCGCCGAATACCAGCGCGGCCACCTCCGCGTTCTCACAAGTCCCGCCGTCATAGCGGCAGCGATAGCCCGCCAAGCATGCACTGACCGCAATCAACGGCATTCCTCCCGATCCATATTACGATATCTTGTATTATATATAGTTGTTCATATTTTGTCTACACAAAATGTGAAATATCTCTCCCTGCTTATTCCCGTTATTTTTCGCTGGGGTCTATGCGCCCTTATTTCCATATGATATAATACGCAAACAACATTTACGGCAAACGAATATAAACAAATACCGAGAGGAGTTCGACAATGGGATTATTGGACAGGACAATTAAGAACAGCGTCAACCGGGCGGTCAACCGCGCGGTGGGCAATGCGGTGGAACGCAAGGCGACGGAGGTGGCCACGGGCGCTATAAACAAGGCCGCCGATAGCATAGTGCCTCCCCCTCCTCCCCCAAACTATCAGCAGCAGGGCTATGGCCAGCCGCAATATCAACAGCCGGTGCAGCCCAACCCCGCCGCTGCGCAGTGGGGCGCGGCCTTTGCCGGGCTGGCGGGCGGCATGCAGAGTTTTGCCAACGAAGCGGCCAAGAACATGAAGATTTGCCCGCATTGCAACGAGGGCGCGCCTGCGGCGAACAAATTCTGCCCAAACTGCGGCGGCACGCTGCCTGAAGCGACCGTGGCGCAGGGATCGGCCTGCACAAACTGCGGCATGCAGAACAGCGTAGGCACGAAATTCTGCGCAGGCTGCGGTGCGAAGCTTCCCGGCGCGATTGCCGAGGAGAATGCCGCCCGTTCGCGGGATGCGGCGACCATGGCCAAGTGGGATCAACTGCTGCTCCAATACCCCCGCTGGAATATGGGCGGGCATAGCTTGGAGCTTGAGGACGGCGGCATAGACGACAGCGGCTATCCCTATTACGCCTTCCACGTGCGCGGCACCAACAGCGCCGCACTCGCCGGGTATTGCCAACAGTTGAAGCAGTGGGGCTTCCGCCCCGCCGGGCAATATCCCAGCGAACAGCAGCTGTATAAACGCGTGGACGGACTGATCTACAACTTCTCCGCGGACGATGCGTTTGCGGGCGGCGCGGGGAATATGAGCGTTTGGTTCTGCATCCGCGAACCCCATGGCGGCTTTGACTATGTGAAACCGGAGCCCAAGAAGGCCACGAGCTGGCGGGATAAGCTGGGGATTTGATTTGACGGAGCAATTGGAAAACATCCAACGCCGCCGTATGCATGGGCTCTATCTTTCGCGGGAATGCTCGGATTTGGAGGAGCTGTCGCGGGAGCTAATGGGTCTGCATTGCTGGTTTCATCGCAATGTCGCTTTTTCCGCACTGATACGCGGCGCGGAGATTGCGGGTTGGAAGCAGGCGCTGACCAAGACCTGGCTGTATCGCGGCACCCTGCACGGGGTGGCTGAGGACGATTTGCCGCAGCTGTTGGCCCTGCACGTGAACAACTCCTATCTGGCGCAGTGGTGGGGCGCGGATCGTTTGGACGACTTGGCGGACGAGGTGCTGCGCCTGATGGAGGATGGCGTATTTTCCCGTGCGGAGATGCGCGAAATCTTCGCCGACCGCCTGAGCGAAGAGGATATACGGATGGTGTTCTCGCCCTGGGGCGGAATTTTCGTGTATTTGGCGCGGCTGGGCAAAGTGGCGTTTCGCGATATGACCAGCCGTGATTTTGATTTGATTGACGCGGCGCCGACCCGGAGCCGCGAAGAAGTGCTGCCCGAGCTGTTGCGCCGCTATTTTGCAGCCTATGGGCCCGCGACGCTGGCCGATGCGGCATGGTTCTTGGGTTTTTGGGGCCCTGAGAAAAAGCTGTTAAAGGATATGGATTTATCGGAATTCTCCCGTTTCGATTGCGGCAGTTCCACTTACTATTACGTGGATGATGGTGCGGACTTGGGCGAGATACCCGAACTGACCCTGCTCTCGGGCTTTGACCCGGTGATCGTCTCCTATGTGGACAGGAGCGCTGTATTGTCGCCGGAATACAGGAGCCGTGCAGTGATGAAGTCGGGCATATGCCTGCCAACCGTTGCGGTAAACGGGCGCGTGGCGGGACTCTGGAATATCAAGAACGGCGCGCCCATAGTGGAGTTTTTCGACACGCAGGAGCCACGCATAGTGCGGGAGACGAAGGAACGGGTGGATTTTATACGGTTTCGTACGGCGGGGAGGATATGAACACAGATTTCATAACGGACTTTATCTTTGTCGAGCATAATCCGGTGCCAAGCGATGTAATTCTCGTTCCCGGCGGGAGCCATCCGCAACTGGCTGAAAGAGCCGCCGTGCTTTATAATCAGAGACTGGCACCCTATATTCTTTTTAGCGGGGGCACGAATCCGAATGTATACCCCTTCTCTTCCGAAGCGGAATGGCTGAAGTCTGTCGCGATAGGGTTGGGGGTTCCGGCTTCTGGTCTCTTATGCGAAAACAAAGCGACGCATACCTTCGAAAATGCTGAATTTTCGCTGAATTTGCTGAACGATATGCGTATAAGCACCAACAGGGTCATCCTTGTCTGCAAGGCATATCACAGTCGGCGAGTTTTGCTCACCTATCAATATTGTTTTCCCGAAAAAACGGAATTCCTTGTCGCGACTACCGAAGATAAGCGCGGGTTGAAGAAGGATAACTGGATGACCAAAACCGAATATATAGAAAGGGTCATGGGCGAGGTAGAAAAGATAGGTAGATATTTCAAGGATAGATTGCTTTGAGTTCACTGTACATGCTTAGTCAGTTCCGATTGCCCTGTTTCCATTGCCGTTTCCACTTCTTTGCGTAAGCTTTCATAGAAGTACTCCGCCACGGGACGGCGCAATTGCGCCAGTTCCCTTCC
>WREI01000072.1 GCA_009779405.1 Clostridiales bacterium
CTTATCCGAAATATCATGCCTATGTTGTTCTCTGCTCATAATACCCGTCCTTGCACTTGTGATTATGGGTCTACTTTATCATTATTATGTCACCGCGTCAATCTTGTGTCGACACTGTCTAAGATATTTGCCATACAAAAAACATTGAGCGTACGGGTCTTCCCCGTACGCTCAGGTTTATCTATGATGGAATCGCTGTCGCCCCTACAATTCGCTTATCAAATTCGCAAGAAATCGCAATAACAGGGCAGCATCGGCGGCGGAAACGGGTTCCTCGTCATTCGTCAGCTTGGCGTTTAGCAAGCCTTGTTCGGTCAGTGTCGCCAGGCCCGCAAGGTGACGGAGTATGGCCGCCGCGTCCGCCGAATCCACATCGCCGTCCTCGTTCGCGTCCCCGCGGAGGATGGAAGGGGAACCGGGCTCTACGCCCCATTCCATTGCCCTTTCGTGGTACCCCCAGTCGTTATCTATCTCAAAAATGATAATGGGGATATCTCCCGAACAATCCCATGTAGCGATGCCGTAGCTGCCCGGTATCACGGTCAGACCCTCGGCAGTGCCGTGGCGGTCGGTCGGAATTGTGAGGGAATCCACCTCCACAATAACACCGGCTTCGTCATACGGCGCAAAGCCGAAATCGCCGTTGCAGCTGCCAGCCAGATATGCCGCGATGTAGTTAAAGCTATAAATAGCATAACTGTCTTCCCCCGTAACGTCTATGCTTCCGCCCATCACGGCGGCGTTCCCGTAGAAACCGATGCTGTCTTTCCCCGCGACTTCCACCGTTCCGCCTGTCATGATGATATTGCCGCTGCTATTGTGCACAACATGGCTGTAATCTCCGGTCGCGCGGATCGTACCGCCTGTAATTTCGGCAACATTGTCGTTTGCATAGAGGACGTAGGCGCCCTCTCCCGTCGTTTCCACCGTTCCGCCCTGTATCGTGATACGATCGCTGTAAATGGCGTAAGCGGATGCCCCGCTTGCCCGGATGAGAGCGTTGCCGGATACCGTGACATTTTTTGAGGAGTAAACAGCAATACCGTCTTCCCCTGTCGTGGAGATCGTGCCACCGCTCACCAGAACATTGCCCGTTCCGCATGCAATAGCGTTCCGGCTGCTTTCGATCGAACCCCCGGACATCACGACCGCAACGGTATCATAATTCATGCCGCTCCAAACGGCAGTTCCCTTTGTGCATTGTATATCCGCGCCCTCGGCAATCTCAAAGAGACCTCCGCCATACAATTCGATGAGCGCGCCGTTTGAAGAGGAACCGTAATAAACCGCTTTCCAAACGATCGTCGTCTCATCGTAGAAGGGTAAACATATAGTATCCCCCACGTTTGTTTTACTGCCCGTGACAGTAACGGTGCCGCCCCCTGCCGTCTGCAGAACGGCGTTGGTTATCTTTTGTTCGATTTGTGCTTCCGTATCGCTTTGTTCGATAATCACTTGGATGTCCGCCGCAAAGGTCACGCCCGGCAGCAGCGTCAGTAAAAGCGCCAATACGAGGAAAATCACTGACAGTCGTTTTTTGCTCAAAATTCGCATGGTCGTTTTCTCCTTTGTAATATGAGTCGGTTTCGTATGGACAGTATACCATAGATGATCGCATTTGCAACTGTAATGCAGGGATTTTTTGTCGTAAAACGACAGACTTCTGCGCTATACCAATGCGATGCTGTGGGGCGAACCGGGTTCACAACAGAGTGAGCGGCGGTGCGGGGCTTACACGCGCCCTTCAAGTCCTTCCCTGTAATGCATCAAACCAAAAACGAATGCCCCCATAGCGGGGGCATTCATTTTTGGTGCGAACCATCATAAGGGGCATGGTGCCCGCCTATTCTCCCCGCCCGCCGGCGGCGTACCCCGAAAAAAGTTGGTAGGCAACAAAGAAAGGCGAGAGCGCGCTTGCAAGCGAAGCCTTTCGACTTGCCGTGACTTTTTTCGGAAAAGGAGGAGCGACGGAGCGTATATGAAGAATCCCCATAGGGCGTAGCCCGACGGGGATTCTGATTGGAGCGAAGTCCGCTCCGACGTGGTTGCGGGGGAAGGACTTGAACCTACGACCTCCGGGTTATGAGCCCGACGAGCTGCCAACTGCTCTACCCCGCGATATGTGATTGATTGTAGGGGCGCGATATATCGCGCCCTGCAACAACCTCCATATGATATGGCAAAAGGAGTATACTGCCATGCGGGCGGGCTTGTCAAGCGTTTTGCGTAAATGTATTATTCTTCCATGTACAGCGGAAAAGCTTTGGTCAGCTCGGCCACCGTTTCCAGGGTTGCGGGGATGGCGGCTTCGCCGAGGAGCAGGACGTCGGCGATGGCGTTGCCTATGCGCTCCATTTCCGGTTCCTTCATGCCGCGCGTCGTCATGGCGGGCGTGCCGAGACGTATGCCGCTGCAAATGGAAGCCTTTTTCTTGTCATAGGGGATCGTGTTTTTATTGATCGTGATCTTGGCGCGGCCCAGGAGGTTCTCGGCTTCCAAGCCCGTGCAGCCTATGACGGAGACGTCGGCGCAAATGAGGTGGTTGTCCGTGCCGCCCGAGACCAAGCGTATGCCCCGCGCTTGCAGGGCGGCGGCCAATGCTTTGGCGTTGGCTACGGTTTGATGCTGCTCCGCGGCGAAGGCGGGCTGCATGGCTTCGTGCAGGCAGACGGCCTTGGACGCGATGATATGCATAAAGGGGCCGCCTTGCGTGCCGGGGAACACGGCCTTGTCGATGGCGGTCTTGCAATGTTCCTTGCAGAGGATCAGGCCGCCGCGGGGGCCGCGCAGGGTTTTGTGCGTGGTCGTCGTCACGACGTCGGCATAGGGCACGGGGCTCTCGTGCGCGCCGCCCGCGACCAAACCCGCGATATGCGCCATATCCGCCATAAAATACGCGCCGACTTCCTTTGCGATTTCCGCCATGGTTGCGAAATCGATGGCGCGGGGATAGGCGCTCGCGCCCGCGACGATCAGCTTGGGCTCTTCCTGCAATGCGATGCGACGCAGTTCGTCATAGTCTATGCGCTCGGTGACGGCGTCCACGCCGTAGGAGACAAAGCGGTAGTATTTGCCCGAGAGGTTGACGGAGCTGCCGTGGGTGAGGTGGCCGCCGTGGCGCAGGCTCATGCCCAGCACGGTATCGCCCGGTTTGACCAGCGCGAAATAGGCGGCGAGGTTGGCGTTGCTGCCCGAGTGGGCCTGCACATTGGCGTGCTCCGCGCCGAACAGGGTTTTGGCGCGCTCGATGGCGATGTTTTCGGCCCGGTCGACGAACTCGCAGCCGCCATAATAGCGCGCGCCGGGATAGCCCTCCGCATATTTGTTCGTGAGGTGACTGCCCATGGCGGCGATAACGGCGGGGCTGGCGAAGTTTTCGGATGCGATCAGCTCCAGATGTTCCTGCTGGCGCTGCAATTCCGCCTGCATACAGGCGTAGATTTCGGGGTCGTACTTGCTTAGATTCATGGTTGGTGGTTCCTTTCGTTGATGGTGGGGGGCGGGAAGGAATAGGTAATAATGCAGAATGCAGAGAGACAGTAATGCTTCGCATCTCTTGCTTATTTTACAGGCAATTCGCCCATCGCGCAATAATCTATTCCTTCTGCATTATTACTTCTTCCTCCACGTTCTCGGCGCGCACAGCAGCAGCAGCGGAAAGATCTCCAAGCGGCCGAGGAGCATGACGAAACTCAGGAGGAGTTTTACGGGCGTGGCGAAGAAGGCATAGTTGCCCTCCGGGCCGACGCGGGAGAGACCGGGGCCTATGTTGTTGAAGCTGGCCGCAACGGCACTGATATTCGTCTCCATGTCGTAGCCGTTCAGGGAGACCAGCAGGATGCCGACGAGCATAATCAGCGCATAGGCGGTCAGATAGGTTTGCGCGCTGCCGACGGTCTCGGGCGGCACGCGCTTGCCCTCCATGCGCAGGGGCTGCACGGAACGGGGGTGCAGCATGCGCTTGCCGGCACCGAACAGGGATTTCAGCAGGATGATCAGGCGGGATATCTTCAGTCCGCCCGCCGTGCTGCCCGCGCAGGCGCCCACCATCATCAACAGCAGCAGGAGCTGCCGCGCGAAGGGCGGCCAGAGGTCGAAGTTCGTGCTCACATACCCGTTTGTGGTCATCACGGCACTCACCTGGAAGAACGCGTGGCGCAGGCCCTCGCCCGCCGTGGCATAGAGACGGAAGATCATCGGGAAGACCGCGGCGGTCGCCAGAGCGAGTATGCCGAGATACCACCAGAGCTCCTCGGTCTTCGCGGCGTCCCTGAAACGGCGCAGGATGAGCAGGAAGTAGACGTTGAAATTGACGCCGAAGAGGAGCATAAAGACGCCGAGCACCCACTGGAAGTATACGGTCTGCGGGTATAGCGCAAGGCCCGCCGAATGCGGCGCGAAGCCGCCGAGCGTATAGCAGAGCGCGTCAAACCAGGGCATTTTGCCGCAGAGCAGGAAGATGAAGAGCAGGAGACTCATGCCCGTATAGAGCAGATAGAGGAGTTTGGCGGTCGTGCTCATGCGAGGGCGCAGTTTGCCGATGATCGGCCCCGGCGCTTCCGCGCGCAGGAGCTGCAGCTCGTTCCCGCCCGTCAGCGGCAGAAAGGCCAGCACAAAGACCAGCACGCCCATGCCCCCCAGCCAGTTCGTGAGACAGCGCCAAAACTGCATCCCGCGGGAGAGCAGTTCGGGCCGCGCGAGGACGGTCGCGCCCGTGGTCGTAAAGCCCGAGACGGATTCAAAGAGCGCGTCCCAGAAGCTCGGAAACTGCCCGCTCCAAAATAGGGGAACGGCCCCGACCAACGAGAGCAGCACCCAACTCGCGCCCACGATGCAGAACGCGTCCCGCGCGTAGAGGTTTTTACTGCGCGGCTTCACGCGGGTCAGCGCAAAACCCAGAAGAACTGCGCCCGCCATGGTCGCGAGGAATTTATACCACTCCCTCTCGCAAAAAATCAGCGAAAACAGCAGCGAGGGCAGCATCAGAACCGCCTCGATTTGCAATATGCGCCCGACTACGCGGAGGATAGCCCTTTTGTTCATACAAGGATTTCCCGCAAGCGCCGTATCCGCTGCCCCGCCGCGCAGACGAGGACGATATCCCCCGGCTCAATGCAGGTCTCGCCGCCCGGAATGATCACTTTGCTGCCGCGTATAATGCCCGCGAGGAGTATATTGCGCCGTATCTTCATTTCTTTCAAGGGGATGTGCAGGTAGGGCGCGCTTTGCGCGGCAACGAACTCGGAAATCTCCGCGCCGCCATCGGCGATATGTACAACGGAGATGATCTTCTCGTCGGCGACCGCCGCAGACAGGGCGCGGACATAGGCGATCACCTGCTCCGCCGCGAGACGCTTGGGGGAGACGATGGAATCCAATTTCGCGAACGCTTCATCCGCCAGCGCGGCCAACCCGTCGGCGTTGATCTTGACCACGACTTTCGGCACATTCTGGCGGCTGGCGTATAGGCCCGTGAGGATATTGATCTCATCCGTACCCGTGATGGCGACCAGCGCGTCGGTGTTGCCGAGCCCCTCTTCCAAGAGGACGCCGTAATCGCCCGCGTCGGCGTGCAGTATGGTCGCCGCGGGCAGGAGTTCGGCCATATGCTCGGCCTGCGCCGCGTCCCTCTCCAAGAGTTTGACGCTGACATTCTCCGCGCAGAGCCGCTTGGCGAGGTAATAGCCGATGCGCCCGCCGCCGACCAGGATGCAGGCTTTGGCACGGCTCTTGAACAGGCCCAGCTTGCGAAAGGCGCGGGCCATATCGCCCGTCGCGCCCGTGATAAAGAGCTTGTCGCCCGCGCACGGCGCGAAATCGCCGCGCGGGATGATTACCCCGTCGCCGCGCTGCACCGCGCAGACCAGTATGCGTGCGCCCGTGATTTTGCCCCATTCTATGAGCGTCTTGCCTGCGGCGGGGCTTTCGGCAGGCAGCTTGCAGGCGACGATCTCGGCCCGCCCCTTGGCGAACAGTTCTACCTGCGACGCGGAAGGGAAGAGCAGCACGCGCGCGATCTCATCGGCGGTGATCTTCTCGGGGTTGACGACCAGCGAGAGGGCCAGATCTTCCCGCATCAGGGGCAGCTGTTCAAAATATTCGGGATTGCGTATGCGGGCGATCGTATGGGGTATGCCCATCCTTTTCGCCACGATGCAGCAGAGCAGGTTGACCTCGTCGCTCTCGGCCATGGCGATCAGGAGCTCGGCGTGCTGGGCCTCCGCCCCCCGCAGGGCGGCAATCGACGCGCCGTTCCCGGCATAGCTCAGCACATCCAGCTCGTTGCCGATGCGCTCCGCCCTGCGCGGGTCCTTGTCCAGCACAGTGACGGCATGGCCCTCGGCGACCAAGCCCTCCACAATCTGCGAGCCCGTCTTGCCCGCGCCTATCACAACGATTTTCATGAACCTATTATAAACGTTAAGCGCGGGAAAAACAATGCCGGGGGAAGGAATCGGAGGACAGGGGGGGGCAGGAGGCAGGCAGGAGGCAATAGGCAGTGGCTTTCTGCACTAAATTTGCGGCAATGTTCAATGCACAGCGCGCAACGCGCAATGATTTTGCCCTTACACTAAAATCAAAAGAAATGCGCAGCATTTCCACCATCATTGAACATTGCGCGCTGAACATTGTTGCGTTAAACTGGGTACTGCTGCCTAATCCCTGTCCCCCGTTACCCCGCCGGCACCCCGTGTCTGTACTGCGTGCCGGGCTTTATCTCGCCGTGGCGCAGGCGCAGCAATTCGCCCACGGTGATGATAGTATACCCCTCCCCATGCAGCCACTGGATAATCTTTTCGACGGCCTCGGCGCTCGACTTTACGCTGTCGTGCATCAAGATGATGGAACCGGGGTGCGCGTCCTTCTTGACGGCGGCAAAGGTCTTGCCCGCGTCCTCGTGATACCAATCGTGGGTGCTGAGGTCCCACATAATCACCGCCATCCCGTTGCTCTTCGCGAAGGCCCGCACCGTCTGGTTGCTCTCCCCGTAGGGCGGGCGGAACAAGGTGGGCCTATAGCCTATGATCTTCTCGATCGCGTCATTGGTCCGCGCCATTTGTTTGCGTATGCCCTCGTCGGAATATTTGCTCAGGTTCGCGTGGTCATAGGTATGGTTGCCGATCTCATGCCCGTCGGCTGCCGCTTCGCGCAGGGCCTCCATGTTCCGCTCCGTTTCCAATTTATATCCGACGACGAAAAAGGTGACTTTCACCTCATATTTGCGCAGGACGGCCAGCAAATCCTTCGTATAGCCCGCCTTGCCGTTCGGGCCGTCGTCAAAGGTGAGCGCGATATATTTCCCGTTCGGGTCCAAGGTCGGCACGGGGGTCGGTGTCGGTTCGGGTGTTGGCGTCGGCGGCAGCGTGGGCGCCGGCACTGCCGTGTCAGCGGGTACGGGGTCGCCGAGCGAGACGAGAATGGGCTGCGGCGTCGGCGGCTCGGGTGTGGGGTCGGCGGCCATGCCCGCCATCTCGCCCCCGCCCTCGGCGGTGCAGGCAAATATGGCGCAGAAAAGGAACAACGCAAGCAAAAACAGAGCTGCAAACGCCCTCTTGTTTTTCAGCGCACCCGAAATCATGTGCTTGCCCCTCCTATATATTAGGAAAGCACAATATCACGGCAACCTCCCATGAACCTCCCATAAATGCATATTCTTCCGAAACGCTGTATAAATCATGCGCATTAAGTCAGATCCGTTCGCAGCGGAACGCCGGATCCCTGCACATATTTTGCCTTCCGAATCTCCTGCACAGTCATCCGCATTAGGTTTTTCAGCACGTTCCGATGTTGTGGGTAGTCGATGCAAAACTGCGCAATAGGGCCATCCAGCTGTGCCACGCCGTCCGCGCTTGCGAAATTGCAGGCGAGGGTATAGATCAGCGAAAGCAGAGACGCGTTGGCGGCGGATTCCCCTTGGATGATTTTCAGCGGGATCAGTGTCGTCACAAAGAAAAAATTGGGGAGGGGCATTTCCTGCGCTTCCAGCCAAACGCCAGGGTCAAGCGCAAGTTGCAACAGCTCGACCAGTATAGCATCGGCGGTCTTGGCCCTTTTCCTCCGCAGTTCCTCGACTTTGAGCATAATGCAAACCATAATGCCCGAAAGAAATACCATGTTGAAACCGTCTTCATCCAACGCGCTCTGCGGATCAAATTTACCAAGCGCGTCACGGGGCGCGGTCTCCAACCATTGCACAAGTATGGCCAGGAACTCATCCAAGGCGATCTGCCCTTCGCCTGCCGCTTCCTTCTTTTTCGGGCTTGACTGTTTCGGGCCCTGGCAAGGCAGGCTTTAGAATACAGAGTGGAGACGGGCAAGGCCCTAACTCTGCCGAATGCATTGCCGGATGAGCTCTTAGGGAACAGGGCGGGCGTCTTTGTCTCCCTGCATAAGAATGGGCGCTTGCGCGGTTGCATCGGCACCATCGCGCCGACTGCGGCCAATATCGCCCTCGAGATCATGCAAAACGCCGTCTCGGCAGGGCTGCACGACACGCGCTTTGCGCCCGTGACCGCGTTTGAGCTGCCCTTCCTCACCTATAAGGTGGATGTTCTGTCCCCGCCGGTGCGCATTGACAGCCCTGCGGAATTGGATGTAAAGCGCTACGGCGTGATCGTCACAAGCGGGCAGCGGCGCGGTCTGCTCCTGCCCAATCTGGATGGCGTGGACACGGTGGAGGAGCAGATCGCCATCGCCCGCCAAAAGGCCGGCATCCCCGACCGGGCGTCCGTCAAGTTGGAGCGCTTTGAGGTGGTACGCCATGGATGAATCCGGTCCGCGTCCGCCCTGCACTGTGCCGTAGCGGCGGGCGGCAGCGTGGACTGCATGCTCTGCCCGCAGCGTTGCCGCATACCCGCGGGCGCATCGGGCTTCTGCGGCATGCGCGCCAATATAGACGGGTAGCTCTATGCCACGGGCTACGGCAAAGTCTCCGCCGTCGCGTTCGACCCCATCGAAAAAAAGCCCCTGTACCGCTTTCATCCGGGGAAGCACATCCTGTCCATAGGCGGCTTCGGCTGCAATTTCCGCTGCCCTTTTTGCTAGAACAGCCGAATATCCGTAGAGTTTAGGACAGCGGAAGGCGCCGAGATATTTTCCCCCGCGCAGATTTTGGCACTTGCCGAACAGACGAAGCCAAACGGCAATATCGGCGTGGCCTATACCTACAACGAGCCCTTTGTCGGATATGAATTCATCGGTGACTGCGCCAAACTCGTGCGCGAAGCGGGGCTATGCAACGTGCTCGTGACAAACGGCTATGTGAACCGGGAACCTCTCGAAGAACTCCTGCCCTATATTAACGCGATGAATATAGACCTGAAATGCTTCTCCGAGGGCGGCTATAAAAAGCTCGGCGGCAGTTTGGAGCCGGTCAAAGAGACCATCGCCCGCGCATACGGGCGCTGCCATTTGGAGATTACGACCCTGATTATCCCGGGCGAAAACGATACGGACGAAGAGATCTCCGAACTGGCCCGCTGGCTCGCCGCCCTCGGCACCGAAATCCCGTTGCACCTGAGCCGCTTTTTCCCGCAGTACCGCTACACGGAGGACAGGATGGCCACGCCAAGGGAAAGCATACTCAGGCTCAGGGAAATTGCGAAACAACATCTGCAATACGTCTTTGCCGGGAATATGGGGTAGACCGCCAAACCCTACTACACAGCGACAGCTAAAACTGTATGGATAAGACGTATAGCCCCGAACCTAAGGTTTTTGTGTTTCCCCTTTTTCTGTGTTGCATCAGCTTTGTGTTGCCGCAGTACGGGCGCGATATTAAGCGACTCCGCAGGAGACGCGGCGCCCATCCCGGAGAACAACGAATAAGTTTTAGGGCGCGATGTATCGCGTCCCTACAATATATATAGTATTCAAGCCCATTGCGCGGGGTGCGTTGCACATTGCGCATTGAACCTTGCCCGCCCTGCAAAATACGTATATAATAAACAACAGAAACACAAAGGAGCACTATGCATGAAATACTACCTCGGAAACGAAACGGACGAGATCTTCGCGGTCTATGAACGGGACGGGTGCTGTCATCCTGTCTTTGCGGAGAAATACGGGACAGCGGCGCTCCCGTATGGCCCCGGCATGCGGGCGATAGAGGACGCGCAGACACTTGCCGCGTTAGATAAATATATGCAGCCCTACCGTGGCGAGGGATTGAAAATATATATGGCCGGGCCCCTGTTCAACGAGGGCGACCGCTATACCAACCAAGTGAATTCGGACGCCCTGCGCGCGATAGGCTACAGCACTTTTTTGCCGCAGGAGGTCGTGATCACCAAGGATAGCAGCGCCTTGGTGAAGGCCGCCTGTCTCTATATGGATTTGAAAGCCATCCGGGCCTGCGATATCCTGCTTGCCAACTGCAACGGGATCGAGATCGATTCGGGGACGGCGGCGGAGATAGGCCTGGCCTATGGCCTGCAAAAGAAGACGATTCTATATAAGAGCGACGTGCGCAATTATTACAACGAAACTTTCCGCCTGAACAATTTTGTCGGCGGTCTGGTGGACAACCGGGTCTGCGCGAGCATCGCGGAAGTGATCGCGGAAATAAAGGCCCTGTAGGATATGGAGCGTAAAAATAAGCGACGATCAAAAAACCTTGTTCTTCAAAATGGAGAAATGCTCGACGAGACTTTCGGACAATTTATCAATTCTGTTATACTGGATCATAAACGCGCCGTTTATGGGAAAAAGATTTTGACGGAGTTGTCGTCAAAATTGAGTTAGTCGCACTTTATCGAATTGCTGGCACCGAAAACAGACGAAGCGCGGATTCAATTCTATTGTCCGAAAGAGAAAGCGGCTATTCGCTCTCGTCAATCACGACTACCCTTGCGCAGTCCGCACCCACTTCCTCCAATCGGGGCTTGATGGTGTCGGCTAAGCCGTCCTCGGCGGTCTGATAGATGACCGTCTGCGGCGGGCTTTCTGGGGGTTCACTCTCCGACATGGGTTTACCGTTGGTGAGCAGGGCGGCAATGGCAAGCACGAATTTGGTCTTCCCATCGCCGGGGTCGCCCTGCACAAGCGTGATTTTGCCGTATGGGATATACGGTTTCCACAGCCAGCGCACGGGCTCGGTTTGCACATCACTCATGGTGATGAGGGTTACGTTGTTGTTCATTTGTTGCTGTCCTTTCATTTTTTGGATTGTTACTATGCTTGCAGTTGTCACGATTTTCACTCGTCATATGTATAAGGCCTTGTATGAACTAAATAGATAAAGTACAATACATATAAGAGGTATGCACAATCATTCAATTTCTCGTGCGAGGAGATTTCATGTGAGTATTCTAATCAAAGATGGGCATATAATTGACCCAGCCAACAATATCGACACATACTCGGATGTGCTTATAGACAATGGTATAATCGTGAATATTGCCGTGGGCATTCCCGAAGATAATGCATATCAAATTATTGATGCGCGTGGTTGTCTCGTTGTTCCCGGCCTTATTGATTTGCATACTCATCTGCGTGAACCGGGTTATAAGAATAAAGAGACAATTGAGTCGGGAAGTCGCGCTGCAGTAGCTGGCGGATACACAACAATTTGCGCAATGCCAAACACCTATCCTACAGTAGATAATGCTGTGATTGTTGAGATAATAAGAGCAAAGGCAAAACACGCAGGACTTGTAAACATACTCCCGATAGGGACAATTACAAAAGAGCAAGCAGGGGAGCGTCTTGCAGATATAAGTGAGATGATACAAGGGGGGATATGTGCAGTATCGGAAGATGGCAAATCTGTTCGTGACACCGCTTTATTGAAAACAGCCATGCAGCATACTATACAATTCTCCCTTCCTGTATTCTCGCATTGTGAAGATACCGATATAGATGAGCAGGGACAGATAATCTCCCAAAAGGTAGTGGAACCACTCAATGTATCAGGCATAGCAAAAGATTCTGAGCATATGTGTGTTGCGCGTGATATATCACTTGCAAAGGAAACAGGAGCAAGACTTCATATCTGCCATGTATCAACAGCGAATAGCGTTTCCATACTTAGATGGGCGAAGGCACAGAAAATATCAGTTACAGCAGAAGTAACACCACACCATTTTACGCTAATTGAAGATGATATACCGGAAGCAAATCCAAATTACAAAATGAATCCTCCGTTGCGAAAGGCTTGTGACCGCGACGCAATTAGAGTGGCTTTGGCGGAGGATACAATTGATTGTATTGCGACTGACCACGCGCCACATAGCCCCAACGAGAAAAGTGTTTCATACGATAAAGCACCGAATGGTGTCATCGGCATGGAAACTGCGTTTGCAATTGCATATACTGAACTTGTCCTGCATAACATCATATCGCTGTCTAAGCTCATCGAAAAGATGTCACGAAACCCTGCCATTGTTCTTGGCATAAACAAAGGCACTCTATCGCTCGGGGCATCTGCAGATTTAGCTGTGATTGAAGTAAAAACACCTTATCGAATCAAATCGCAATTTGCATCCAAGTCATGCAATTGTCCGTTTATTGGACGTGAGGTGTATGGACGTGTAAGGCACACAATCTTAAATGGTTGTATTGTATATGACAACGGTGTGTTTGCGTTTAATGAAGAATGACTCTAAAGTGATTGACTCATATTACGGTTCAGAGACATAAAATTTTATAAAGGCTAAATCGCATCTTGTGTTTTTTAATATAAAATGTTAGTATACTGAGGTGTTCACGATAAAATAACGTCCGTTCCTCGAAGGTATAGTCAACTAAGTTGACAATGGATGAAGAATGGTATAGAAAAGCGTTATGGGATACAGTGAAGATTTGAGGAAACGTGTTGTCGAATATTTGGGGGAAGGGCATACGTTAGAGAACACAAAAGCGGTGTTCA
>WREI01000073.1 GCA_009779405.1 Clostridiales bacterium
CAAACTCCAATACAACGGCACCCTCGACTGCACATACCCCGCCTACGACAACGGCTGGAACGTAACGGCCCACCCCGACGGCACGCTTTTTGACCTCCGCGACAACAAAGAATATTCCTACCTGTTCTGGGAAGGCCACGGCGAAGCAAACTATGACTTCACGCGCGGCTTCGTCGTCAAGGGCGAGGACACATCCGCCTTCCTCCAAGAAAAACTCGCCCGCATGGGCCTGCTGCCGTGCGAATACAACGAATTCATCGTATACTGGCTCCCGCAAATGCAAAACAACGCCTACAACCTGATTACCTTCCAGGGCGAAGCCTACACAAGCACAGCCGAACTAATCATCACCCCCACGCCCGACAGCATACTCCGCGTCTTTATGGCTTACATCCCCCTCGATGCCCCCATCGTAATCGAAGAACAACCCCTAACCCCCTTCACCCGAAGCGGGTTCACGGTCATCGAGTGGGGCGGATGCGCGGTTGCCCCATAAATTCAATCTCATCTTGACTGCATGGATTGCTTCGTCGTGCGGGTAGTTTTAATATGATAAATTCTGCTCCTCGCAATGACGAACGTCAAACCTGACTGCGTATACCGTCATTGCGAGGAGCAGGATAAAACTTGTGGCGACAACCCTCACGACGAAGCAATCTATGCAACAATGCAATGTGTACAGTTTTGCGAACTGCGATTCGCAATGCTATAAGGAGTATATTATGCAGAAATTCCAACGGATTATCCCGATTGTGCTTGCCGTTCTCACGGTGGCCGCAATGGCCTGCGGTACCGCCCCCGCTCCTGCGGAGACCGCGGAGCCGGAGGTCACGCCCGCGCCATCGCCTGCCCTCAGCGAGATATGGGATACGCCCGTTCCCGCTGTTGATGAACTCCTGTACGGAAAACCCGTTATCTACCTATACCCCGAAACCCCCACCGAAATAAACGTCCAACTCCAATACAACGGCACCCTCGACTGCACCTACCCCGCCTATGACAACGGCTGGATCGTAACGGCGCACCCCGACGGCACGCTGATTGACCTGCATGACGGCAAAGAATACTCTTACCTGTTCTGGGAGGGCCACGGCGAAGCAAACTACGACTTCACGCGCGGCTTCGTAGTCAAGGGCAAAGACACCGCCGCCTTCCTCCGGGAAAAACTCGCCCACATGGGTCTCCTGCCGCACGAATATAATGAATTTATCGTATACTGGCTCCCGAAAATGCAAAACAACGCCTACAACCTGATTACCTTCCAGGGCGAAGCCTACACAAGCACAGCCGAATTGATCATCACTCCCGCCCCCGACAGTATCCTGCGCGTCTTTATGGCCTACAAACCCCTCGACGCCCCCATCGCAATAGAGGAACAGCCCCTAACTCCCTTCACCCGAAGCGGCTTCACCGTCATCGAGTGGGGCGGGTGCGAAATAAGTAACAAGTAATAATGCAGAATGCAGAGATGCTTCATATGATGAATATGCGTTAGAACGAGCAAGATCATACCAACTGTCTTTGCCCGGTACCTTTCTGCATTCTGCATTATTACCTATTACTTGTGAATAACCCATGTAATATCCATGAAAAAATAATTGCGCCAAAATTATATATGATATATAATCATGAGAACTTCAATTATTTTGGGAGGGACCATGAGAAGGGCGAAAAGTTATTTTTCGATCATTTTGGCCATCGTACTGTTGATCGGACTGTTTCCGATTGCGCGGGACTTGACCGTGAACGCCGCCGAGGCCGCCGTTGCGGCGCCGGGGGGCTTTGTGCAGGAGGAGCGTAAGCCGCTGTCCGAAGAGGACGCCTACGTTCTCGAAGCGGCAAGCGTCGTGACGGAGCCCGCGGGCCTGCAAATGGACGCCAAGGGCATGGATACAGTCCGCGCCATCGTCTGGCTCTCCGAGTTGCCCACCTCCCTGCGTCCGCGCTATGAAGCCTTAGGGATGGAAGATCCCGCCTATGAGCAGGCCGCGCGGGATGCGGTCGGCGCGCGCGCTGCCATCAACAGTTATGCCGAGAGCATAGAGGATTTTTATATTCTCGCCGAATACAGTTATGTATTCGCCGGTTTCGGCGTGCTGGTTCCCGCCTATCGCCTGGCCGAACTGGCAGATCTGCCGGGTGTCTATGCCGTCACGGCGGACAAACTGCATACCCTGAGCTATAACGCGGACCCGACCTATGCCAAGCGCGGCAATCGCGGCGCCCGTGAGTTGTTCGGCATCGGCGCCCTGCACGCGCAGGGCATAGATGGCAGGGGTGTGAACGTCGCCGTGCTTGACAGCGGTCTCTATACAAACCATCCCGACTTTGCGGGCGTCTATAAGGGCGGCTGGAACTATTCCTATGGCGCGCAGGGCGGTAACTATACCGGCGGCAACAGTAACATGGCGAGCCCCGACGGCAACCACGGCACGCATTGTGCGGGAACGATCGCCAGTCAGGGCGCCGGGGGCAACACATCGTCCCTCGGCATGGCCCCCGGCTGCAACCTCTATATCGGGCAGGTTTTCCCCAATGCCTATGATTCCGTTATCATCGCCGCGTTTGAAGACGTATCCCAAACGGGCGAAAGCGGCGGGCATCTGCCGAAAGTGGATGTCGTCTCCTGCTCCTTCGGCTATAATGACGAAACGGTCAACAGCGGCACCGCGTACAGCGCGGAGGCCTATACCATCAACAATATGACCCTGAACGGCATCAGCGTCGTCATCGCGGCGGGCAACGAAGCCGATATCAGAGGTTCGTACAGAGACCTGTATACGCTGGGCGTACCCGCGTCCTCCGCCAGCTTTGCCATCGCGGTGGCGGCGGGCGAACCGGGCGGCGATGCAACCGCTGCCGGCAGTCAAGGTATACGCAACGAACCGGCCTACTTCTCCTCCTGCGGCCCCGTCGTGGAAACTTCCTATATCAAGCCGGACATTATGGCGCCGGGCTGGTATATCTGGTCCACGAATTCGAGCACCGGCTATGGCCAGATGAGCGGTACCAGCATGGCGACCCCCTGCGTGTCCGGTCTCGTGGCCCTGCTGAAACAGGTATACCCCAACGCGACACCCGCCGAACTGAAGGCCCGCCTGATGAATACGGCAGACATAAGCAAGGTGTCGGCCAGCACGCGAAGGACGAATGCCAGCTCCTGGACCCCGTATTTCAATTCCTCCGCCACCCAGGTCTCCGTCTGGGAGCAGGGCGCGGCTATGCCGATATCCAGAAGGCCATCGCTGTCCCGAACTATATTACGGTCTCCCACGTCGTACCCACGGGCCAGGAAAATAAGGCCACCATACACGGCACCATGGCCAGCTTCAGCTTCGGCAACGTCCAGATCGGTACAAACGCCGGGCCGATCACGGGCATGATACACGGCGGCTATACGAATTACAGCGTCAGTTATGTCACGCGTACGACGCGCTATTCCCGCGCGGCGGGCAGCAATGTCGTCCCGCAGATCACGGATCACGGCAACGGCACTTTCAGCGTGCGACTGCAGATCGCTTCGGGTACCACCGCGGGCCTGTATGAAGGCTATATCAAGGTCAGTGTCGACGGGCGCGACTATCACCTGCCCTGGGGTGCCTATGCCAAGGCCGGCGTCACCGCGACGGCCACCCCGCCGCTGACGGCCTCGCCTACGCCCAAAGTGACCGCAACGCCGACGCCCGTGGGCTGGACGCCTACCCCCACGCCTACGCCGACCCCGACCCCGACGCCCACGCCGACCCCGACCCCCACGGCGTCCCCGGTTCCCGTGATCGTGTTACAACTGAACACCAACGTGAATGCCGCAATCGCAAGCGGGGTCAGGCGCCAGGCCCAGTTCACGGCGCCGTATGCGGGCGTGTATACCTTCACCAGCCTGAACCGAAGCCCGGTCACAGCCGCGAACGACCCGGAGCCCTTTGTGAACCAGACGGGCAACACCTATCACACCGGCACAGACCAGACAGGCAGCAACTACAACGACGCCGGTGGCGGATTGGACTATCAGTTCAGCAAGACCCTGACGGCAGGTCAGACCTTCACCTATTGGACGGGCGTGTATAACAACAATACCGCGAGCGGTTCCTATGATATCCGGGTAACGACCAATGCCACGCCGCCGCCGACCGGCCCCACGCCGACGCCGACGGCCACCCCGACGCCCTCGCCCACACCCACGGCATCCCCCACGCCGAGCGCAACGCCCACGTCGGCGCCGGGCTCCTATATCACGCTGCTGTTGGATATAAAGGTGCCGGTGGCGATCACAAACTCGGCGCGCCGCGAAGCGCACTTTACGGCGCCGGAAGCGGGTGTCTATATCTTCGAGGCCTACTTCAATTCGTCCACAGTCGTAACCGCTGCCATCAACGATTCGGAAGCCTATGCCTACGCCACGGGCGCGGGCAGATATCGGCCCGATGGCAGCATCAATATGGATACTGGTTATTATAATGACGATGGCGCGGACGGATACCACTATCGCTTCATCCAAACCCTGGCGGCGGGTCAGGAATTCGTATACTGGTCGGGCGTGTATGGAAGCGGCGCGACGGGTATCTACGATGTTAAGGTTGCAAAGGTCCCGGCACTCACCCTGACGGGCGAGGATAAGACACTGGACCTCGCGAGCTTCGATCCCGCGACCGGCACGGTCAGCTGGACCCTGAACCTGCAAGCCCTTTCGGGCGTACAGCTCTCGGCCTATCGCTTGTTTGCGGCCTGGAACAGCAGCGAGCTGCAATATGTCAGCCATACGGTCGTGGGCAGTTCGGCCACCGCCTGGGTGGGCGGTACCCCCGCCACCGCCCAATTTGATGATACGGTTACCGCAAGCACCTACTATGGCCGCTGGCTGGCCGATTGGAACAAGGAACTCAACTGGGCCGCGGAAGCACCGGTACTAACCATCACCTTCAAGGTCGTGAAGCCCAATATCACGGTCGATGACGTCTTCCACATCACGGTGGGCGGGCGCAGTGCCGCGGGCGAGAAGTTGTTTATCCGAACCTGGGACGGCGCCGAGGAGGTCTCCAGCACGGAGGAGAGCGACACCCTGCTGTTCAGCAGCGGCGCGATCCGCTTCATCGACACGACGCCCATTGACACCCCCATGCGCGGAGACGCGGACTGCAACGGCGCGGTCGACGCTGCCGATGCCGCGGCCATCCTGCGCTTCCTCGCGGGCCTGTCGGATCTCTCCGATCAGGGTGCAATCAACGCCGAGGTGACGGACCTGACGCCGCTGTTGCCCAATCGCGCCGCGATCACCGCCGAGGACGCCGCAAAGATCCTGCGCTATCTGGCGAATATTATTACCGTGCTCTGATACGAACGCCCACAAGGACGCCCCCAACGCGCGGGGGCGTTTTTTTATCGAAAACATCTTGACATTCCCCCGATGCCGCGCTATGCTGTATACGTACCTGATGCGAAGATTTATCGACGCAAAAGAGAGAAAGAAAAGGATTGCCCCCACTCTCTTTTGTCGCGCAGGTGCGGAAAGGAGAGTGTTTTTTTATGGAAACCAGAGTGGCCATCATCGGCATCATCGTGGAAAACCTCGAGAGCGCGGCGGCCATACACGCCCTGCTGCACGAGAACGCGGCCTACATCGTCGGGCGCATGGGCATCCCCTATCGCGAGAAGAATATGAGCATACTGAGCGTCGCCGTGGACGCCCCGAACGACGCCATCAACAGTCTCACGGGCAAGATAGGTCGTCTCCCCGGCGTCTCCGCGAAGGCGGCGTATGCGACGAGATGATGCAAGCCCACCGTAGGGGCGCAATATATTGCGCCCTCCCGGAATCCCTGCTGCCTTGTGTCGGCAGTGTAGGGGCGGATATTATCCGCCCGCCATACAGAAAGGAACCCCAAAATGAAGAAGAAAATCCTCCGCATCACCGAAACCGCCGTACTGCTCGCCCTGCTCGTCACCCTGCAGTGGGGCCTGTCCGCCCTCATCCCCGAACCGACGACCAAGCAGTTCGTCGTCGGCTCGGCGGTCAACCTGATCCTCGCCGTCTCCGTCCTCGTCGGCGGGCTGTGGAGCGGCGTCTTCGTCGCCCTGCTCTCGCCGCTGTTCGCGTTCCTCGTGGGCGTCATTCCCGGCATGCAACTGCCCATACTCCCTGCCATCTGTCTCGGCAACTTAGTCTATGTGCTCGGCATGCATTTTTTGATCCGTAAACCCCTGCGCAACAAGGGCCTGTGGAACACAACCAAGAGCATAGGCGGCCTGATTATCACAGCAGCGGCCAAATTCGCCCTCCTGTACTTCGCGGTGACAAAACTGATCGCCGCGCTCTGGACCAGCAACGCGGGCTGGAACCTGGCAGGCGTACCCCCCGCAATGCCCGCCCCGCTGATAGCCGCGATGAGCTGGCCCCAATTGGTCACCGCCCTCATAGGCGGCGCCCTGGCCCTCGTCGTCGCGCCGCTGTTGTGGAAGGCGTTGAAACGGTAGGCAATAAGTAATAATGCAGAATGCAGAGAGGTTCTGAGCGAAGGTCGATGGTATAATCATGCCCATTCTAAGGCATGTTCATCGCATGAAGATTCTCTGCATTCTGCATTATTACCTATTACTTACTTGACAACCATCAAATTTATGATACAATACGCAAGTAAGTTGGAGGACTGCGGGTGTAGCTCAATGGCAGAGCTCCAGCTTCCCAAGCTGGCCACGTGGGTTCGATTCCCATCACCCGCTCCAGACCCAAAAAAAATTATTATAAAAGGTAACAAGGAGACCAAGTACAAATGGCAAAAGAAAAATTCAATCGGACAAAGACGCACGTCAACGTCGGCACCATCGGCCACGTTGACCACGGCAAGACCACGCTGACGGCCGCTATCACGATGGCTCTGTCCCAGGCGGGGCATGCCAAAGTCATGAAATATGACGAAATCGATAAGGCGCCCGAAGAGAAGGCGCGCGGCATCACGATCAACACGGCCCACGTCGAATACGAGACCGACAACCGCCACTATGCGCACGTCGACTGCCCCGGCCACGCCGACTATGTCAAGAACATGATCACCGGCGCGGCGCAGATGGACGGCGCGATTCTCGTCGTCTCCGCGGCGGACGGCCCCATGCCCCAGACCCGTGAGCACATCCTGCTCGCCCGTCAGGTCGGCGTACCCTATATCATCGTCTTCATGAACAAGGTCGATCAGGTCGACGACGAAGAGCTCTTAGAGCTGGTGGAGATGGAAATCCGCGAGCTGCTCGATATGTATGAGTTCCCGGGCGACGATACCCCCATCGTCAAGGGTTCCGCCCTGCAGGCCATGGAAGCCCTGCTGGCCGGCAAGGTCGCGAAGGACGCGCCCGAGTGCGCCTGCCTGTTTGAGCTGATGGAGCAGGTGGATTCCTATATCCCCAACCCCATGCGTGAGAACGATAAGCCCTTCCTGATGCCCGTCGAAGACGTGTTCAGCATCACGGGCCGCGGCACCGTCGCCACGGGCCGTGTCGAGCGCGGCACCGTCAAGGTCGGCGATACGGTTTCGATCGTCGGTCTGAAAGACGAGACCCGCAACGTCGTCGTCACCGGCGTCGAAATGTTCCGCAAGCTGCTGGACAGCGCCGAAACGGGCGACAACATCGGCGCCCTGCTCCGCGGCGTGCAGCGCACGGATATCGAGCGCGGCCAGGTTCTGGCCAAGCCCGGCTCCATCAAGCCCCATACCCACTTCACCGCCAACGTCTACGTTCTGAAGCAGAGCGAAGGCGGCCGCCATAAGCCCTTCTTCCCGGGCTATCGTCCGCAGTTCTACTTCCGCACGACCGACGTAACCGGCACCATCGAGCTGCCCGAGGGCGTGGAGATGGTTATGCCCGGCGACAACATCGTCATGACCGTCAAGCTGATCACCCCCATCGCCATCGAGCAGGGGCTCCGCTTCGCCATCCGCGAGGGCGGCCGCACGGTCGGCTCGGGCGTTGTGGCCTCCGTCATCGAATAGTAAATCGGAAATTATCGGAGAGAGCTCGCCCAAATGCGGGCTCTTTTATGTCGATATGCAAACACCAAGCATGGAGTCTATGGAATGAAATCAAAACTCGTCACGATCCTTCTCTTTATACTGCTGCTCTGCGCGCTCACGTCCGCCTGTTCCGGGCTGTCGCTCGTGCAGGGAGACGGGCGCACGCCCGAGGCGACCACGCGCAGCGTGGAGATCGTCACGGCGACGCCCTCGCCTTCGCCCACGCCCACGCCCGAGCCCACACCCGAACCCACGCCCACGCCGGTGCCGACCCCCGACGGGCTCTGCGGCGGCCGCTATGACGTGTTCACCGACGGGGAGGTTATAGAGACGGAGAACTCCTATCAAACCGACCGCATCGCCCTTTTCTATGAGGAGTTGGTCTGGACCAAGGAGGATTCCCCCATCGGAAAGCGCATGTATATCCACATCTGCCACATCTATGTGCAGGATATCGAGAGCTTTCAGGCCTTCACCTACAGGGAGCATACGCGCATGAAGGCCATCGCCACCAAGGTGGACGCCGTATTCGCAATCAGCGGCGACTTCTATGCGTGGCGCGACGAGGGTCTCGTCGTGCGGAACGGCGAGGTGATACGCGCAACGGTGGACACGTACCGGGATATCTGCGTCATATACCGCGACGGGCGCATGGAGAGCTTCGAGCGCGGGCATTACAGCGCGGACATCGCGCAGGACCCCGATGTGTGGCATATACTCTCGTTCGGCCCGATACTTCTGGACGAGGAAGGGCGCGCGCTGAAGCAGTTCCATACGGAGGGCGTGTCCGCGAGCGGGCGTCCCGTGACGAGCAACCCGGGGCATTATGCGACCCGCACGGCCCGCGTCGGCATAGGCTATTACGCGCCCGGCCACTATGTTATCGTCAATGTGGAGTTTCCGGGCAAGCGCTCCGCAGGCATATATATGACGGAGTTCGCGGAACTGATGGAGAGCTTGGGCTGTGAAAAGGCCTATAACTTGGACGGCGGCCGCACGGCGCGCATGTGGTTCGGCAACGCATTGCGCTGTGACGGCGAAACCCCGGAGCGCTCGCTGCTCGACGTGCTCGCGATTTGTCGGGTGGCGCCGTAGGGGGGGAGTGGAAAGTGGCGCCCCCACGCCCCAAATTCCCCAAAATTATAAGAATTCCCGCAAAATCTACGTGTTACAATACCTCCATCAGACAGACGGAGGTATTATTACATTGGACAACAGCTTGATTTTTGCGGAAGCGGCGCAGGACGTGTATTTGCTCGGGACTTTGGGTTTTCGCGCGGTGCAGACCTTGGATTGGACGCACGCGGACGTGCAGGCGCAGTTCTGCCATAAGGCAAAGGGACGCGACTGCCTGTTCCTCGTATGCAGCGAGGAGGGCGGGCATGAGATGACGCGTATGGCGGGCGGCAAGCTTTGGGAAACGGCGAAGAGCATACGCTTCCTGCATCTGGAGCGCTATTGCAGCCTGTCGGACGCGGCGCGCCGCGAGGGGAACGAGGGGGTCGCGGCCCTGCTTGCGCTGGTCGCGGCGTCGGACGGCTGGATCGAATCGGAGGAGGCGGGTGCCTGGTATGCCACCGCGAAGGTGGAGGTTCCCCGCGCCGCACCCGGCCACTCCGCGGCGGATATCCTCAATATGGACCTGGCGCCGATTGAATATCTGGTGGCGGATATCCTGCCGACGACGGGCCTGGCCCTGCTGACGGGCGCGCCCAAGCGCGGCAAGAGCTGGCTGGCCCTGCTGCTGGCCCTGCGCGTGGCGGGCGGCGCGCCCTTTCTGGGCCGGGAGACGAAGCGGACGGGCGTGCTCTATTTCGCGCTCGAGGACGGGTACCGCCGCCTGAAGGCGCGCCTGCTCAAGCTCCTGGACGGCCAGGCCCCGCCCGCGGGCCTGCGCCTGGATATCGAAGCCGACAGAAGCGACGCCGGGCTCTTCGATAAAATCAAACTCTGCACGGAAAAGGAGCCCGATACGGGGCTGATTATCATCGACACGCTCCAGAAAATACGCGGCAGCCGCACCAGCAGCAACGAGTACGCGAACGACTACGCCGAGATCGGCAAAATCAAGGGCTTCGCCGACGGGCAGGGGATTTGCATACTGCTCATCCACCACAACCGCAAGATGCGCGGCGCGGACGACGTGTTCGAGATGATCTCGGGGACAAACGCGATCTTGGGCGCGGCGGATACGGCCCTGTTGATCGAGCGCGAAGAGGACAGCGACAGCGCGATCCTCCACATCACGGGCCGCGACGCCCCGGAGCAGGCCCTCTGCATGGACTTCCGCAAGGAAAACTGCGAGTGGCGCGTCACGGGCAGCGCCGCCGAGCGCATAGAGCGCCGCAAGCGCGCGGAATACGAGGCCAACCCCTTGGTGCAGCTGATCCGCCGCCTGACCGCGCAGAACAACGCCCGCTGGGAAGGCACCAGCAGCGATTTGATCGCCGCGGGGGAGGGGGTGGATATGTCGCCGGAGAAACTGACGTCCAAGCTGGCAAAATTGGATGCGGATTTACTGCGCTTCGACGGGATACAGCATGCGCGCGGGACGGGGAGTACAACAGATAAGCGCAAGCATGTTTTTACAAGGACATGCCTGTATATACCGATACAACTGTCCTAACTGTCCTAACTGTCCGACGCATACAAGGGTGTTCCTGCAATACAATATGTTTCTTTTATATATAGTATCATCGAAGGACAGTTAGGACAGTTAGGACAGTATATTTATACAGTAGGGGGGTCGCGTCTCCCGCGGGATACGCATGATATTGCGCCATCCCGGAGCACATGAAGGATGTTTCAGGGCGAATCGCAATTCGCCCTGCGCGACTATATCGCGCCCCTGCAATTTATATGGCATCCAACCCATTGCGCATCACAGCGGATCAATCAACCCCGCCAAAAAGCGCAATATCATTGCCGCATCGGCGGCGCTGAGGGTGTTGTCATAGGTGACTTCGGCGTTCAGCGCGCCCTGGGGGGTGAGCGTGGCGAGGTCGGCCAAAACGCGCAGGACCAGCGCGGCGTCCTCGGCGGTCACCTTGCCGTCGCAGTTCGCGTCCCCGCGGAGGATCGGGGGCGCCGGGGTATAGTCCGCGGCTGTCGTCGGCGGGATAACGACCTTGCCGTCCTTAAAGCCGACATAGATGAGCTCGGCGTTCGCGCCCGCGGGTACGGTGAAGCTGCCGCCGCTGACCGTGAAATAGATACAGCCGCCGCCCTGGATGGTCGCGGAATTCGTGGAGCGATAGCGCGGGCGCGTGATCTCGCCGTGCGCGCCGCTGCCCAAGCTATAGAGCCCGCTGCCCGCCTGCACGACGCTGGCGATATGGAAGGCCAGCAGCATCTTGGACAGGAGGACGTTGTTGTCGCGGATATAGGTATTATAGGGGCTGACATTCGGCGTTGTAAGCAGCGAACTGTTGGTGGCCGCCGCATAGGCCGCGATATTCAGAATCTCCGTCCGCTTGGCCGGGGGCGTGGCGGCATGGAACGCGTTGGGGTCCATCAGTTGATTCTGCGGTGAATTACGCCAGTGGCTGAGATAGGCGGCAAAGGCCGCACTGCCCGCCTGCTTGGCATACCAGTCCATAAAGGCCCAGCCGAAGCCGTAGTTGGCGACGCCGCCGGTTCCGTTCCAGTTATAGGGGCCGAAGCCGTCTCTATATTGCGTGGAGCTGCTGAATGTGTAATTATAGCCCTGCTCCGCCACGGAACCGGGATAGAGCAGCTCCTCCGCGACCATGGCAAAGCCCTCGTTGGTCAAGACCATGGATTCTTCTAGGTTCCTGTTGTTTGGGTTCAGAATGGCGGCGGTGAAGTGGAGCAGGTGCTGAAACTCGTGCGCCATCGTGTTGCGGGCGGTCATCCATTCTGCCGTGATCGCATACTGGGAGTTGAGGTGGAAGTGGGGCGCGCTGTGGTTCCAGTCGGCGGGGTTCTCACCGTAGATATTCTGCAGCTCGGCGGCGGTCATCAGTTCGGGACCCCAGAAATAACCGCAGATCCCCGCGCCCATATTATAGACCAGCACGTTCAGCTGCGCACCCTCCGTCATATAGCGGGCGGGGCCGAAGAGGGTGGTCGTTTGCGGATAGATAAAGTTGTCAAACTCGTTCGCCAATTGCTGGGCAAAGGTCGTGTTCGTAAAGGCGGACGTCCCCCATATCACGCAATGCGTGCTCACGGCGCGGGCGGTGAAGGTCTGCTTTCCGTAGTCTGTCCAGAACTGCGCGGTTTGCCCCACAGTGACAAGGGGCTTCACGATATCGGGCTGTTGTTCCAGCTTGCCGCCCGATTTGAGGTAGGTCTCCAGACGGCCCCGGTCAAACTCGGCAAAACTCTGCGATCGGCCCTTCTGCGGAATCTGCGGCTGCATGCCGCTCGGCTCCGAAACGCCCGTGGTGACGATGCCCGAGCCAACCAGACTGCCCGTCGCCATGTTGTTTGTGACATAGTTCAGGCGGTTGGTCCAGTATTCATAGGTCAGGCGCGGGTTATAGATGAGCATGGCGTCCACGCCCTCCATTGTGACGGCGGCGCGCGGGTTTTGCGCGGACAGGCCGGGCAGCAGTGCCGCGACCGACAGCAGGATGGCCAGGAGGAGGGCGGTCAGTTTGGTTCTTTTCATCGGGTTCTCGCTTTCTGAGGAAGATTGCGTGTTTATTATATACGGATTTTGCGGGGAGGGCAAGGCAATTGCGGCAATGCTCAATGTTCAACGCGCAACGCGCAGTGGGTTGAATGCCGTAAAAATGTAGGGGCGGATAGTATCCGCCCGTGGTTGGCATGTATTCGGCGGGCGGATGGTATCCGCCCCTACAATATACCCGC
>WREI01000074.1 GCA_009779405.1 Clostridiales bacterium
AACACCAGCCAAAAGGTGAAAGCCGTTAAGCAGGCACAAGGTAACTCCGGCATCCCGCTCACAGGCAACCCGCCATTCGGATACAAAAAAGACCCGAACGACAAAAAGAAATGGATTGTGGATGAGTTCGCCGCCGAAGTAGTTAAGCGCATTTACGCTTTGTGTATGGACGGAAAGAACACATCGCAGATTGCCACCATTCTGACCCAAGGCCAAGTTCCCACTCCCGCCGAATATTGGCGGAGTGTCGGCACCCCAACCGCCGCCCCGCTCCCGCCAACGCCCTGCAACTGGTCGCCCCGGACGATCTCCGACATTCTCGACCGAACGGAGTATATCGGTCACACCGTCAACTTCCGCACCCGCGTCCGCTCCTTCAAGAACAAGACCAAGGTCATGAACGACCCCTCGCAATGGAAAATCTTTGAGGACACACACCAAGCGATTATTGAAATAGCGGTATGGGAACGGGTGCAGGAAATCCGCAAAGGACGGAAGCGGCGCTTGAAAACAGGCAAGATCAGTTTGTTCTCCGGCCTGTTGGAATGTGCGGATTGCGGCAAGAAGCTGTATTACAGCACAAGCAATACAGGCAGAGCAACGAACGACCACTTTGTTTGCGGAAATTATCGGAGCGTCAAAGGAGCTTGCACAGCGCACTATATCCGCGAAAAGGCCGTGTATGATCTGGTATTGACGCATATGCAGCGGGTTCTCGCCTATGTGCAGCAGTACGAATCGCTGTTCGTCCGCGTGGTCAACAAGAAGTCCACGGAAGACCAGACCCGTGCAATCGCCGCCAAGCGCAAAACCCTCGATCAGCACCGCAAACGCATCGCCGAACTCGACCTGCTCTTCCAGCGAATCTACGAGGATTCTGTAGCCAACCGCATTTCGGAAGAACGCTTCATGAAAATGTCCGCAAGCTACGAATCCGAGCAAGCCGCGCTGAAACAGGAATCCGCAAAATTAGATGCCGAACTTGCCGAGGAAAAGCAATCCGCCGCAAACATTGTGCGCTTTCTGTCCATCGTCCGCAAATACACAGAGATAGAATCCCTCACCCCGACCATCCTGCACGACTTCATTGAGAGAATTGTGGTTCATGCCCCGGACTACACAACGGGCAAACGGAAGCAGAAAGTAGAAATCTTCTACAACGCGGTGGGCATACTGGATGTTCCGAGTACGGATGAGATGATTGCATATCTGAAGGAGCGGAAAGCGAAACGAGCGACAGAGCCGGAACAGCTAACCAAGTCGGCATAATCGTCAATCGGCAATCAACAGAAATGACGGTATCTCTACCATCAAAAACGATTCAGCGGCGCAGCCTCACCGGCTGCACCGCATACATACTTCTTTATCGGCGGCGCATCATATTGCGCCCTGTAACATCCTAAATAAACTTCGCCAGCGCTTATTCCTCGCTATTCTCGCAAGGCTGATTTGCCACGCCGCAGCTGGTCTTGCAGGCGGACTGGCAGGAGGTCTGGCATTCGCCGCAGCCGCCGTCGCAGGCGGAGAGGTCGCGGGTTTCGAGGGTAATGATTTTGGACATGGGATGACTCCTTTTTAATTCTTAATAATCCGGGTACTGCTCCGGCTCGCCGTAATCGACGCCGAAGGTCTCCACGCGTATGCTCCTTATCTTCTGCTCCGTGCGCGGTCTGTCATTGCGGTCGGTGGAGACGGAAGCGATGGCGTCCACAACATCCAAACCCTCCAGCACGCGCCCGAATGCCGCATAATTGCCGTCGAGGAAGGTGCTGGCTTTGTGCACGATAAAGAACTGGCTGCCCGCGCTGTCATAGGGCTGTGCGCGTGCCATGCTGATGACGCCGCGTACATGCGAAATATCATTCTGCACGCCGTTGGCCGCGAACTCGCCCTTGATGCTGTAACCGGGGCCGCCGCCGCCGGTACCCTCCGGGTCGCCGCCCTGAATCATAAAGTCATAGATGACACGATGGTAAATCAATCCGTCATAAAAACCGCTGTTCGCAAGCGCAATGAAATTCTTCACGCTCTCCGGCGCGATGTCGGGGTACAGCTCCAGGACTATTACGGAACCGTCCTCCATGGTGATGACTGCGATGGGCAGTCCCTTTTCCCGATACTTTTCCATATCAGGACCTCCTTTCTTTGTGCAAGCGGCCGCGCTGAAAAGCAGCAGGGCAACAAGCAGGTATACAAGCAATTTTTTCATTCAATTATCCTCCCTTCGGTTTCCCTATTCTATCTTAAAGAATTATAGCCCTAAATGTCTTTTTTGTAAACGAATTTCAAACAAAATACTATGGAATTGCACAAAATGCGTAAAATCGAACGCGGGGACAGGCACACATCTTGACAGGAGCCGCCTTTTTGATTATGGTTATTCAGTAAAAATATAAGTACGTAAAACAGATGCATTCATCATAAAGCGAGGAGAACATGGCGAACGAAAAGAAATACAGATTGAACAAACGCAGCGGTTTGGGCAAGATTCTGGCGATGTTTGGGCGCATGGGCAGGTCTATAGGCAGCGGTGTCGCGACACTGGCGCGCAGGATTGCCGTTTGGGCCGAGAATCTGTGGATCAACTTCCTGTGGCTTTGGCGCAAGGCAAACCTCGTCGGCAAGGCCGTTATCTCTGTGCTCGGCAGTATCGTGCTGGTCGTGTTGATTGTAATCATTGTAGCGATTGCGAACGGGAGGGGCGTGGATCCCACGTATAATGTGGTTGCGGCCGATACACCCGCACCGTTTACCATCGACCCGGCGACATTGGAGGATCCGGACTATTTTCCGGAACCCGTGGATCATTCCACGCCCGCACCTGCGCCAAGCGGCATCGATTTTGTGCTGAAAAAGGGCGACAGCAATCCCGTGGTACCTGCGGTGCAGCAGCGGCTCATGGAATTGGGCTACATGGACTTCGATGAACCCACCGACAAATTCGGCTCCATCACGAGCCACGCAGTGCTGGTCTTCCAGAAGCATAACGACCTCAGCGCGGATGGGCATTTGGGCAGCCAGACTTATGATCGGCTCTTTTCCGATAACGCAAAAATTTATGTCATGCAGAAGGGCGACACGGGCGACGATGTGCTGGCCGCCAAGGAGCGCCTGTATCAGTTGGGCTACATCAACAGCAAGCCCAAAAAGGATGTATTCGATGATGACATGCACAATGCCGTGCTGGAATTTCAAAAGAAAAACAAACTGAATGCGGACGGCAAGGTCGGCAACAAGACCCTCGATAAACTCTACGATGAGGACCCCGTTTCCAAAGTGCTGCAAAAGGGCAGCGAGGGCGACGATGTAAAGACTTTTGAAACCAAACTGTACGAGCTGGGCTTTTTGAAGGAGAAGCCGGATACGCGTTACGGCAACGCCACGACGAGCGCGGTCAAAGCCTTCCAGCGTGCCAACGATATGCAGGCCGATGGCTGTATAGGCCCCCAAACCCGCGATCTGCTGCTCAGCGGCAACGCGGCGGGCTGGGTATTGGCAGTGGGCGACAGCGGCTCCGATGTGAAGGCGGTGCAGACGCGCTTGAAGAAATTGGGCTATATCACCTCCTCTTCGGCCGTGACCGGATACTACGGCGAGGTGACGGAGAATGCGGTGCGCGAATTCCAAAAGCGCAACGATCTGACGCAGGACGGTAAGGTTGGGCGCAAGACCTTTGAGAAGATGAACAGCTCCAACGCAAAGCCGGCCAATGTTCCCAGAACACCAACGCCCAGACCCAACGCAAAGACGCCGACGCCCAGGCCGGGTACGACCGCCAGACCGGGTACAACAACCCCCAAGCCGACGGCCACGCCCAAGCCCAGCAACGCCAGTGGTGTAAAGCTGCTGATTGAAAAGGCGGAAAGTCGGCTCGGCATGCCCTATGTGCGCGGCGCGAAGGGCCCCGATGCCTTCGACTGCTCCGGCCTGGTCTATTGGTGCCTGCGCCAAGCGGGCGTATCTGTCAGCTATATGACCTCCCGCGCCTGGGCAAGCACCACGCGCTTCACCCGCATCAAGAATATGAGCGATGTGAAAGCGGGCGATATACTGGTCTTTGATGGGCATGTCGGCATCGCCATCAGCTCTTCGACGATGATAGACGCCAGCTCCGCCAACGCAAGCGTGGTCAAGCGCTCGTTCACAACCAGTTGGTGCAAGAATTCCTGGATCTGCGCGTATAGAGTTTTTTGATGACGCCGCTAAAAATACGCCAAATCCACGTTTCCTGTCGGATTTGGGATTGACAAAGATGCCATAAGCATATACTATATACGGGCAGCGCCGTTTGTTGTGCATGCAGACCACCAAAAGGAGTATAGTATGAGCTTTGAACAAGTACGCGCGCTGATTGCGCAGCAGTTGAACCTGAATGAAGAAGAGATCACCCGCGAAAGCCGTTTGGTGGATGATCTTCATGCAGATTCACTCGATATAGTCGAGCTGGTGATGTCATTGGAAGAAGAGATCGGCAACGAAATCTCCGACGATGAACTTTCCAAGCTGAAGACCGTGGGCGATATCGTTGCCTACGTGGAGAATTAGAGCCGCACACGCAGGGTAAGCAGAACAAAACACATACCCGATGCATCGCCGGTGCGTCGGGTTTTATTCTGCAAATTTTTCTTTAATCAAGACCCAAAAGTATGCTTCCAAGCGATGCACGGGTTCCGGTTCTTCAGGTACCCATCGATTGACTATATGATACACGCCATCCTTAACCCCTTCGATCACGAACATATAACCGTCGCAGCCCAAATGATCCGTTTCAACCGGCAGCTCCCAATAATCCACCTCTTTCAACAGTGCAAGGAGTGCGGCGGTTTCTGTGGCACTCAGTTTCGCCTGCTCCGAGCGCGCAATCCCTCCGCCTGACACACCCGCTTCTCCATCGCTGACCTTATAGTAAATATCCGCCGTGCCATCATCGCAAACTTCAATTCGCATAACCATTTGGTTCGTAAAGGCCGGGAAATATGAGAAACGATAAATTTGCTTATCCACGTCATAAATCGCTTCTTCTTCCAACGCGAACAGCTCTTCCGAATACCACCAGTTCGTGAAGTCGCGCAAATCCTTGATAATCGGTGGGATGGTATCGAGACAATAAACCGTCCAACTGCTTCTCAACCCTGCATCGGAAATATAGTCAAGGACACGATACAATGCATCATAGGAAACATGATGCCCCTTGGCCCGATACAGCGTAGTGGTTAAGATATAAGCCCCTTTCGACAATTTTTTAAGCACAGCGCACACTTCCCTAAAGCTCGCTGCGGGGTTTGCCATGACCAATGCCATATCCGCGGGTTTATTCCCGCTGATTGTATAGGCGTAGCGCAGCCCTCCATCCAAGCTATCCTCGCTTTCATTCCAAATGAAGACGAAAACAGAGGTATACGGATAAAACTTTACGCATTCTTGTCGTTCATTCCAGTATACGCCATAGCCCAAGGCATCCCCGACATATTCCAGCGGAATGTATATGGTTTCGTCTTTCTGCACGGGCATTGTGTCCATCACAATCTCCTGTCCGTTCCGCAGCAGGATATTGCTGCCCGCCGTAACGCTGACGACGGTGATTACATCCAATACATTTTTGGTGATGGTGACTCTGCCGCCATCCATCTCATAACTTACTTGGCCCGAGAAGAACACTTCAAAGTGTACCATCGGGAGCATGGTGAACCCGTTCTCATCAAAATACGGCTGCAACCCCTCGAAGCGGTAAGAAGTAGATCCATCGCCTTCGATTCTCACTTGCTTGTTTGCCCGGTCGGGGGAATAGTAAAAGCCCGGAACATAATCACCGCCCGGCAGGGCGGTAATTGCAGATGAAACCGGTTTTCCTGCGCCCGCATCGGCACACGCGGCAAAACAGCAGAACATGCTTGCTAAAACCAAAAAACAAGTCCATCTTATCAGGTTTTTTTGTAACATTGCGGTTTCTCCCCTTCGTTGTTCTATAAAAACACCGTCCCCACAATTTCCCCGTCCAACAACCGATAAATATTCTCCGGATCCTCCCCATTGCAGATAGCGGTGGGGATATTTGCGTTGCGGGCAAGTTGCGCCGCATCCAATTTTGTAATCATGCCGCCCGTGCCGCGACTGCTGCCGCGCCCGCCCGCCGCTTCGCGCAATTCGGGCGTAATCTCGCGCACCTCGGATAATAAAAGCGCCTGCGCATCTCTATGCGGATCTTTCGCAACCCTATGTGGGTCGAGAGTATACAGTCCGTCTATATCGGTCAGGAGTATTAATAAATCTGCCTTCACCAGCGCCGCGACGATGGCGGAGAGCGTATCGTTGTCGCCGAAGATCAATTCATCCACGGCCACGCTGTCGTTTTCGTTGACGATGGGGATAGCCCCATAGGCCAGCATCTGCGCAAAGGTGTTTTCGAGGTTCTCGCGCCGCTGCCCATCCTGCACATCCGCCGCAGTCAGCAGCAGTTGGCCGATGACGTGGTTATATTCCGAAAAGAGCTTGTCATACATAAACATCAGTTCGCACTGCCCTACGCCCGCGCTGGCCTGCCGCGCCCGCGTTTCGCGAGGGTGCTCTGTCAAGCCCAGTTTCTGCGCGCCGACGCTGATAGCGCCTGAGGAAACCAAAATTACCTCCCGCCCCGAATTGCGCAGGTCGGCCAGCACCTTCACCAGCCGCTCCATGCGGCGCAGATGCAGCCGCCCGTTCTCATGAGTAAGCGTGGATGTGCCGACTTTTACGACCAAGCGTTTTTTATCCTTAAATGTTTCGCGCATATATATGCCCCTCGATTGTTTGTAAGAGGATACCACAAACGGGCGCAGATTGCACGCAAATTTGCGCTAATTGGGATAATACAACCCAATACGCCGCATCCAAGCCGAAATGACCGATAAAACGGAAGGAATGCGCACATGCAAAAAGTAAAGAAGCATCCCCGCTGTCGCAAACAATGCGAGCATAGCGACCACTACCGCCGATTTTTTGTTGCCACGCTTTATCAGCCGTACAATAGAGGGCAGTATTAAAACTGCACTAAACCCACAAACCAAGATAATTCTTGTCATGCACTTACTTCCTCTCTGCATTCTGCATTATTACCTATTACTTCCTGCACCCTGTTTCGGCGCACAAGGAAGACCGTCAGCGTCAAAAGCGGCAATAGCAGCACAAAGAAACCGGAGAAGAAGGGAGCCACGCCCATCGTAAAGGCTTTCAGCTCACCACTGCCCGAAACAACCAGGAAAGTCAATGCCGCGCAAAGCCCAACCGTCGGCAGCAACAGGGGACGTCTGTCCTCTATGCCAAAGAGTTGCCCCATACCCTCCACAATCGCAAAGAACAGGAAGAGCACGCGCAGTGTAAAGAGCAGCAGCGCGGGGATGGTGAACAGGAACTCCATGCGCGAAAAGGCATCGCTGATGCGTATAAGCCGCGCGACGTCATAGGCGGGGTAGAGCCTGTAGGGCTCCAGAACTCCCAACACTAAGATGTTCTGGCAGACGCAGAGCAAGGTCAAGGCCGCACCGCTCAATATACCTATGATTACGGGGCGAAGCACCTTCTTGCCGGGCTGCATATAGCGCAACAATGGCAAGAAGCAGAGCATATCCCCCAGAGAAATGATGGCGTTCGTATGTGCAGATTGCAGATACCGCACAGGCGCATGCCGAAACGCGGGCATGAAATTCGCGGGCTGCATTTGCTTTGCAAGCAGCGCATAACTCAAAACCAACGCGCCCGCTGCAAACAATAACACGAACCAGCCAATGCGCATCGTAGCCCGCAGTCCGCAGCGCAGTACCCAGGCAAACACAATGGCCATGCTAAAAACAAGGGGCGCGAGTGCCATTTCGGGCAGTATCGTATTGACGGTGAAGTCGGCGACATAGCGCTGATTCATACTGTTTATCAGGATAAAGAAAAACAAATACAGTACGGTAATCCCCTTGCCGATTCCCTTGCCAAAGACGATCTCATTGATCTGAAACAAGCCCTTGCCCGGAAATTCGCGCGCCAGCGCAACATAGAGCAAAAATATAGGCGCAAAGAAGAGCAGTCCAAGCAGCACGGAAAGCCACGCGTCCTGCCGCAGTGTTTCCGTATAGTAGCTTGAAAATCGGTTCGCTGCAAAGATAAACGCGGCCAGCGCGACACCCAATTGCCGAGGGGTAAAGCTCTGATTCCTCATAACTCCCCCGGTTCCAAAACTATATCGAACGCAAAGCGCAGGCGCGGCAAATTCGCTTCCCAGTTCCCGCCGTGCACTTCCCACCAATCGGGCTCGCATTTTGCAATCGCATCCCCAAAGCCGAAGATATCCGCGTGAAGCTCCTGCGCGCGACGCAGCGTCATCAGCATCTCCTCCTGCATCCGCGTCTCACCAGCCCGGATAATGCTATTCCGCTCCGCAGCACCGCCCGCGCGCGAGACAATCCGTCCGCCCGAGCGAATCGTGACAAGTATATCCGCCGTACCATCCTCCTGCACGGTATAGCAAAGCTTGGTTTTACTGCGTTGCAATTCCACTTCAACAACGCTTCCGTCTACAGAAAAACGCAAAGCCCCGTTTCGAACCGCATCCGTAAGAAAGAGCAATCCCGACACTTCTTCCTGCGTCAATGTGCCTATCATAGTGTCCCCGCGAAAGATGGCCAGTCCGTTGAACACGGAGATAGGCTCGCCATCCGCGCCCGCCTGCAGCTCCGCCATAGGCACGGTGGCACAGCGGCATTCCGACGCCATGGCCGAAACAAAATCAAAGAGCGAGCAGCGACTGGTTGCGCCGCTGAGCGGATAACTGTCCTCCCGTTGTGAAAGCGACAACGTAGGATACTCCGACAGCATAGCCTCCGCCGCCAACAGCTCCGCCGCGGAGCCCTTCGCCACAAGTATATTGGTACTCACACGCAGCTCGGGATCGCGCAGAAAAAAATCGATATAAGGCCCAATCCCCGCCCGCGCAAGCGGCTCGCCTATCACAAACAATTCGTTATGCGCCAGATAGACCTCCTTCTGCATGCGCAATTTGAACTGCCGAAAATGGGAGAGCGACACATCGCCAGGCAAGGTATAGTTGATAAACGCTTCGCCCGACTGCAAACCACCCATCCCGCCCCCCGGTTCCCCCTGCAACCCGGAAGCCAATTGCAAAGTCATATCCACCGCCCCCTCCTCCGCGCTCCGATCCAATCCGATTCCCAACACTATCCCCAAATCATACAACTCTCGACTCCCGTTGCAGGCGGCAAATAAAAAGAGCAGCCCCACCAACAACAGCGCAACAAAACCTCTGCATTTCCTCTCTGCATTCTGCATTTTTACTTATTACCTCCCACCCGTCTCCGATTCCCCGTCATCCCCGTCGGTCTCGCCACCATATCATGCAGCGGCGCACGCACAAGCGAATCCTTCAAATCTCCCCTGCGCAGAGGGAAGAACGGAGCCATATAGGGCTGCCCGAAGCTCTCCAAGCTTGCCAAATGCGCCAGCAGGCAGAGGGCGCATAACAATACGCCCACGCCGCCCATCCAGCCCGCCGCGGCGATAAAGATAAATCGCAGCAGCGTAAACGCGTCGTTGTGCGCAGGCACCATAAAGCTGCATACAGCCGTGAAGGAGACGACGATAACCATGGGCGCACTGACCAACCCCGCACTGACCGCCGCCTCGCCCACGATAATTGCGCCGACGATGGAGATGCTTTGGCCCACGGCGCGGGGCAAGCGCTTACCCGCTTCGCGCAACACTTCAAATGTGAAGCTCATCAGCAGCATCTCCAACAACTCGGGAAAGGGGATGTTGGCGCTAGCGCCCACCATGGAGAAGAGCAGCTTAGTCGGTATAATCTCTTGATGGAAAATGGTGAAACTCAAATAAAGGGCGGGCAGCAATACGGTAACGATCGCGGCGGCAAAGCGCAGCACGCGCAGAAAGGTCGCGAAAAAGGGCCTGGCGTAGTAATCTTCCACCCCCTGAAAAGTCTCCATGAAGAAGCAGGGTACGGTGAGCACAAAGGGGGTGCCGTCCACCAGAATGGCGATGCGCCCCTCCAAAAGCCGCGCGGCAACGGCGTCGGGCCGCTCGCTGTTGCCCACTGTGGCAAAGAGCGAATAGGGCGCGTCCTCCACATATTGCTCCACATAGCCGCTCTCCAGCACCGCGTCCACATCGATTTTCGCCAGACGCCGCTTGACCTCAGCGACCGTCTCCTCCTGCGCAATGCCGCGTATATAGGCGATGGTGATATCCGTTTTGCTATAGCGCCCGGCACTGCAAAGGTCGAAGAGCAGGTCGGGGCTCTTTACGCGTCGCCGCAACAGAGCGGTATTGGTGCGCATATTCTCCGTAAACGATTCGCGCGGGCCGCGGGCCGTCATTTCCGTCGTGGAGTCCTCGACCCCGCGCCGCGCATAGCCCTTGGAGCTGATCAGCAGAGCCCCCGCTTCGCCGTCCAAGAGCAAGGCGCAGTCCCCGGCGGACAGACTGCCCAGCAGCAGGGGCAGGGCATCCGTTTCCTTCACATCGCCCGCCGTCAAAAAATGCTCCTTTATATGTGACAGACGCATGCCTTGCTGTAGCCAGGGGCGCAGAAGCGGCACAAGTACAAAGTCACCGATAAACTTTTCATCCGCCAACCCGTCAATGTAGCAGAGCAGGGCCGCCCGCGAACCGACGTTGCATGCACGCAATACCAGATCATTTCCATAATAACTCTGTATCCGCTCTTTGTTTAGTTCCAAACGCTCGAAAAGCTTCCTTTCGTCCGGCGCTTCCTCGTGCGCATTACCCGGTTGCTGGCTCCGGCGTATCAAATATCCGATTTTGCGAAAAATATCATGTAACAAGGAAAAATCCTCCCTGTGCGTAGTGTGCGCGGCACGTGGACGGATGATACGCAGGGAATAGGGAACAGGAGAAAGTCGAATGCCGAAACATAAGATCGTAAACCCGGAACAAACCGCGAAGAGCCTATTTTGGCGCGTACTGATCGCCGCGCTGTTTGCGACACTGTTGCTGGGCGGCACGCTCACACTTACGCGCCATTGCAGCGTCGCCACCGTAGCGGGCGGGTATCCCTGCCGGGATGCTATTTACTATACTTCTTCATCCATTCCTGTAACTGCGTATCCGAAATTCCGAAATATTCCTGCATCTGCCGAAGCGCAATTTCGGGCCGCGCCCGGACGCGTTCGCGCAACTTGGCAATTTCATTTTCCCACCCGGCTATGCCGCGCGACTGCCCCCAGCGTTTCAAGTGATGCGCCATCTCGGGACGCAGTTCCGCCGCCATCTCATCCAAAATAGCGGTTAAACGTTCCGTGCTGAAGTAAGTGCAGATCACTTCCACATAGCGTTCCGCGCAATGTGTGCGCCAAGAGGCGTTTTTACGCAAAGCGACAAATAAATTCAAATCGGTGATTTGGTTGCCTTCAACACCGACAACCCCGGCTATGTTGAAATAGGCGGGCAATATGCTGCGGTTTATGTCACCCGCAAAACAATAATCCAGATCATAGTATATAGGTCGCCATTTCAGCTGTCCGTCCGTCGTGCGCCAATACTTCATATTATTCATATCGGTGTTGCACATAAAGGTCTGCGCAATAATGTAATCGGTGAAGTATTCTATATCCATACGCGCACCGAGTTGGCCGAAATTTGCATCGTCCGTAAAATCGGTTCTGTCAACCCATTTGCGCAGTTGCTCCATATCTTTACTGTTTCCGTGGAGCGGGGATACATTGCGACGGATAATCTCCACATGATCAGACTCCACGCCATAGTGCGCTTCCAACCACCCGGCGTTTTGATCTTCGCCGAGATCAAAGATGCCGTAATAGTTGCCGTTCACGTATACAATTACCGGGCGCGTCGCGGCAGCGTCCAAATGCATGCCCTGCACCACACGGGAGGCATACGCATCCCGTATGCGTGCGCCCTCGATATCCTGTCCGCTGCTGCGCAGTACCAACGATGAAAATGTATGCGTCGCATAGTTTTGAAAGAAGGGGTAATCGACACTGCCCCGGCCCAAGCGCCCTCGGAAATGGATGGCGAGCGACTTCTGCGCGTATACCAGCGAACCTCGCCCCTTGGCGATAACATCCGCCGGAGCCAAAATGCCCAAAGTGCCGTCCGTCTCATAGAAGGAAAACGAGGTCTCACGTGCCTTGCGCTGATTGCGCTCGCTGACATTGTATACCGCC
>WREI01000075.1 GCA_009779405.1 Clostridiales bacterium
AATGGCGCGGCATTGCCACGCGTTATGCCAAAACTACAGTTGCATTTGTCGGCGCCGTGATCGTCCGCTGCCTTTTCCTGTGGCTAAAGGTTATTGCATGATCTCATGTCGACACTGCCTAGAGTCGTGCTGCTGTAAGTTGATGAAGCCCATCGCGATGCCCGCGATGGCGTTCCCGCCCAATGAAATGACGGAGCCGAGGGTGATGACTGTGAAATCGAAGTTCCAGAGCCGCAGTTGTTTCTTTTCCATACTCTTCTTTATTTCAGGCGCGCGGTGAAATAGCTTGTGAGCTGCGCGATGATTTCGGGCAGGGCGCTCGGGCATTTGCCCGCGCTGCCCTGCGCCAGCGGACCGCGGCCGCCGCCCTTGCCGCCGACCGCGATGTTTACGGGCTGCAACAGCTCGCCCGCGTCCGCGCCCGTGTTATTTTGGCAGAGGGCGTATTGCAGGGCGCCTTGGTGCTCGGAGAACAACAGGCAGAGGGATTTGGTTTTTATTGTTTCGGAAACTCGGTTCGTGAGTGCGCGCAGGCGCTTGCCGTCCATGGCTTGGACGGCGGCGATGCAGATTTTTATTTTGCCTGCTGTCGCCTGCCCAGCCAGCTCGGATGCTATGTAGGTGTCCAGTGCGGCGCGGGCGGCGTGCAGCTCGTGCTTAATGGCCGATAGCTCCGCGATTTGCTTTTCGATGACTTCGGGCAGGCTGCGCCAGTCCGTGGAGTATTTGCGGGCGAGGGCGCCCGTGATGTCCTGAAGCGCCTGCGCGTGCGCGAGGGCGCGCTGCCCGCAGAGGAAGCTGAGCCGCGTGCCGCCGCGCAGGGTTTGCGCGGAGATGATTTTCAGTTGGCCTATTTCACCCGTATGCACCAGATGCGGCGCACAGCAGGTGCACAGATCGTGGTTCTCTATCTCGACCAGGCGTAGGGGCAGGGTGATGCCCTCGCTTTGCTTGCGTATGGGCAGGCCCTCTATGTCCGCCTCACTCGCATATTCCCGCGCGCGTATGGGGCGGTTTTCGGCGGCGATTGCATTGGCCATCGTTTCGATTTCGCGAATCTGCGCAGGCGTTACGGGGATATTGAGGTCGAAGGTGGCATAGCTCTCCGAACAGTGGAAACCGACGCTGTGGGTATCATAGAGATGCCAGGCGCAGGCGGAGAGGAGGTGCTCGCCACCGTGCTGCTGCATAATATCGTGACGGCGGGGCCAATCCAATAACAGATCGACCTCCGCGCCGATGGGGAGCGGGGCGTCTGTCAGGTGGATGATATCTTCGCTGCTTTCATCCACAGAGAGCACACGGGCGCTGCCGATGCTGCCCAGATCGCAGGGTTGGCCACCCTTGTTCGGGAAGAACAGGGTACTGTCTAACCGGATCGCATAGCCGCCCGCCGCGTGCGCACAGGTGAGAACCTTCGCGCACGCTGTTTGCATATAGCTGTTTTGCATATAGAGAATATTTGGATTCATGTTCCACCTTAATCATTTGTAAACAAATATATATAATATATCATTTTCTTCGCATTTGCGCTATACTCCATCTAGCTTCAAATGGGAGTATAGCTATGGAAGTTTATCAAGAGCGATTCTCCGATCAGCCGGTCGGCATGCTTAATTGGGCAATCAGTCTTTTCTTTTCGTTTGTTCCGGGCCTTGGTTTATTGGTCTGCTTGTTGCTTTCGTTTTCAAGCCATTCCGCCTGCAAACGCAACTATTTCCGAACCATGCTCTTTGCGCAGATTGTGGTCAGCTGCGTTTTGCTTGTGCTGATCTTCTTTTTCAGCAATATTGTGCAGGGCTGGGCGGATACCTTTGCCCTGTATCTGCACGAGGTATTGTAGAGCTTTACTTTCTTGTCCGCCCTCGCGTCCGCTTATGCGCGCCTATGGTGCCGGGACGCAGGGCGGGGATCTTTTCGGTTTGTGTACCCTTCAGCTTTGCAATCTCATCCCGCAATTTCGCCGCCTGTTCGAAGGCTAATTCGCGCGCGGCGCGGAGCATCTCTTCGCGCAGGATGCGGACGCGCTCCTCTTTCTCCGCTTCGCTCAGGCTCTCCTCGGTTGTTTCATCCTTGGTGCTGATCAACAGTTGCTTGCGGACTTCCTTTTGGACGGTCTGCGGGGTGATGCCGTGCGCTTCGTTATAGGCCTCCTGTTTGGCGCGGCGGCGATCCGTCTCCTCGATGGCCTGCCGCATGGCGTTCGTCACTTCATCCGCGTATAGAATGACGCGACCCTCCGCATTGCGCGCGGCGCGGCCTATGGTCTGAATCAGACTGGTGGCCGAGCGCAGAAAGCCCTCCTTGTCGGCGTCCAGAATGGCGACCAGGCCCACTTCGGGCAGATCCAGGCCTTCGCGCAACAGGTTGATGCCGACCAATACATCGAACTCGCCCAAGCGCAGGTCGCGGATGATTTCCAATCTGTCCAAGGTCTCGATTTCGCTGTGCAGATAGCGCACGCGCACGCCCATGCTGTCCAAATATTCGCAGAGGTTCTCGGCCATACGCTTGGTGAGCGTGGTGATGAGCGTGCGGAAGCCCGCGGCTGCTGTTTTCTTCACTTCGGCGAGGATATCGTCTATCTGGCCCGTGACTGGGCGCACGGACAGCTCGGGGTCGACCAGACCCGTGGGGCGTATGATCTGCTCGACGATGCGGCTTGCATGCTCACGCTCGTATTTGGCGGGCGTGGCAGAGACGCAGACGAATTGGGGGATCTTTGCTTCAAACTCCTCGAAGGTCAGGGGGCGGTTGTCATACGCGGCGGGGAGACGGAAGCCGTATTCCACCAACTCCGTCTTGCGCGCCAGGTCGCCGCGGTACATGGCGCCGACTTGCGGCAGGGTGACATGGCTCTCGTCCACGACGAGCAGAAAATCTTTCGGGAAATAATCCAGCAGGGTATAGGGCGGCGCGCCCGGCGCGCGGCCGTCGAAATAGCGGGCATAGTTTTCGATGCCGTTGCAATACCCTATTTCCAGCATCATCTCCATATCCTGCAGGGTGCGGTTGCCGATGCGCTCGGCCTCGAGCGGGCGGCCGCTCTCTTCAAAGAATTGCACGCGCAGGTCGCGGTCGAGTTCGATTTGTGTCATCGTGGCACGCATGACCTCCGTATCCGTCGCATAATGGGACGCGGGGAAAATGACGACGTGGGTGCGCCCGCCCGTAACCGTGCCTGTGGCGGGGCGCAGTTCCTGCAAATTCTCTATCTCATCCCCCCAGAAGTGGACGCGTATGGCGCGCTCACTCTCGTTGATGGGGAAGATATCGAGGACGTCACCGCGCACGCGGAAGGTTCCGCGCTGAAAATCCGTGTCATTGCGCTTATACTGCATTTCAATGAGTTTGCGCATCGCACTCTCACGGGAGATTTGCATGCCCGGACGCAGGGAGAGGGAGAGTTTCTTATAGCTCTCGGGGTCACCCAGCGCATAGATGCAGGAGACGGACGCGACGATGATCACATCCCGCCGCTCAGTCAGGGCGCAGGTGGCGGAATGGCGCAATTTATCGATCTCCTCGTTGACTTCCGCTGTCTTTTCGATATACACATCACTGGATGCGATATAGGCCTCGGGCTGGTAATAATCATAATAGGAGACGAAATATTCAACCGCGTTGTGCGGGAAAAACTCTTTCAGCTCACTGCATAATTGCGCGGCCAACACCTTGTTGTGGGCGAGTACGAGCGTGGGCTTCTGTACGCGCTCGATCATCTTTGCGATCGTATAGGTCTTGCCGCTGCCCGTGACGCCGAGCAGCACCTGCATGCGCTCCCCCTGCTCCACGCCCGCAGATAGCGCGGCAATCGCCTCCGGCTGGTCGCCGCAGGGCTGAAAGGGGGAAACGACTTTGAACGGAAGCGTCTGTATATCGGGCATGGCATACCTCGCGTAAAAACGGGAGGGTAAGCACCCTCCCGTTTTGGGGTTAGATGAATGGTTTAGTTGTATCTGCGCCTGCGGAGGGAGACATAGGCCAGACCTGCCACGGCCAGCAACAGGACGCCTGCCACGGCGAAGATTATCTCGGTTTCACCTGTCTTCTTCAAGCGGTTGATGGCATCCGTCGCATCGTCCACTTCCTTTTGCGTGGCGTCGTGGTTCAGGTATGATTCGATACCGGCCCCGACCGTTGCAATCCACAGGTCTTGCAGTTCCTTGGACAGCTTATCAAAGGCATCGCTATCCATGAAAGCCAACGCTTCCAAGATTGCAGCCAGCAGGTCTTCCTTGTCCGCATAGCCACAGCCGCAGTCGCAGCTGCCGTCGCAAGGATCGGCACCAGGCGCCATGCAATCCTCGCAGTGGCAACCGCAGGGGAGCGAACAACCGCAGTCACAGCTGCCATCGCATTCGCCCGCTTCCAAGCACTCTTCGCAGGTGCAGCCGCAGGGAAGTGTGAGGATGATTGTGATGGAACCGTTCTGCACATACCAGAGGGGATAGAGTTCTGCCAGAGTCGTCTTATCATAGAGTCCCAAGTCGCCGTTGGGCAGGACGCGGAATTCGATGGGGAGCACATCACCCGGTACGGCGGTATTCAATACCTCAAAGGTGATGGTCAGCACGGGGGCAGTACCATCCGCGTCGATAGCGAGCGCAATGCCCGTCGCGGACTCGAAGTGCGCACGGATCTCGTCCGCTATGGCAAGGTTATACAACAATTCGCCGCCCGTAAAAGCGGTATCTATGGCACGGACGAGCAGTTTCGAGCTGTCATAGAGCAGTTCGATGCCGAAATAGCCGAGGAGCATATCCGCCGTCAAGTCGGTCAGCGTAATGACATATTCGACCAAATCCCCGACCTGGGCGATTTCTTCGGGGGCGATGTACCAATGATCCGGGTCTGTGATGAAGGTGATGCGGCCTTCACCCTCGGGTTTGGCATAGATGGAAGTCGCGCTGATGTTGCCGCCCAAGGTCTCCACGATATAGCTGCTCAGGACTTCGTTGTCGACCATGACCTGATCCAGCAGCACGGTGTTGCCCTTGAACATGGAATAGCCGTCGCCGCCGTCCTTCAGCATGAAGTTGTGGCCTGCCAGCGTATAAGTCTGGGTAAGTACCAAGGGAACACCGCCGACCATAACGTTCTTGACGCGGTATTCGCCGTCGACACGCACAAATGCGTTGCCCGCGCCGGGATCCAAAACGACCGAACTGGGGATATAGGAATGTACTTCAAAGGTGACACCGGATACCTGTGGGAAACCGCCGGACTCCGCGAAGGGAGCCATCATTGTGCCGAATTCCAAGGCATCCAAGATTTCCTGGCCCGTAACTTCAATCAGGCAGGCCGTGTTGTTGAACGGATGCACCTTGATGATATCCGAAAGAAGGATGTCGCCCGGCAGGATATTTTCACGGACGCCGCCGCCGTTGACGAACGCAATATCCGCGCCGTCATAGAGACGTTCAAAGAGGTCGATGTATGCATCGGCGCACAGATCGCCCAGATTGGTTCCGACCTTGCGAACCGCGCGGGAACCGACGGCACCTGCATAGGGGCGGGAATCCCCCGCTTCAAAGTTCACGGTCAGCTTCACATCCGAGCTTGCGACCTTGGCGTTCAGAATCGGATCCAGCGCGGCGAGTTTGCCATCTACAAAGGTCTGCACAGCGGCGCTCTGCGGCACGTCGGCAGCCTTTACGAGCGCTGTGGTGATGGTCCCGTCAGCGGCGATGATCAGCTTGCCGATATTGGCCAGCTTGGTACCCGTCTGGGTGAGGACGACGGGATCGCCGTTCTTATCACTGACCGTGCCTCCCGCCCTGACGGTATGGCTGTGGCCATCGATAAACGCATCGACACCCTCGATATTCGCTATAAAGTCGGTGGAGCGCCACGGAAAGCTCTGCAAGTCAACGCCTAAGTGGCCGAGGACAATAACGTAGTCCGCGCCCTCTGAGCCACGCACATAATCAATGGTCGGCTGCGTGGTGGCGGCGATATCGGCATTGTTGAAATCATAGATCCAGTTGCCGCTGCCATCCTGGAACGCGGCGGGGGAAGCCTTCGTCATGGCCTCGGGGGTGGTGAGACCCACGATGGCGACCTTCTTGCCGTTGGTGGCCGTCAAAATCTCATATTTCCCGAACCCGCTGACGGTCAGCCCTGTGTTGAGATCCGTGAAATTATCCGAGAGCATGGGGAAGTTCGCCATATCGCGCAGATTCAAGAGCTGGGGTAAACCGTAATCGAACTCATGGTTGCCGAGAGCCATGACATTATAGCCCACTTCATTCATGACTTCGATGACCACCTCGCCAAGCGTCAGGGACGCGTAGGGAGAACCCTGCACGGCATCGCCCGCGTCTACGAGGAATACGTTGTCATATTCCAGCTCCATTGCGTCTTTCAGGCCCGCAACGCCGGCATATTTCGCGCCGTCGTTGATGCCGCCGTGCACGTCGTTGGTGTACAGGATGACGATTGAATCCGTATCCGGCGCGGCCAGAGCGATCGCCGGCACCAATGCCAGCACCATCACCAGTGCGACCAGCACGGCAAGGATCTTTTTACCGAAGAGCTTCTTCATGATATCCTCCTCAAATTCGAATGACATATATGCGCACGCAAGGCATGCACGTTACGTAGGCATATATATACAAGCGAATTATAACAGTATGTGAACGAAATATCAATAGTTTGCGAAAAATATTTTGCGAAATTGTGTTCATTTTATATCCAAATTGTGTTCCCTTTCGTCACGAAGGATTATATTGAATTATAAAAACCGCTTGGCGTTGCTGTCAAGCGGTTTAGAGTTGCCTTTTACTTTCAGAAGCAGTGGTCGCAGTCGCGGTCGCACTTATCGCAGTGGTCGCAGTCGAAGCGGTCGAAACGGTCGCAATCACAGCGGTCGCCGTGGAACCCACAGTCACAATCGCACCGTTCGAAACGAGCGCCGCGGTCGAAACGACCGCCCCGGTCGCAATGGCCGTCGCAGCCGTTGAATACGGAACGGCCGAAAAACGGCTCCCTGCAATTGCAGCAGCAGCGGTTCCCCAATCCAAATAAACCAAACATAATCCCAATTCCTTTCATTTGTGTATTGCCCTCCAAAAGAGGGACTGCTATATACTGTGCAAGGTGTGGGATTTTTGTGAATGCCTGCTTTGTTTCGCAGATTGGTTCTTGGGAACATATTAGTATGGTAGGATCTTTGAGGAGACGAAAATGAATTATAGGTGTATCAAACCGAATATCGGGGGTCTTTGCTTCGGCTGTCTATTCCTGCGTTGCTGTCGTGGATCGCAACCGGGAACCCCGGGTCTGCACGCCTGCCCCTGCGCGGCTACAGGGGAGCTGGTTGTGAACGGCGGGATGGAGAACGGCTTTGCTGGGTGGTCAACCGCCGGGCCCTTGACGATCGACACCGCGCGGGCGCAGGTGCATACCGGGAACGCGGCGGCGGCCATGTTCAACGGCGCGGTGCTAAGCCAGATTGTGCCGATAGAGGGGGGCTGCTTTTATTCGCTTTCCTTTCACGGACGCGGCGACGGGGCGAATGTCACGCTGATGGCAGTCGTTATCTTTTTATCCGACGCGGGCAGCAGTCTCGGCTTGCAATTGGAGGTTAGGGCGGGGGATATTCCGAACGTATATACCTCTTATAACAAGCTCAGCGCGGCGGCTCCCGCCGACGCCGTTGCCGCAGAGATTGTCTTTTCTGTGAAGAGCACCGGGAATCAGTTTTTCAATTTGGATGATGTTTCGTTTTCGGTGCAGTAGGGATGCGGAAACGTTGATTTGAATCGATAATCAGCGCATATTGTGGGCAAATGTTTATTTGCACCTGCAATTGCCATGCTGAATCGTTGAAACGCTCTTGTTAAATGAGAGTTTGCGTTGTATACTGGATTCACAGTATACAACGTGGAGGGTCATATTATGAAGCGCGCACTCGCAATTCTTATCGCGGCATTGCTCTTGCTCTGCGCCTGCGCGCAAACGCCCACACCTGCGCCCGAACCGACGCAGGAACCCCCGCCGACGCCCACGCCCTTGCCCACGCCCGCACCCGTGCTGCTCTATATGGAGACGGGAACCCTTCTGCCCGACGCATCGGAGGGTGACTATCATCTCTTGGGTACGGATATGGACTTGAACTTCTCCGTCTATTCGAATTACCCCATTACGAATCTGTCCGTCGTGCTCACCTGCTCACGCAGTGGGAACGAGATCTATCCCTTCGGTGCGGAGACCGTTTTGGCGGCGGATACGGGCGATGCGACCTATTATGTGACGGAGAACGGGAGCTATCCCTACCGCTATACGTCGGAGGATTTGCTGGCGGCGTATACGGTTTTGCATGAGACGGAACCGGAGGAGACCATCCCGCCGCTTGACAGCGGCACCCCTCCAGTGGAGGGGAATGAGGGGAATCCACCTGCTACACTCAATGAGTTGCTGGATCTTTCGCTGCTGCAGACAGGCGTACACAGGCTGACCATATCCGCCTGCGCGGGGGGCGAGTGGCGCGAACTGTTTGACGGCAATTTCTATGTCCTTTCCGATACCTGGGAACTGATTAAGAAGGCGGATTTTGATGGCGGCTATCAAAACGCGCTCGACTTTTTCGGCGACCCCGAACGCTTCTGCTATCGCTACCAGTGGGTGGAGGGGCGCTATATCGTCGCCGACCCGCTGTGGGAGCAGGAATATATCGTCTCCCTCACCTTCTTCACCGAGCGAGCCTGGATCGTGCACGTGGACGGCGTGCCTTACTATAACGAAGCGATGGAGTATTTGCAAAACGGCTATGTGCGCGTTTCCGGCACGAACGGCGACAGCGGCGTGCTGCCGCTCACGGCGTTGGTGCTCACCTATAACGGCAGTTATGTCTCCCGTTTCAATTCGCAATTGACCATGATTTCCGCGCACGCCTTCGGCGCGGCCAGCGATGTGAACGCTTCGCTTATCCCCAACAGCAATGTCCGCGAGAACAAGAAGCTGATCGCGGACGAGGTGAACAATTGCTTAGTCTATAACGGCATCAAGGAAGAAGACGGGCAGAGCTATTATGATTTCGCCTACAGCGGGGCTTACGAGGCCACCGCGCTCAGCATCCCCGACAGCATCATCAACTATCTGCTCTATGAACTGGCTTTCTACCGCGCGGGCTTCCAGTGGGGCCACTATTACAACGGCACCAGCGACGCCATGCATTTCTGCCTGCCGAGTGAGAAGGTGACTTTCAGCCATGATGGTGAGGGGGGGCTTAGGAAGGTGTTTGAGTATGGGGAGTTTGTCCCGGCGGTTAAGGACGGCGGTTGACCATGAGAAGATTTACTTTTGCTTTGTGTCTCCTTTTGCTGTTGATGCTATTTGTATCATGTATATCATGTAACGCTGAAAAGGTTTATTCGCCCATACCGCTATCTACTGAGCACGCAGTCATACCTGCAAATACGCCTGCTCTTGAAACGGAAGTTTCGAGCATTGATACACCAAACTGGTGGTATGCGGAAGACTTGCGCATTTTAGTGATTGAGAATGACACGGGTATGGCGGAATGGGGAGAATTCATCTTCGGCGATGATCAGGAAGCCGTGCAGCAGATCACGCAAAATATGGTTCGTGCGCTCTTAAAACCGGGTGTGACATATATTACGAGCGAAGCGTTTTATGAGTGCTTCTTGCTAGAAGAGATCAGCCTGCCTTCTGGTCTAAGAGAAATTCAAGATAATGTCTTCTTCGATTGTATGAACCTGAAATGGGTTCTGTTGCCAGACTCAATTCAACATTTGGATGGACAAGTATTTGTGGGTTGCGATTCCCTTACAGAATTGGTGCTCCCCCCTAATATTACGAGCTTGATGCCTTCTGTTGTAATAGGCTGTTCAGGACTGAAAGAGATTCGCATTCCTTCCGCTATTATATTTATGGATTGGCATCCAATCCGCAGTACCGGCATCCAGCGCATCATCTTCGAGGGTACTGTGGAGCGGATTGCATTTTGGGATATGCGGGACTTGCCCGATTTGGACGCGCTTGTATTCTTGGATGGTCCGCCGTTGAGCGCAGAACCTCGTGAAGGAGCTTTAGGCTTGCGGTTTAATGGCGAGCATCCTATTACCATCTACTATCTCAATGTCAACAAAGCCCTTTGGTCGCCGAACGGCGAAATAGAATGGATGGGGCAACCACTGGTGGCGATTGATTCGTTGGACGATTTGCCGCCATCAAACTGATCGTTTGGCTTGTTTTTCAGATTCCCATCCAAAAGAAGTAATACCCCAAGCCCAGCATTGCGATGCCCAGGATGATGCGGATGGCGCTGCCAAGCTTGTGGTATTTTTCGCTTTGCAGCATTTTTTGCACGAGACCCGCGCTGCCTGCCGTCACTACCGCCAGCGCGCCGTGGCCTGCGGAATAGCAGAGCAGGATGAGAAATGCGAACCATACGGACTGCCCGTCCGCCACCAGCGCGAGGAGGGCGACCAATACGGGCGTGCAGCAGGGGGAGCTGAACAGACCGCCCAATATGCCCGCGCCGAACGCGGCGCCATAGCCCTTGGCTCCCTGTTTGGCGATTCCGCTCCGGCGGGAAGGGATAAAGGTGAACAGCTCCCAGGTTTGCAGGGCCATCAGGCAGAGCAGTGCCGCGATGCACAGGTTCCACCACTTTGCGTGTAGGTCGATAAGCTGCCCGAGTGCCGAAACCAGCAAGCCGAATATACAGAAGGTGCAGGCCATACCCAGCACAAAGACCAGCGACAGGCGCAAGGCAGTTTTCTGCGGGCGGCCGCCCGCAACGGTCAGCACCAGCGGCACAGAGGACAGGCAGCAGGGTGTAAACGATGTAAGCAGGCCCAAGAGCAGCGCGGCAAGCGGCATAGCCCATGCCGCGCCCGCAGACAGGGAGAAGAGCTGCGTCATTCCATATCCTCCAGTATCATATGCAACCGGGCCTCGGTGAGCGCGCCTCGGCAGACGGTTTGCGTATGCGCGCCCTGCTCGGTCACCAAAGTGAATTCCAAACCCATGCGCTGCACCGCGTCTGAGGGTGCGTATGCGCTGCCGTCGGATGTATAGAAAAAGCTGCAAGGTATGGAGATGGGATCGAATTGTTCTGCGGTGCGCGGATTGCTTTCCACGTCTATATAGCGTATGCATACGCGCCCACGCATTTCCGGCGCGAACTGCGCCAGTGCGTCATAGATCTGCGCGCTTTCTGCGTCGCCATCGCGTCCGAAGACGAGGATAACGGGCAGGTTTTGTGCACGCAAATCCTCCATGCGCAGATCATCCGTGCGCAATACAAACGCAGGCACATAAAAAAAGTGTTTGAAGATAAACAGGAGCGCCAATCCAAGCAACATGAGAATTGGGATGAGGATGCGCAGATGCTTGTGCCGCTTTCCGTGCGGGTGCATATGATCGTGATGTTGTTCCATATATGTTACTATACTACTTTTTCGTGGGGTATACCAGCTTTTTAGGTGATTTCTATGCGGATTGCAAATTGCAAGTTTAAATGCCCACCCTCCGCAGGGTCTGGGAGGTCGCACCTCCCAGCGGGGTGCGGGGCGGCGCCCCGTGGCTTTCCTTCACACTGTTGCTGCTCTTTTGGTCTGCTA
>WREI01000076.1 GCA_009779405.1 Clostridiales bacterium
CGTGATGCAATCAGTTCTCGGTTACATCGTCAGTCCAATCCGCTCTCATTCTAACAGCTACGCATGAGATGGAAAAAGACACGGCTGGCTGCCGTGCCTCTATCCGTAAATACATTGTAGGAGAGTTATATGGAGACTTGTCGAGAATGCGGCGCGGTTCTGGAGCCCGGGTTCACGTTCTGCGTGGAATGCGGCGCGCACGTACCCCCTCCCGGTGCGCATAGACCCGAGCCCGAATCCGCAAAATGCGCGGCATGCGGGTATGAAATCATGGACGGGGCTCTCTTTTGCGCATACTGCGGCGCAATGCTGACAACAGAACCGCCACAGGTCTATTGTAAGCAGTGCGGGCCGGAAATCCCGCCGGATCCGGGGTCTTGTCATTGCTGCAGTGCCGCTGTTGCCGAACCCGAAGCTGTGGCGGAAGAACTGCCGGAACCGGAGTCGTCTCCCCCGGCAGCGCAATACACGGCACCAGTCCGCGAGACGCTGTGGCCGCCTGCGGAACCCGACACGACCGACGATTGGGCGGAGGAGTATGTGCCGTATGCGCGCAGCCAAGCCGCCGAAACAAAGAAAAAACGGACGATCAATCCCATCGTATTCATCGGCGGCGCCTTGGCGGGCTTGGTGACCATTGGTCTCTTGATCTTAGTCTTGCGTTCCTCTTCTATCCGCGCGAAAGAACAGTTATATGTGCCGGAGCGGATGGAAGCGTCCTATGCCGAAGGCGAGCCCGGTGCCGTTTCAGTGCGGAGCGGGCAGGAAGCGACGGCAATGCCTATGGCAGCGGCAACGCCCGCACCGACAGCGGCACCAACGCCGCAACCGACGGCAACGCCTCCGCCGCAGGCCCAATCCGGCACCGAGGATATGTTCATCGGCGACTGGAAATGCTATAAGCAGGACGGGAGCCTTGCCATGCAGTTTCATTTCGACAAACCGAATGAGGGCGGGCAATGGGATCACGACGGGGACGGGGTTTTCACCTGGGCGTTTTCCTCGTGGTATCTGCACAGCGACGACCCGCATTTCCCGGGTGGCTTTGTCGTCACCTGCGTCGGCGATTCCAAAAAGAATTTCTTTATCCGCTTTCAGGATGACGCGGATCTGTTTCTGGTCAACGGCTATCAAAACGACCTCGGCAACAACTCGACGCGTTGGTGGACGGCGGTTCGGTCGTAATTTCATCGTAGGGGCGCGATATATCGCGCCCTCCCGGAGTATATGAAGGATGTTTCAGGGGCGCTCTCCTGCGGAACCGCTCAATATCGCGCCCCTACATTTATATAACCCATTGACAACCTCTCCACGCAAATGTATAGTACACATGTAGTTAGTCACAGCTAACACTCAAAAACACGGGAGTACCGCCATGCAAACCCTGAACCAATGCAAACCCGGCGAGAGTGTACGAGTCACAAGGGTCAACGGCGAGGGCGCGATGCGCCGCCGCATTATGGATATGGGCATCACGCGCGGCACGGAGTTGCGCGTGCGCAGGACGGCGCCGCTGGGCGACCCGATGGAGCTGTTTTTGCGCGGCTATGCGCTGTCATTGCGCAAATCGGACGCGGAGACAGTCTCGGTGCTGCCCCTGCCGAAAAAGAAGGGGACGCGATAGTGGAAGAGAAAACCCTGCGCATAGCCCTCGCGGGCAACCCCAACAGCGGCAAGACGACGCTCTTCAATGTGCTGACGGGCAGCAATCAGTTTGTCGGCAATTGGCCGGGCGTGACGGTGGAGAAGAAAGAAGGACACCTGAAAGGGCACAAAGGGGTTGTCGTTTTGGACCTGCCCGGCATCTATTCCCTCTCGCCCTATTCACCGGAGGAAGTCATCGCGCGAGGTTACCTCGCCGATGAGCGGCCCGATGTAATCCTCAACGTCGTCGACGGCACAAATATCGAGCGCAACCTCTATCTCACCACGCAACTGCAAGATTTGGGCATCCCGCTCGTCGTCGCCATCAATCTGATGGACGCCGTGGAGCGGCACGGGGACAGCATCGATACCGAAAAGCTGGCAAAGCTGCTGGGTTGCCCGGTCGTCTGCGTGTCCGCGCTGAAGAGCACGGGCATAGACGAGGCCGTCACGACCGCGCTATTGGCGGCCGAACAAAAAAAATACATGCCGCGCCATATCTTCTCCGGCTTGTTGGAGCATACCCTCGCGCATATCGAGGAATACGCGCTGCACGATTACCCGGAAGAAATACAGCGCTATTATGCGATCAAACTCTTTGAGCGGGACGCCCCGATGCGTGAGAAATTGGCCCTGCCGCCCGAGCGTCTGGCGCATATCGAGGAGGATATTACAAAGGCGGAAGCGGAGCTGGACGACAGCAGCGAGGGCGCGGTGATCTCGGAGCGTTACGCGTTCGTGGAGCGCGTGGTGGGCGCCTGCTGCAAGAGGACGAGCGGCAAGCGGGTTAGCGCAACCGACAGGATAGACAGCATCCTCACCAACCGCTTTCTGGCCCTGCCCATCTTCGCCGCGCTGATGTTCCTCGTCTACTATATCTCCGTCACCACGCTCGGCGCGTTTTTGACGGGCTGGATGCGCGACACCCTCTTCGGTGCCTGGCTGCTGCCCGGCGCGCGGCGGATTTTGGAGGGCTGGCACTTCGCGTCCGCTGCCGTCTCCATGCTGGTGGACGGCGCGCTCAGTGGCGTCGCGTCCGTGCTGGGCTTTGTGCCGCAACTCTGCGTGCTCTTTATCCTGCTGGCCTTTTTGGAAGCCTGCGGCTATATGAGCCGCATCGCGTTTATGCTCGACAAGCTGTTCCGCCGCTTCGGGCTCTCGGGCAAATCCTTTATCCCGATTCTGGTCGGCACGGGCTGCGGGGTGCCGGGCATATTGGCCTCGCGCACGATTGAAAACGAGAGTGACCGCCGTATGACCATCATCACTACGACCTTCATCCCCTGCGGCGCGAAACTGCCGATTATCGCGCTGATTGCGGGCGCCCTCTTTGGCGGCGCATGGTGGGTCGCGCCGAGCGCGTATTTTATCGGCATCGCCGCGATACTTCTCTCGGGCATCGCGCTCAAGAAGACCAAGGCCTTTTCTGGGCAGGCCGCGCCCTTTGTGATGGAGCTGCCGCCCTATCGCCTGCCCACGATTATCAACCTCCTCCGTTCGGTTTGGGAGCGCGTATGGAGCTTTATCAAGAAGGCGGGGACCGTTATCCTGTTGGCGAGCCTGATCATCTGGCTGCTCTCCAATCTCGGCTTTGCCGGGGGCCGCTTCACGTTTGTCCCCGTATCCAAAAGCCTGCTGGCGCGGTTCGGCGCGCTGCTGGCCGTCCTCTTCCGCCCCCTCGGCTGGGGCGCGTGGGAACCCGTCGTGGCAGCCCTGGCGGGCATCGTCGCAAAGGAGAGCATCGTCAGCACGCTCAGCGTATTGACAGGCGGCAGCGGCCCGTTCACGCCACTCTCCGGCTTTTCCTTCCTCCTCTTCAACCTGCTCTGCGTACCCTGCGTGGCCGCAATCGCGGCCATACGCCGCGAAATGCGATCGGCCAAATGGACGGCCTTCGCCATCGTCTATCAGTGCGCCCTCGCCTATGCTGTCGCCCTCTGCGTATACCAATTCGGTATATGGATTGCCGGAGACGCATTCACCCTGGGCACCGCCGCTGCGCTGTTAGTCGCGGGGTTTATGCTGTTTATGGTCGTGCGAAAAGTAGGGGCGCGATAAATCGCGCCCTCCCGGAGTACATGAAGGATGTTTTAGGGCGCAGCGTCTCCTGCGGAGCCGCCAAATATCGCGCCCCTACAAATTTATTCCGCCGCCTTCGCCGCCGCTTCCGCCGCCAAACGCGCCTTCTTCGCTTTCCTGCGCTTCCTGCGTATCACCAGCGGGATGATGATGGCCAGCGCGATGATCCAAAGGGGCGAGGTCACGGCAAGGATAATGACAATCCACTGGACGACGGCCCACAGGAATTTTACCACGCCGATGAACCCGTTGCTGATATGATAGCCCACGTCATCGGCGGTCATCGCGTTCCATTCCACCTCGCGGCGCTCGGCTGTCGGGTCCTTTTCCTCATAGATGCGTATCTTCAGCGTCGATTCGGAGACCAGATTGTCCCACATGCGGATCCGGCCTTCGGCGGACTCAATCTCCTCGATCAGCTTGTTGATTTCGCGCTGGATGTTCAGCATCTCCTGAACATTCTTCGCGTCCTCCAAATATTTATAGTACTGCTCCAAACTCGCCCGCTTTACATCAAGGCGGAGCTGGGTGTCCGTATAGGCATCGGTGACGTCATTAGAACTGATGCTCAGATTGGTTACTTCCCCAACGCTGCCGAGGAAATCCAGCGCGGAATCCAGCTTCCCCGCAGGGATGCGTATCGTGGCGGTGATGGAGGTATAGATCTCATTTACCTGCCATTGATTGCTCGCGGAGACATAACCGCCCGCCTCGGTGACCTTGGCCACAATCTGCGCCCAGGCTTCGGTCGCACTGACCACGGTCAGCGCACAGTCCGCGTCGCGGATAATCTTCTTGCCCGCGGCAACGGAGGTGTTGCTTACGGAAGTGGCGAGGGAAAGTTCGCCGCCCGTCGGCTCGGACAGGTATTCATAGTCTTCCATCGGAGCAGATGCATACACTCGACTGGCATTGTTATAGTCATAGTAAGCATCGTCCGCCGTGGGTGCTTTCTGGGCCATAGGTTCCGCGTTGCAGCCCGCAAACAGGGCGCAAAGGAGGAGCAGGGAGAGGGTGAGGGCAAAGAATTTACGCATGGGAGACTCCTTTCTAATTGCAAATTGGTAGGATATATATAATACCACAGAAAACCGCAAAAGGTTACAGTTTTGCATAGAAAATAATGCAGAAGTAATAATGCAGAGAGGGTGGGACACAAAATCTCTGCATTCTGCATTATTACCTCTGCATTGGTTTCAAATGTTTCCACAATAACCAGCCAAACAACGCCACCCAAATACCAACGCTCACCCACTGCGAGAATGAGAAGACCCAAAACCCGCCGCGCACCGCGTCCCCGCGCCAGAATTCAATGACAAAGCGGAACACGGAATAGGCGGCAAGATAGAGCGGCAGCAGCCACCCGCGCAGTTTCGGCCTTTTGAAAAGCAAATATAGCAACAGCCCGGAGAGCAGCAGGCAGAACGCGCTTTCAAAGAGCTGCACGGGTACACGTCCCTCCCAAAAGCTTGCAAAATGCGCGTTCTCCACGCCATAACAGCAATGCCCGAGATAGCAGCCTATGCGCGAAACGCCGTGGAAGAAGGGCAGCAGGGTCGTCGCAATCGCATAGCCCGTCGTGAGGTCCGCGCCCGACTTGCGCAAAAAATGCGGCAGCAATATGCGCAGGCCCAGCAGATAGCCCAGCAGTCCCCCGTAAAACACGATCCCCGACTTTTCCAGGACATGCGCCCAATCGATGACCAGCCCGTCGCGCATAAAATAACTGGCATAGGATATAATGCCGAACAGTTTGGCGCCCAAAAACAGAAACACCATCGCGCAGAGCATGGCGATCACCTGTCCCTGCGTATCGTGGCGCAGTCGCACGCACAAAAAGATGCCGCCCACATAGCAAAGCACCAGCGCCAGCGCTGCCATCAGCCCATAAGGCCCCGTATTCCCCGAAATTGTTTGCAAAATCGCGCCCATAGGGGCAGTATACTGTTATTTATGGGCTTATGCAAGGGCGGGGTTTATGCTATAATTCTTCCATCCAGAATGATTCCGATTTTTCAAAGGAGTATGCCCATGCGTAAACATGCGAAAATCCTGTTGTCTCTGCTTCTCGTGCTCTGCCTGCTGTTGTCGCTAACTGCCAACACTGCGGTCGCTGCCGGATATTCCTACAAAAACGGCGACACAAACGGCAGCGGCGATCTGAGCGCGGAAGACGCGGCCCTTGTATTGCGCCATCTGGCCGGTGTAAGCCCCCTCACTGGTGCCGCTCTCGCCGCTGCCGACGCGGATTTGTCGGGCAGCGTCAACGCGGGCGACGCGGCCGCCATCCTACGCCATCTGGCAGGCCTTTCCACCCTGCCGGGCTGGGGGGAGGAGGAGCCCGTTGTCCTAAACCTCCTTGCGCCTGCCGAACTGACGCTTGCGGCAAACGGCATGCGGCTTTGCAAATTCACGGCACCGGGTTGGGCTGTATTCAAATTCTACAGCTCGCATCCGGGCGGCTGCAATCCGCTTGCATTGGATACGAATTTTGAATTGATCGATGACGACAGCGGCGACGGTCTCAACTATTCGTTTGAGGTGTTTCTTGCGGACGGACAGACCTACTATTTTTATTCCGCTGTCTCGGGCGGTGATGCATGGAACACGTATTATGTGACCGTCACATGTGATTTTATTGTTTGGGGGCAACCATGACAGGACAAGAACGCGCGGCCCTGCGCAAACAGGCCAACACACTCTCGCCCATCACCCAAATCGGGAAGGACGGCATCAGCGATAACCTCATCCGCACGGTGGAGGAAGCCATAGATAAGCGCGGCCTGATCAAGCTCTCCGTGCTCGAAAGCGCGGATATGACCGCGCAGGAAGCCGCCGCCGCCATAGCTGCCCGCAGCGGCGCGGAGGTGATTCAGTGCATCGGGCGGAAGCTCGTGTTGTATAGGGAGAGGAAAGAGGAAAGTTAGAGTGGGCGGGGAAATATGGAGATAAAAATTCAATCAAGAAATGCGGAGCATTCCTAACCATCACTTTCCTCTTTCAACTTTCCACTTCACAAATTAAGGAGAACCCCACCATGCTCAAAATCCAAAACCTGACCAAAATCTACGGCAAAAGTTTCACCGCCGTCGACAACCTGACCCTCCGCGTCGCCCCGGGCGATATCTTCGGCTTCATCGGCCACAACGGCGCGGGCAAGACGACGACCTTGCGCTGTGTCGCGGGCATATTGGAATATGAATCGGGCGAGATATTTATCAACGGCATACCCCTCGCGGAAGACCCCCTCGCCTGCAAGCGCGTGATGCGCTATATCCCCGACAACCCCGATCTCTACGAGCACCTGAAAGGCATTGCCTACCTGAATTTCCTCGCGGATATATACGGGCTCGACGCACAGACCCGCACAAGCCGCATCGCGAAATACGCGGACGCCTTTGAAATGACGGCGCGGCTCGGTGATTCCATCGGCGCCATGAGTCACGGTATGAAGCAGAAGATGGCGGTCATCGGCGCGCTGATCGGCGCCCCCAAACTCCTGCTCCTCGACGAACCCTTCGTCGGTCTCGACCCTATAGCCGCGCATACATTGAAGCAAATCATGCGCGATATGACGAATAACGGCGCGGCGATCCTGTTCTCTACGCACATCCTCGAGGTCGCCGAAAAGCTCTGCAACAAGGTCGCCATCATCCAAAAGGGCAAGCTCATCGTCGCGGGCGATATGGAGACCGTGCGCGGCGACGTCTCGCTGGAAGAACTGTTTTTGGAACTCAGCGAAAATCGGGCTTAGGTGGCGCATATGAAATACCTGCTGCGCCTAACCAAACTCAACCTCTCCGCCCTGCTCTCGGGCTTCCGCACGCGCGGCAAAGACGGCAGGGAGGCCAAGCGCGCGCGGAACCGGCTGACCGTCTATATCATCCTCGCCGTCTGCGCGCTGATGATGTCGGCCAGCTACAGCGCAATCCTCGCCATGGCCGGGCAGGAGCTCGGCAATATGCTGATCCTGCCGACGATTATGTCCCTCGCCGCCAGCGTCCTGACCGTCTTCTCCGCGATGATGCGCGCGCGGAGCATGCTTTTTCAGAACAGGGACTATGATTTTTTGATGGCCCTGCCCATCCCCAAGAAGGCGGTGGCGGGCGCGCGCCTGCTGGCGTTCTACGCGATCGATCTCGTCTTCGCCTTGGCGGTGATGCTGCCCTGCGGCATATTCTATGCGATCTATGCACAGCCCGCGTGGCCCTTCTATGCCCTGTTTTTGCCCGCGGTGCTGCTTCTGCCCGTGATCCCCATCGCCGTCGGCGGTCTCATCGGCACGCTCTTCTCGGCCCTCTTTGCCCGTTCCCGCGCGCGCAACATCATTAACATGGTGCTGCAATTCATATTCCTTCTGGGCATCGTAATCCTCCAGTTCGGCTCCGCGCAATTCACCGAAAACCTCCACGCCGCCGCGGGCAATATCGGCGCGCAGGCGGCGGGCATATATCCCTTCGCGGACTGGTTCGCGCGCGGCTTTTTCGGCGGGCAGTGGCTGTATATGCTGGCCTATCTCAGTGTCACGCTGGCCATCGGCGCCGCGTTTATCTTTGTCGTAATCCGAGCCTTCTCGCGCATTTGCAGCCTGCTCGGCGCACAGCCCAAGGCGGGCAAATTCGCAATGTCCGCGCAAAAGAGCGGCCATGTGCTCTCGGCCCTGTATAAGCGGGAATGGAAACGCTATCTCAACTGCCCCGTCTATGTACTGAACACGCTGGGCGGATCGCTGCTGCTCCTTGTCGGCGCGGTCTTCCTCGTCATCTATCGGGATATCGTCCTCGGTCTCGCGGCGGAATGCGGGCTGTCGGGCTTTATCGCGCCCGCACTCGCGCTGCTGTCAGGCTGGTTCACCATGCTCTCCGCCACCACCACCGCCTCCGTGTCTTTGGAGGGGAAGACGCTCTGGCTCAGCAAATCCCTGCCCATCCGCGCCGCAACCTGGCTCACGGCCAAACTGCTCTTGGGCTTCACGGTCTCGGGCGCCACCGCCACGGCTACAGCCCTGTTTGTGGGGATAGGCTTGGGGCTCGCGCCCGCCGACTTCGCGCTCGTATTCCTGTTGCCCCTCGCCCTCGGCTATGCGGGAAACGTATTTGGGCTCTGGCTGAACCTGAAAAACCCGAAATTCGACTGGCGCAACGAAACCGAAGTAGTCAAGCAGAGCATGCCCACCATGATCATCGCCCTCGGCTCCATGGCCCTCTGCGCCCTCGCCGTCGCCGCCTTGGCCATCCTCGGCCCTCTCGCCCTGATCGCCTTCGCCGCCCTCTGCGCCCTCCTCGCCATACTGACCCACGCGTCCGTGATGAAGAACGCAGAAGGGTGGAGGAATGGGATGTGACGGGGTTGGGGGAAGGCAGTGGGCAGTAGGCAGTAGTTACTGCGACATGTCAACGCGCAATGCGGCAATGCTCAATGCGCAATGAAGGTAGAGATGCCCTAGGCATCTCTTTGATTCTAATTCCATTGCGCGTTGCGCGCTGAACATTGTGCATTGCAAGGCACTACTGCCCACTGCCTTCCCCCAACCCCACCACAACCAAGCGCACATCTTCCCCCGCGCCGCGTACACAGGTGCACAACACCAGCACCCGCCCCGAATATTCCGTCTCGAGCGCAAATATCCCATCCTTCACATCCGTCACCCGCACCTCGCGGATGCGGTAGATGAGGGTCTCGCCCGACGCCGTGGTGATCGTAATCTCGGGGTGCGCCGCTTGGTATTCGGCGCGCCTGTAGTTTTTCAGTGAGCCGAACATGCTGCCGCTCTTCATATTGTGTCCGTAGAGGATGACGAACGGGCCGCCGAAACCCTCCTTGCAGCGCCAGTCCATAAAGATGGCCCCGGCGCGCTTTCTTTCGCCCGCGAAGGTGGTGTTCGTATATTGCTCGTTATCCCGCCCGCGCACGATGGGATAGTCCACCGCCGTGCCGGGGATGCGTATCCAGCCGATATAGTCCGCGTTGATGCCACTTAGCCCCCAGGCCGTCGTCTGCGATGCTTCCGCACGGGGATAGACCTGCACCGGCTCGGCCTGCGCCGCGGCGGGCGCATAGGCGCGCAACTCGTCATATTCCTGTTGCGCGGCGGCATAATCCCGCAGAATAAAAATCAAGTTGACCGCCGAAAGCAACCCAACCGCGCCCGCGACGCAGAGCAAAAGGATGCTGCGTTTTCTCACGTTGTCTTTCTTTTATGGCGTCTCGCCGCAGACAGCACGCAAGCGGCCAACAGGAGCGCGCCGCCGCCCAATAGGAGCCAAAACGTCCCGCCGCCGTCGCCCATCTGCGGGGATTCACCGCGCGTCCGCGAGATGGGCGCAAGGAAGAAGGGGTAGCCGCTGTTCTGCGCCGCGCTGATATCCCAAATCGCAGTGAAGTCCCAGCCCGCGTCCGTAAAGGTGCTCTTGGTCTTCATTTCCGCGCTCGACTTGCCCTCCGGGCCGCCGCCGCTGCCTATGCCCTCCGTTTGCCCCGTGGTCTCCAAATCAAAGAAGCAGTCAGTGAGCGTCGCGCCGTAAATCCCAATCCAGCCCACAATCCCGCCGGTTCTGCTCGGATACCCGCCGGAGGTGCTACCCACGGCGTAGCAGTTGTCTATAGTGATCGCGCCATAGTCGGCCACGACACCCGCAAAGCCGCCGGCATTGCTGCCCGCGCAGGAAACGGAACCCATTGCATAGCAGTTTTCGATGCGCCCGAGACTGGCGGAGCCAACAAAGCCCCCGGCGGCGCCCACCTTGCTTGTAACATCCGCGCTTGCATAGCATTTCGCCACCGTACCTGCGCCGGCCCAGAACCCGACCAGGCCCCCGGCATAATAGGTATTCGATGCAACAGAGCCCGCGGCGCGGCAATCCGCGATATGCGGCGTATAGATCTCGCCGCCCCCCGCATAACCGACCAGTCCGCCGACAAAATAGTCTCCCTTCACATAGCCCTCGGCGGCGCAGTTGACAAGGCTGCCCGTGCCGACGCTGCCCGCCAGCATGCCCACCTGATCTTTGCCGATCACGCCCGCTGCCGCAGTCTTCACGGACAGGTTTTCCACCCGCCCGCCCGCGTGGACATAGCCGAACAAGCCCGTCTGATCCATGCCGGGCCGCTCCATCCAAAGGCCCGTGATCCGGTATCCGTTGCCGTCAAACACGCCCGCAAACGGCGACCACCAGTCGCCCAGCGGTTCCCAGCCCTCGCCGCCGTTATAGCCGGGCTTGCCCGCGCTGAGATAGCCCGTCAGGTCTATATCGTTGCTCAGCCGATAGTGCGCCGCAAGCTCATTCCGCACGGCGTCCAGCTCCGCCGCCGTGCCGACAATATAGGGGTGCATTTCGCTGCCATCGCCCCCGGAAAAGGCTTTGGCCTGCTTTACATAGGCCGGGCAAAGCTGCAAGGCCAGCAGCAGGCCGCACAGAACCGCAAAGAATTTTCGAAACATATCTCTTCTCCCAAACTGAGTCTATGCTTGATTCTATGGCGCATTCTGTAATTCCATGACAATCACATGCTGCACAGCACAACAGACCCCAAAAATCACGTGAATCACAAACGTCGTTGTCTGCCGTGACTTCTTCGCCCCTTGCGACATCGGCCTCCATCCGTGCGACATCCCGTTTTAGCTGTTGCTGTCCAGTATCATAATCCTTGGACAGCATGTGATACGAAAAAAGAGACCGCCAGATTACCCGCAAAATGAGGAAATAATCTTGCCGTCTGAAACGCTAAAATATCGATATATAGTCAACCAAGTTGACAATGGATGAAGAATGGTATAGAAAAGCGTTATGGGATACAGTGAAGATTTGAGGAAACGTGTTGTCGAATATTTGGGGGAAGGGCATACGTTAGAGAACAC
>WREI01000077.1 GCA_009779405.1 Clostridiales bacterium
CCGTTTTCCGGTTCCGCGATGAATTCAGGGAGGCAGAACGTGTTGGATAACCAGTACACAGTCAAATACATCCGTTTATCACAGGAAGACGCGAAATCGGACAGTCTGAGCATAGAGAACCAGCGGCTTTTGTTAGACAGGCATATCTTTGAATCCAATATGTGCAACCATAACATATTGGAGCTTGTGGACAACGGGTATACCGGAACCAATTTTGAACGACCAGCCGTGCAGGAGCTGCTGGATTTAGTTCGCGCCGGTAAGGTTGGCTGTATCCTTGTCAAGGATTTCTCAAGGTTCGGGCGCAACACTATCGAGACCGGTTACTTTATTGAACGGGTCTTTCCGCTATATCGGGTACGCTTTATTTCGGTGGATGACGGGTTTGACTCCTTTGCGCTGGACGGCGATACGGGCGGCATTGATGTCGCATTCAAGTTTCTGGTCAATGAGCAGTACAGTCGTGATCTGTCCGTGAAAATACGCACCGCAAGGCGAGAGAAAGCCCTGCGCGGCGAAGACGTCAGCAAGAACGGCGTGTTTGGCTATACATTGGACAAAAGCCGCAAGATGGTCATAGACCCGAAAGCTGCTGAAGCCATAAAACTCATTTTTGAAATGTATGCCGACAAAAAGAGTACCGCCGATATAGCGGAACGGCTTTACCGTGATGGGCACCCCTCGCCCGCAGTTTGGAAAAAGTATAAGCGAACGCTTACCGAAAAAGCTGAGTTCCATTGCGTCTGGAAGACGGGTGTGATTCTAAGCATTTTGAAAGACGAACAGTATACCGGCGTATATATCGCGGGGAAGACAAAGACCGTGGAAATCGGCAGCCGCGCCCGCGCGCAAGTCGCCGAAGAGGACTGGATAAGGATACCCGACCACCACGAAGCAATTATCTCGAGGGAATTGTTCGACACGGTGCAGGAACGGTTTCGTGTCAGAGGGGAGTCCCTTAGAAAACAAAGCCCCAATGCGCCGAAACGATGTGCAGATTCAGCAGCCATACCGCTCAAAGGAAAGGTCGGTTGTGGCCATTGCGGACATGCTATGGAGATCATCAATTCAAAGAACACCGATTTCCGCTGTAATTTCACATTGCCCGCGCCCGATGCGAAGTGCCATAAGCTGCGTATTCCAAATAGCGAACTGGAAAAAGTGGTGATGGAGAACATTAAGCAGCAGGCAGAAATGGTTGTGGCCTCCATGGGCGCCAACCCGCCGCAGAATCCGGCTGTATCTGAGCATGAGGCGATGATAGAGAACCTGCAAATCGAAAGACAGCGACTTTATGAATCTGTTGTGCTGGGAGATATTAGCCGTGAAGAATATAAGGTCCAAAAATCCGCTGTGGACGCCGAGCTCGCGCGGGCACAGCAGATGCTGGGCGTCATCCGTGTGCAATATGATAAAAGGGAATCGAATACAACCGCTGTTGATGCTGCGAGGAAAGTATTAAAGGAAGAAAGCCTGATACGGGAACTGGTGAGCATGCTGATTGACAAGATTCTCATCTATCCCGACAAAAGGGTCGAAATCATGTGGAAGCTTGCCGGCTTTGCTGACTGTTCCCCGTAAGAAACGGAGTGGCGAACGGAGTTTTAGGTCTTATTGCATATGACAGTACCGCAAAGCAAGATGCCATGATATAATAGTGGGCAGCTGCACTTGAAAGGCGAATCGCATATGCGCTATGAAATCATATGGGATAATGAAGCCAAACACGCTGTCTGTGTCACAGACGAAGGCGCAGTCTTTATTTGCTTGCCAACCGATGTGGACGAAAGCGTTGCGGAGAAGGTATACGCGCGGTATGAAGAGGAAATCCAAAAGCAGGTTGCCATGCGGAAGGCCGTTATTGAGGGCAGGAGAAACATAAATTACAATTTCAAACCTCTTGTTTGGGGCGAGCGTTTCGAGATCCGAAAAAGTGAGGACGACACCTCCTATGTAGATTACGATGCGAAGTGTTTTGTATTGCCCTCCAAACTGAGGGGCTATCACATAAGGAATTTCTTGAAACACTTTTACACACGGGCTGCCCAGGTGGAACTCGAAAGAATGATCAAGGCACGTTCTGTAGAAATGGGGCTGCATTACAGGGAGTTTAGGGTTTCGCAGAAACCGCAGCCGTTCGGGAGTTGTGATGACAGCGGAAGGATCATGCTGTCATACACGCTCGCGATGACAAGTAAGGAATTCGCAGAATCAGTCGTTATCCATGAACTGGCTCACTTGAAATATTTCGACCATTCAAATGACTTTACGAGATTAGTCGAAATCCATTGCCCTGATTATGATCAGATCGATGCGCAGGGTTGCAGCTACGAAGTCATGCTGCGCGCGGAAGGTTGGGTAAAAGAAGATAAGCGGAAATGGATAGAAGCGTAAGACGCAAAGAAGAAACAGATATATAAACATCAAGCCCGCAACAAAAAATGCAAAATTTTTGTCGTGGGCTTGACATATGGGTGGTGGAGGCGAGGGGAGTTGAACCCCTGTCCGAAAATCTGATGACGGCATTTTCTCCGAGCGCAGTCCATCCTTTACGGCGCTACGCGGTCGACCCGTTCGCGCCTTTCCCTTTCGCCGCCCCCGGTGGACAGGGTGCGGGTTCCGGTAGCTTCATTTATCTCGCCCGGCGCAAAGCTTAACCGGGTCGGTTCCCTACCCTAAATGACGCCCGGGGCCGGAGCGGTAGGTTTCTCCGGGCGGACGCGTCACTGCTTAAGCAGCGGCGAGTTGTGTGTTATTCGTGCCAGTTATTATTCTATAACTCCCGCTTTTATCGAAGCGCGGGGCTTCGGCTCGCTTATCCCGCCCGCATGATCCCCGTCGAAACCGGTACGCCCCCATAGGCGCTCCGCTTTCCAAAAACGGCTGCGCCGTTGTTTGGCAGGTTAGGAGGTGGAAACGACGCTCCTCACTTCGTTCGTCGCTTACGTTTCTTCTGTGTTTTATGGGAAGTGAATTCCCATAAAACAAGCCGTTGGTTCTGATCAATGCTTGCGTTTTTCTCATAATACTGCTTTATGCAGCAACTGACGTCTAACGTCTGACGTCTGACAACTTAATACTCCGCTCCATCTCCCTCCTTTCATCCCGCTCTGCTGTGGCGGCTCGTTTGTCGTAGAGTTTTTTGCCCTTTGCGACCGCCAGTTCTACCTTCACCTTGCCCTCTTTGAAATAGACGGAGAGGGGTACAAGGCTGTAGCCCTCCACTTCCCGCAGTGCCTTCAGCTTGCGGATCTCCCGCGCGTGCGCCAGCAGTTTGCGCGGGCGGAAGGGATCGTGGTTAAAAATATTGCCCTTGTCATAGGGGCTGATATGCATGCCCACCAAAAAGAGCTCGCCGTTTTTGATGGTGCCGTAGCTGTCTTTCAGGTTCAGCTGCCCGGCGCGTATGGATTTCACCTCCGTGCCGACCAGTACGATGCCGCACTCATACCTGTCTTCAATAAAATAGTCGTGCCGCGCCTTGCGGTTTGCGGCGGCGATTTTGATCCCGCTCTGTTTGGGCATATAACGTGGCACTCCTTTCTGTAAGTATATGCGTCCTACGATAAAAAGCGCGCCCCTTCGGCGCGCTCAAAAGTCCCAAAAGACTTTCTTACTTCGCAAAAGGACTTAAAATCAGCAGAGCCAGCGACAGCACGCCGAAGATGATGCCGAAAACAACGGTGAGTTTCTGCAATTTGGCTTCCGTGCGAGCCGCCTTGCCGCGCGTGGTAAAGGATTGGGTATCGCCGCCATAGGCCCCGCCTAAGCCCGCGCTCTTCGTCTGCTGTGCCAGCACGATGACGATCATCAGAACCGAAGCCGCAACCAATGCGATTTGCACCGCCAACACCAAAGTGGTCATTTTATTTCCTCCAAATTTCTCCAAACATGCTGTGTTCCGCGTGAACACATACTACTGCATTTTATGAACGCAGGGCATTATAGCACAAGAAAACAATGCTTGCAAGCCCAAAAAACGCTTGAAAATCGGGAATCACAGAAAATTTGCAAGTTCAAAGCACGCTCTTTTCATGCCAATCCCGAAACAGGGCATTTTCGCACCACCCAAATAAAATTATCCCACGCCGCATCGCAAAGATAATTGTTATATACGGCTACGATCTCATATCCGCAGAGTTCCAGCAGATATTCCATCTCCTGCCGATAGGTGTGGCGCATCGCTTGCGGGCGTATGCGCGTGGTGGTGACATTTCCCGCGTCATCCGGCGTTTCAAACTTCCAGCTGCCGCGCATAACTTGCGTGATATGGTCGTAGCAGTGCGCTTCCGAAATGCGCTCCCGTTTCCCTTCGCAGTTTGTATATTCCGCGCGGAAGCGATATTCATCCGGCCCGGCCTGCATTTGCTGCGCCTGTATCACGGGATGCGGCTGAAAATGGTTGAAGGTCAGCGCGCCGCCGTCCGTGAGGTGTGCGCGGATGTTTAGAAGTGTCTGCCGCTGCTCCGCCGCCGTCAACAGGTGCATGAAGCCGCTGCGGGCGATGATGGCGAGTGAAAATTTCCGCTCTATCTGAAAATCGGCCATATTGGAAACGAGCAATTGCGCTTGCAGGGCTTCGCCTTCCAGCTTCTTTCGCGTGATTTCCACCATGGGTGCGGATAGATCCAGCGCCGTCACGTCATAGCCCGCCCTTGCAAGCGGAAGCGTCAGCGCGCCCGTGCCGCAGGCAATGTCGAGTATGCCGCTCTTGCCGTATTCTTCGGCGAGCGCCATGTGGAAGGTTTCAAATCCGTCGAGATAATACGAACCCTTCGTCACCTCCGGCAGATAGAGGTCATAATTCATCGCTATGTCGGCAAAGTCGTGCAGATCCATCGCAGGTTCCTTTCGTGTCAAATTCAAAGTTGTCTGCCGTTTCCATCACATTCCTGTACATAATGCCGATACTCTAAGGGTGTTGGTTCTTTTTTCTCAGCGCGTAATTCTGCAACCCCTGCCAACGCCTTAATCTTATCGGCTATGATCGGTTGCAGGCACACGGGAATATGATCACCATGATACCTGTGCAGCGCGACGCACTCCTTGCATTTGCCGTGCCAATCGCACAACGGATTTGGGCAGGGGCAACTTGTCAGCTGCGGGTCGGCAGCCAGCTTTCGGTTTTCGAGAATCTGTTGATAGTATTCTTCCTTTGTCCGCATCCGTTGTCTCTCAAATATTACTCTTACGTCTATTGCAATCGGCGCAAAGCATTTGGCAATTTTCCGGGACTGTCTTGCCGCCCCTGCTTCATGGAGTTATGTGATCGGCTTGCATGTCGTCGATTGCAAAATGCTTTCCGCATTTCGGGCAAATGCCTTTTTGCCGCTCATATGCTGCCCGCGCCATTTTGGAGGTAAAGGCGCGAATGCTCAAATGCTTTTCTTCGCCGCCAAGCAGATATTCATACACGCCTGCATTTCTGGTTACATCATCATCTTCCATTAGCTCAACAATTCGCACTTCAAGTTGCTTCGGGTCACAGTTGCCTGCGCCGTACTTGTTGTAGAAGATGCCCCAATCAAGCCCCTTCATTTCCTTGCGGTATTTCGGGAAGGTCGCCCTTACCCAATTTATAACCGTCTGGAAATACAGCCACAATTCATTGCAATTTGTATCGGGTTGATGTTCCCCCATATAATCCCTGATGTCCTTGCCGTCACGCGCCGTTATCCAACGCAAGGCAGTCTCAAGGTATTCTTGCCGTATCGGTGAGCCCTTCATATAATCGCTTGCTATGGCATAGGCAGGACAACCGTTTCTACTAAAATACTTCTTTGCTTCGGTCAGCCATTCGCCCGTATAAACGGCGTTGCGGCGTTCCTGCGCGGTGAGTTGTTCACCCACCATATTCACAATCTCAAACCAGTCCAATTTCTCCCTGTCCGTTCCCTCGCAAATATACACCATAAGGCGGTAATCTAAAATCTGTTCGCGCTCGTCATCAGTTAATCCTCCATCGAAATACCTGTGATCTATGCAATAATCGCCGTTGACGTACTGGCAAATGCTGATGGTGCGCTGCTGTCCGTCAAGCACTTCATAATTGCCGTCGTCGCCCAGCACCCAATACATCACATTGAGCGGAAAATCCTTTTGAACCGTGCGGATCACTTCATCGCGCTGCTTGTCTTTGTAGATATACTCTCGTTGAAAGGCGGGACGAATATTCAAACGCCCGCCATAACCGACGACGCCGTTTTCCGCGCTGTCTCTGTAACCCTCAAAAATCTCGCGGACGGGTGTTTCTTGTAGTTTGATTTTCATTTGGTCGCCCCGCTTTCATTTTGTTTGCGCCGAATAACCATTCTTGCATACAGAGTGCGTTGTTTTCCGCTTTCTGTTAGCTTAAATCTACCGCCATCGGTCGTAAATTCCTTATCAAATCCGAAAAACTCAAATTGATCAGGATTGTACTTGTCTGCAAAGGTTATCGGTACACCCATTATACCATAATAATCACAAGGAATATCGGCGGTTCTGCTAACCTCTATTGCATCATAATTATCATACTTAGGGTAGAGGTCAGGCGAATACATCCTAAACAATGTCATATCTTCGTGACGCTTTTCTATATCAAGGTTGGTGAACCAGCATATATTGCCCATTCGCCGCCACTTTTGCCCATTACCGTCTATCTTGAAGTCTGTCGCTTTCTCTTCATATGTGTCCGGCACCATAAACCAAAAATGACCGCTCTTATAGCCCAACCATACTTTGTTATCACAGATGAGGGGCAATATTTCGCGGTATGTTATCGCATTTTGATTCCCGATTATGATAAACGATTTCTCATAATCAATAAGTTGCGCCATATATTCACGAAACAGCGAAAACGGCGGGTTCGTGACAACAATATCCGCTTGTCTCAACAGTTCGATGCATTCGGCGGAGCGAAAATCACCATCGCCCTGCAAAAGCGTTAAAGTGTTTTTACGGTTCCTTAGAAGATATTCCACATCCGCAAGATCTACGCGCCCGTCCTTGTTTTCATCCGTGACTTCGCTTATTTCGATTTTATACGGTTTCCTTTTGCTTTCCGCCTTGCCCGTAACGATTTCATCACCGAAAAGATTTAGCTGGGTATACAAGATCGGCGATGTTGCATAACAGGTTGCAATCAGCTTTTTCAAGCCCAACGAATTGAAATTCAAAGCGAAATACTTGAAGAAGTTGCTTTCAAAGGGGTCGTCACAATTGCACAAGACAACTTTGCCCTTGAAATGTGCCTTGTAGTGCCTGAGTTCGCTTTCAACAAGCGATAACTGCGTATAAAACTCATCGGCTTTATCCGAGCGCGACATGTGCAAATTCTGGTTTCCTGCCATATCAACTATCCCCTTTCATCGTGCCGGTAGGCTACCTCGCCCGCGTCTCCACTTCCTCCGTCAGTTTCGCAATAAACGTATCCAAATCCATAGCCCCCAAATCCCCGTCCTTGCGGGAGCGCAGGGCGATGACGCCTTCCTCCGCTTCCTTATCGCCGAGTATAACCATGTAGGGCACCTTCTGCACCTGCGCTTCGCGGATTTTGAAGCCTATCTTTTCGTTGCGCAGGTCGGATTCGGCGCGGAATCCGGCACGCAGGAGGGCGTCCGTGACTTCTGTGGCACGCTCGGCCGTGCGGTCGGTGATGGGCAGCACCTTCACCTGGACGGGCGCGAGCCAAGCGGGGAAGGCCCCGGCGTATTTCTCAATCAGCAGGGCCAGGGTGCGCTCATAGCAGCCTATGCTGCTGCGATGGATGACGACGGGGTATTTCTTCTCGCCGTCCGCGTCCATATATTGCATCTGGAAGCGCTCCGCCAGCTGGAAGTCCACCTGTATGGTGATCAGCGTGTCCTCCTTGCCGTGGACGTTTTTGATTTGGATATCTAATTTCGGCCCGTAGAAGGCCGCCTCGCCGTCCGCTTCCACGAATTGTATGCCCGTGTTCAATAAGATTTCGCGCATTTGGTTCTGCGCGTTTTCCCAGTCCTCCTTGTTGCCTATATACTTCTCCGTATCGTTCTCGTCCCATTTGGAGAAGCGGTATTTCACATCCTCGGACAAGCCGATGGTCTCCAGCATAAAGTTTGCCAAGTCGAGACAAGCGCGGAACTCGGTCTCCATTTGGTCGGGGCGGCAGGCGATATGCCCCTCGGAGAGCGTAAATTGGCGTACGCGAATGAGGCCGTGCATCTCGCCGCTGGACTCGTTGCGGAACAGCGTGGACGTCTCGTTATAGCGCAGGGGCAGGTCGCGATAACTGCGCGGGCGGTTGTTATAGGCCATGAATTGGAAGGGGCAGGTCATGGGCCGCAATGCGAACACGTCCGTCGCTTCCTCGTCGTTCGCGTCGCCCATAATGAACATGCCGTCACGGTAATGATCCCAATGGCCAGAGATTTTGTAGAGGTCGCGCTTGGCGAAGAGCGGCGTCTTGGTCAGCATATAGCCGCGCCGCTGCTCCTCGTCCTCCACAAAACGCTGCAAAATTTGCAGCACGCGCGCGCCCTTGGGCAGGAGTATGGGCAGACCCTGGCCGATGACGTCCACGGTCGTGAATAGTTCCAGCTCACGGCCCAAGCGGTTGTGGTCGCGCTTTTTGGCTTCTTCGAGCTGCACCAGATAAGCATCCAGATCGGCGCGCGTCGAGAAGGCCGTGCCATAGATGCGCTGGAGCATCTTATTTTTCTCGCTTCCGCGCCAATACGCGCCCGTCACGCTCATCAGCTTGATGTTTTTGACCTTGCCTGTGGAGACAACGTGCGGCCCCGCGCAGAGGTCGGTGAACTCGCCCTGCCGATAGAAGGAGATGACCGCGTCTTGCGGCAGGTCGCGTATCAGCTCCTGCTTATATTTCTCGCCCGATGCCATCGCCTTCACCAGCGCGTCGGCGCGGGGCAGGGTGTAGCGTTCGAGCTTCAGGTTTTCGCCCGCAATCTTCTCCATCTCCTTTTCAATGCGCTTCAAATCCTCCGCCGTGAAGGCCTGTTCGGCGTCGAAATCATAATAGAACCCGTTTTCAATCGCCGGGCCTATGGCCAGCTTGACGCCCGGAAACAGCCGCTTCACGGCCTGTGCCAGCATGTGCGCCGCGGTATGGCGATAGGCAAAACGCCCCTCCGCGTCATCAAAGCTGCAGAAGCGGAGCTCCGCGTCCTCATAAATCGGCATGCCCGCGTCGCAAACGTCGCCGTTGACGATGGCGCAGAGCGTGGCTTTGGCAAGGCGGGGGGAAATGTCGTTCGCGATGTCGAGCGCCGTCGCGCCGCTTGCGTAGACGCGCACGGATCCGTCGGGAAAGGTGATGTTCATGGTCGTACTCCTTTTGGTTAATGAAAATAAAAAGCCCCGCAAACCCACGCTATGGGCTTGCAGGGGCGTAGTGACACGCGGTTCCACCCTGCTTTGTTCTCTTGGCGGCAAGGAAACGAACATACCTGCCAATTTTCAATTGGCAGCGGGCAAAGCGGTATTCCCAAGCAAGCTTTTACCGCGCTCCCAGCACCGCGCGGCTCTCTGCAAAAAGGATTTGCATGGTACTCATTTGCCATCCGTTTACTTATTATATAGTATATCCCTCCGGTTTTTATTTTGCAAGCGCTTTGTTTGGTATTTTCTTGTTTTTTGGTTGAACATGTTCTTTCACTATATCGAAATAACTGTCAAAACTGTCAAAACTGTCGGAAAGAATGCAGCAATGCGCAACGCGCAATGTTCAATGTTCAATGTTGGTGGAAACGCCAAGGCGTTTCTCTATTGATTGTACAATATCCTTTTTATCAAAGAGATGCCGCAAGCATCTCAACCTTCATTGTGTGTCGCGCATTAGCATTGCCGCATTGATCCCTACGGGTGCTGTCCTGACTGTCCGAATCATAACATGTAAGGGAAACCACAAGGGTTGCCCCTACCCTTTATGCGCGTATTTCCAACAGCTTATGCGGCTCGATTTCCAATGCCGCGGCTATATCCAGCAAAGTTTCCAATGTCATACCAACAGACATATTGGCAGCCTCGATATGCCCCATAAATGTGCGGCTAATGTTTGCCTTTTCCGCTAAATTGAGTTGGGTCCAACCTTTGGACTTTCTGTAATAAGCGATATTCAGGCCGATTATCTGCAAAGTTCTCGTATGTTTGGTAGCCATTGTCGTCACCTCTCAATGATAAGTTTCCAAAAGTGACGACAATGCACAAACCATCACGGGGCTATCATATGATTACCATATACTGGCAAGTTGTAAAATAAACTGCCCAAAGAGAAATAAAAAGCGACCCATGCGCAGCGGAATCCGATACACTGTAAGTTGCAAGACGAAAAGCAACGGAGGTGGCAGGAATGGGTCAAGAAAAGG
>WREI01000078.1 GCA_009779405.1 Clostridiales bacterium
AACCCCCAACTGATCGGCTATCTCCTGTTGCGTGCGGTATTCAAAATAGCGCATCCGTAATATCTTGCGCTCCCGTTCGGGCAAGGACGCAAGCAAGTCCGCCACCAGCATACGGTTGACGGCCCCCGTCTCCGTCTCCTCGCCGCCCAGGGTCTCCGCCAGCGTGCCGCCGTCTTCGCCCATCGGTTCATCTAATGACAACACGCTCTGGCGGGCCGAGAGCGCAAACGCCGCGTCCTCCGGCGAGCAGCCCAATTTTTCGGCCAGCGCGTCGATGGGCAAATCCAATTCGGCAAACAACGCCGCCTGCGCGGCCAACTGTTTCGTACTTCGCGAAATCTTTACCAGCCCATCATCCCGCAGAAAGCGGCGTATCTCGCCCAAAATCAGCGGTACCGCATAGGTGGAAAAACACAAGTTCAATGTGACGTCAAAGCGGCGCACGGCCTTTAATAAACCGAGCGAACCCAGCTGCACCAAGTCCTCAAACGCCGCACCGCGCCCCAAAAAGCGCCGCGAGAGCGCGGTGACCAGCGGCATATTCTCCTGTATCAGCGCCTGTTCGGTGCGGGCGTCCCCACCCTGCGCCGCTATTATGCGCTCGGCAAAGCCGGTCAGCAAGGCGCTACCTCGTGATGCGCTTGCGCAGGGTGACAGTCGTCCCGCGCCCCGGCGCGCTCTGCACCTCCACTTCCTCCATAAAGGCCTCCATCACCGCGAAGCCCATGCCGGAGCGCTCCTGTTCGGGCTTGCTGGTATAGAGGGGCTGGCGGGCCTGCACAATATCGGCGATGCCACAGCCCATATCCGAAATCTTCGCGGTAAAACTGTCGCCGCTGATCTCGCAAATCAGCGTCACGATCCCTTCCGTGCGACTGTCATAACCGTGCACGATGGCGTTGGTCACGGCCTCGGAGACGGCGGTGCGTATATCGGCCAGTTCCTCAATCGTGGGGTTGAGCTGTGCCGCAAAGGCCGCCGCGGCCGCGCGCGCAAAGCTCTCGTTCTGGCTTAGGCTCACAAATCGCAATTCCATTCTGTTTCTCTGCATGGTTGAAAATCCCCCTATATCCGTTCGCAAAGTTTATAAACACCCGACATGCGGAACACGCGATCCACAAAGGGTGACACATTGGATAAAATGACCTTCCCGTTCCGCGCGCGCAGAGTCTTATAACGTCCGAACACGACACCCAGTCCCGAGCTGTCCATAAACGAGACGCCTCGCATATCCAAATGCAGTTCCATGATCGTCCTGTCGCGAAGCATATGATCCAGATTACTGCGTACGCGTTCCGCGCTGTGGTGATCCAGTTCCCCGACCAGCTGCACCGTCAGCCGCGCCCCGCGCCGCGCCGCGCGTAGTTCCATATCTTGCCCTCCCATACATACTCTGTCTGCCTATAATACACCCATGTAAGACTGCAAAGACGGACAAGCTTTGCCGCATCGCCGCTTGTTTTGTCGCATAGCCTTGGCTATGAAACGAAAGCTCCTGCCCCGCGCTTTGCTATGCGTATTATTGGTACTGTATCTCGCGCTGATGCCGGGTGTATTGGCGCGCAGCCTGCAAAACGATTTTTACAGCAGCATCTTTCAGCAAAAGCTGCCCGAATGGGAAGGTTCCGTCACGCTCTATCACATCGTCTCCGCGCGCAGTTATCAGGGCTCGGTAACCTACTATCTGCAAACGCAGGCCGAGGCCTTTATGAAGAAAAACCGGGGCATTCACATTCAGGTGATCGGCATGGACCCGTTGGAATATGCCGAGCGCGTGGCAAACGGACGCCTGCCCGACGCGCTCTCCTTCTTCGCGGGGCAGGTGGCGGAAGATGAACTCTCCGCTCTCTCGCTGCCCCAGCCCGAACTGCGCCCGGGCCTGCGGGCACTGCGGGCAAACCCCCGTGCCGTCCCATATTTCTTTTCGGCGAGCGTGCTGGTGCGGGGCATGGAATTCGCCGAGACCGAATTGCAGGCAGCGTTGCAGACGGGGGAGTTGGAGATAGATGCGCTCTCCGCGGCGCGGCTGCGGCTCAGCGGCGCATTGCTTCCCGCATCCTCCTTCGCCGAGGGCAAGGCCGCGCAGGCCTATCTGGACTTGGGGGAATATGGGCGGCTCCTGCGCAGCGCGTTGATATATGAGGGCAGCATCAGCTGCCCGGACAACTTCACGGCAACGGTCTGCTATGCAGGCGTCCTGCGGCATACGGACGCGGAGAAACAGGCTGCCCTCGAAAAATTCTTCGCGTGGCTCTTGGAGGAACAGGCACAGACCGCCCTCGCGCCGCTCGGCGTCTTCTCCGTGCGCGCGGACGCGAAGTTGGTCTATGCCCTGTCGGCCCTGCATGAGATCGACAAAAGCTATGCAACCGTCCAAACTGTCGACCCCTTCTTGTGGAACGCGCACCTCTCCGCGCTCATAACCGACGCCGCCCCGGCCGTTGCGGGCGATTCTTTTGCGGCCGCGCGATTTGAAGAGCGTCTGCGTCTTGTTTTACTGCCCTAAGCTTGGTATACTGTCAGCATGAATATGAAACTCATGGCCCTCGGCGCGGCAACGGATCTGCCGCTCTCCGCACTGACCAGTTTTCGCATAGGCGGCTCGGCGGACTATGTTCTGCGCCCGCGCAGCTATGGCAATATTGCCGACGCCCTGCGTGTCTGCACGGAAGCAAAGCTGCCCGTGTTCGTGCTGGGGCGGGGCAGCAATATATTGGCGTCGGACGGCGGCTTCCGCGGCCTGATCCTGCGTCTCGATACCCCCCTCGCGCCCGTCGAGATCATCGGCACGCGCATACTCTGCTGTGCGTTCACCCCGCTCTCGGAGCTCTGCCGCAAGAGTGTGGAAGCGGGTCTGATGGGCTTGGAGCGGTTGGCGGGCATACCGGGCAGCGTCGGCGGCGCCGTCGCCATGAACGCGGGCGCCTATGGCGGCGAGATCAAACAGGTATTGCGCAGTGTATTTATCTTAAAAGACGGGCAAATGCGCTGGGTACCCGTATCGGACGGGGATATGGGCTATCGCCACAGTCGCTTTTCCTATCCCGACTGCATAGTTCTACAGGCGGAGTTGCAATTGCAACCCGACGACGGGTCGGCGGAGCGGGTCATGCGCGAATGCCTGCAAGCGCGCAAGGAGAAGCAGCCCCTGGAATATCCCTCCGCGGGCAGCGTGTTCAAACGCCCGCCGGGGCTCTTCGCGGGGCAGCTGATCGAGGAATGCGGCCTAAAAGGGTACAGCATAGGCGGCGCGCAAGTGTCGGAAAAGCACGCGGGTTTTATCATCAACGCGGGCAATGCCACGCAGGCGGAGGTCTCCGCGCTGATAGCGTATATCCAAAACACGGTGGCAGCACGCAAAGGCGTCTCCCTCCACTGTGAAATCAAACGATTGACGGAGGATGGGACATGTATCTCTTAATTGTCAGCGGCATGAGCGGCGCAGGCAAATCCCTCACGCTCAAAGCCCTGGAGGAAAACGGATTCTTCTGTGTGGACAACCTGCCCTCGCCGATGCTCGCGTCCTTTGTGCGCATGTGCAGGGCGGCCAAGCCCCCCATCGCGCGCGCGGCGGTCACGATAGACAGTCGCGAAAGTCTGCTGTCCCGCAGCCCGGACGAGGTGTTGGACGCCCTCGACGCGGCGGACAACGATTATGAAGTCCTCTTTATCGACGCGCGGGACGACGTGTTGCGCAAGCGCTATAACGAGAGCAGGCGGCCCCATCCGCTTGGCGCGGCGGGGGAGGCGGCCTCGGGCGTTGCCAACGAGCACATTTACTTGCAGGGCATGCGCAACCGCGCGGACTATTATATCGACAGCTCCGACATGGAGATACGCGATCTGCAAAAGCAAATCGCCGCTATTTTCACGCAGGGCGCGGCGCAGGGCATGATTCTGATGCTCTCGAGCTTCGGCTATAAGCGCGGCGTACCCGTCGACGCGGATATCGTCCTCGACACACGTTTTGTGGAGAACCCCTTCTATATCCCCGCCCTGCGTCCCCTCTCCGGTCTCGACGCACCCGTGCGCGACTTCGTGATGACCCAGCCCTATATGGAAACCTTCCTGAATAAAGCGGAAGAGCTCCTCCACGACCTCCTCCCGCATTACCAAACTCAGGACAAGCATCTCCTGCGCGTAGCCTTCGGCTGCACGGGCGGGCGTCACCGCTCCGTCGCCGCCACCGAAGAAATGGCACGCCGCTTCCGCAACCACGGCCAAACCGTGCGCATCTTCCACCGCGACCTGCGGCAGGAGGCGGAGCAGATTGAGCGGCGGTTTGAGACAATAGGCAGCAGGCAGTAGTGGTTGCGCATCAATCATTTGCCGCTGTCTATCCGTTATCAGAAGCAAAGACGCACTGCCCACTGACTGAAAAGGAGCCCCATGCCCAGCTTCTCCACCAAAATAAAAGAAGAAATCCTGCGCAAGCCCGTGCGGAACAGGCGGAGCGCGGCCTTACTGTTTGCGGGGCTGACCTATACCTGCGGCGGGATACGCATAGGCAGCAGCCCATTTTTGGTCTATAAGACCGAGCTGGAAGCGCTTGCGAATTATATCGCAAAGTATGCGGCGCAGTTCTATCAAACCGATACCCAGACGGAACTGCGGCATACGGCGTGGCGCAAGACACCACTCTATCGCGTTGCCCTAACGGGCGAGGGCATATATCCCCTCTTGGAAGAGAGCGGTCTCGCCACGCGGGATGCGGAGGGCAGTCTGCGCCTGCGCGGGATGGGGGAAGGATTGTCCGCCGCCGGGCAAAAATCCTTCTTGCAGGGCTGCTTTCTGGGCAGCGGCGTCTGCGGCAACCCGAACAGCGTATACCGCGCGGAGATACTCTTCCGTTCGGAAGCCGCCGCCGCCGCCGCCCTGCAAATGCTGCAAGCCAATGGCCTTTCTGCGGCCATAACCGAACGGCGCGAACAGGCCCTGCTCTATTTGAACGACGCGGACAATGTAGCGGGCCTTTTGGCCCTCCTCGGTTATAGCGCGGGGGTTTTTGAGATATACAACACCAAAGCGGAGAAGACCCTGCGCAACAACGAGAATCGCCGCGAAAACTGCGATGCCGCCAACGCGGATAAGGCGCTGACCGCCGCCGCGCGTCAGGTCTATGCGATCCAGACCATCCAAAAGCAGCGCGGTCTGCATACGCTTCCGGCGTCCCTGCGTACCGCCGCCGCCCTACGCTTAGAGAACCCCTATGCCACGCTGCCCGAGCTGGCGCTGATAGAGGGGATAGGCAAGAGCGGCATGAACCACCGCCTGGCGCGCCTGATAGAACTGGCGGCGGAAATGGAAGTATAGATGGCATACAAGGACTTCGCAAAGGATTACGACCGCATGATGCACGACGTCGACTATGACGCGTGGGCATCCTATATAGACAGCTTTCTGCGCGAATGCAAGAGCAAAACCGTACTCGACTGTGCCTGCGGCACGGGCAATATCACACTGCGCCTGGCGCAATTGGGCTATGCAATGACAGGCTCGGATCTCTCCGAAGAGATGCTCTTTATCGCGCAGGAAAAGGCGCGTGCTTTGGGCCGCTGCATCCCCTTTGTGCAACAGGATATGCGCAAACTCCGCCTGCACAAGCCCGTCGACGCCATCGTCTGCGCCTGCGATGGGGTGAATTATCTGCGCGGCAAATCAGATCTGTCCGCCTTCCTTCGCGCGGCTTGGCAGGCGCTGAAACCCGGCGGTCTGCTGGTCTTCGACCTCTCCTCCGTCTATAAGCTGGCACATATCCTAAGCGATAAACAATATTTCGAGGACAACGACGACTACACCTATCTGTGGTATAATAGTTATGACCCGGCTGCACGCGACTGCGAACTGACCCTGAGCGTCTTCGCGCGGGAGGGGGAAGTATATAGACGCTATGACGAAGTGCAGGTCCAACACGCGTTCACGCAGGGGGAGATCGAGACCGCGCTGTTGGCCTGCGGCTTTGTTGACATAAGAGCCTATGCCGCGTTTACAAGCGAAGCGCCGGGGGCGGAAACGGAACGCGTGCAATTTGTTTGCAGGAAAGAGGGAGGCAATGGGTAGAAAGAAGAAAACCGAGGATAGGGGCATCATCCTGCCTTTCTCGCAGAACGCGGATTTTTATATGAATCGTAGCGAACGCTATCTCGACGCGGAGGATTATCCACGCGCCATCGAAGCCTGCCGCAAGGCCTTTGAGCTGGAGCCGAACGACCCGGAGATAGGCCTGTCGCTGGCCGAGCTTCTGAACCGCTTCCACCGTTTTGAGGACAGTCTCTGCATCCTATTGGCCTCGCCGACCTTCGAGGAGATGCCCGCGGACGCGCTCTTTGGGCTCGCCTGCAATTATATGGCACTGGAGGAATACGAGGAAGCGAAGTGCTGTCTGGAGGAATATTTGGAGTATGGCGAAGACTGTTCCTTCCCCGAGGAGGCAAACGACAGCTTGGATTATTTGGAGGATACCCGCAATCTGCTGATGCAGAGCGATGTAAAGAGCGTCGCCGAGCTGGACTTGATCCCGCGCATACGCGCCGCGCGCGCGATGGGCGATCAGGAGGGGCAAGAGTGCCTTGGGGCGCTCTTGGAGTTGGAAAAGGAATACCCCGATTCCCAATATCTCGCCTTCTATATCGCGCAGGCGGAGTTTTCTGCGCAAAAGACGGCGGAAGCAGAGCAGCGCATATTCCGCATTCTGAAAAAGGACAAGAACTGTGTCCGTGCCATCTGCCTGCAGGCCCTGCTCCACATCTCCCGCGGGGAGACCGAGCAGGCGCGGGAGGATGTTGCCCGCGTCAAGGACGCGTATATCATGGGTCCCCAGGATTTGCGCGCGCTGGCGGCCATCCATCTGGAGTTGGACGATGCGGCCTTGGCGCGCAAATATCTCGATAAATTGGAACTCTATGCCCCCTATGACCCCATCGCGCTGCATATGCGCGCGCGGCTCAGCGCAGGCAGCGGTGAGCGGGAAGCCGCCGCCGAGATTTACAGAACCCTGTTGGCGGTCGACGTGCACGACAACATCGCTTCCTATTATTTAGAGGCCCTGCAGAGAGATGACTATCCGAGCGACAGCCGCGACTGGTCGCCGGGCTATGAGGTTCCGATCCGAGAAGCCATGCGCCGCCTGCGTCTCTTTGAAAGCATGAACGGCACGCGCATGGATGCCTTTCAGGAGAAATGGGACAGCGAGCGCGAATTCCGCGACCTCGTCCGCTGGGCGCTGCAATCTGCCTTTGTGACGCACAAGATTCCGCTGTTCCAGCTCCTCTCGCGGATGGAGGGCTGGGAAGCCGAGCATATCCTGCGTCTCTTTATGTTGCGTATGGATCAGAGCGATATGGACAAGGCCCATGCCCTGCGCGCCCTGCGGGAAAAGGCGCCGATCGTTCCGGTGCGCATGTATATCCAGGGCCGCTGGCAGACAGGCACCCTGCGCGAAACGGTGTTGCCCGAAAACCTGCCGACGAGCTATGCCTGCATTTTGGATCGCATCGAGAGGGCGGGGGAGGAGGACGTCTTCCCCAAAGAGGTTTGCGAGGTCGCCGCGCAGGTCTGCATCCTGTATCTCTCGCTATTGGAGGACAGGTATCCCCGGATCACAATGGCGCAGGAGGATGCGCTGGCCGCCGCCTTCCTCTGCTGGGCGGCAAACGCCATCTTGGGCGGGGACGATATAAGGACCATAGACAGCATCTGCGAATATTACACGGTTTCGCCCGCGCGCCTGAACAACGCCATGAAAAAACTGATGCGGCTGCTGGAAGACAAGATAGACAAGCGGAAGGGTGAAGAAGAATGAGATATATCGCAACCTGCAAAATGGGCTTGGAAAGCACGGTCGCCATGCAGCTGAAACAGCTGAACGCATCGGAAGTCATGGCCTATGATGCCCGCGTCTATTTCGAAGGCGATGCAAGCCTGTTGGCCCGCGCCTTGCTCTGGCTTCGCACAGCCGAACGGGTGCTCCTGATCGTCGGCGAGTTTGCGGCGACCGACTTCGACGCGCTCTTTGAAAACACCAAGGCTCTGCAGTGGAAGGAGTATCTGTTGCGCAATTCCAATATCCACGTCAACGGCAAGTCCGCCAAGAGCAAACTCTTCTCCGTATCCGACTGCCAGAGCATCGTCAAAAAAGCCATCGTGGAAAACCTGAAAGCGGCCTATCAAACGACCATTCTGCCCGAAACGGGCAAGGAGATTATCATCGAGGTCGGCATTCTGAAAGATAACGTGACCCTCGCCATAGACTGCTGCGGCGCGGGTCTCTCGCGACGGGGCTATCGCACCTACAATGTCGCCGCGCCGCTTTCCGAAACCCTCGGCGCGGGCATCGTCATGCTCTCGCAGTTCCATAAGACCCGCACCCTCTGCGACCCCATGTGCGGCAGCGGCACCATGCCCATCGAGGCCGCGATGATCGCAAAGCGCATCGCGCCCGGTCTCAATCGGTCCTTTGCCGCCGAAGACCTGCATTTTCTGCCGCGCGGCATCTGGGAGAGCGCCCGCGCAGACGCGCGGGACAGCGTTTCATCGGAACCATACGAAATAGAGGGTAGCGATATAGACGAGCGCAGCATCGCCCTCTGCAAAATCCACGCGAAAAAGGTGGCCATCATGGCCAAATGGGCTCTGCGCGACGTGAAAGACCTGGCCCTGCCGCGAAGTTCGGGCGTCATCGTCTGCAACCCGCCCTATGGCGAACGCCTGCTCAGCGCGCAGGAAGTCGATAACCTGTACAGAACCCTGCGCACAATCTTCGACCGCGCAGACACCTATCAGGCCAATATCCTCTCGGCGCACCGCAACTTTGAAAAGGTCTACGGCAAGCGCGCGGACAAGCGCCGCAAACTCAGCAACGGCGGCATGCCCTGCACGCTGTATCAGTACTTTCGCTAAGTTTCCAAACAGTTCTTATCCGTACAATTTCATTTTACACAGCACATTTTTCACCAGCCGCCGTATCCGCGCAGGCGTGAACGCAACATTAAGAATGCGATATGCCCTCTCCGGTTTTCCCGCGTTCATGGCTTTCTGCACGTGCGCGGATGTGCCGGACAATCCAGTGGCGATGCCGTACCAGCGTTTCACTTCGGGATGCGTGAGGATTTTCATCAATTCAGACTTTTTGTCTACGTCTGCATCCCTCTCATGGGTAAAAATAAGCTCCGAAATTTCCCCCACGGCTGCCGCGATGTTTTTGCGTATACGTGCGGGTCCATCCAAATCATAGGAGTTGCCGAGCCAAGCTTTGTAATCCTGTATAATCAACAAGGCCCAATCAAATTGCTGCGGTCTGTATTGAGAAAGCAAAGAACCACTGCGCTTAACATAGTGATAAAAGAAATCACGAACCAAATACAAACTCTGCGCAAAGCGGAGCGCGGATACAATAAAAATATGATCTTCCCAGACCCGCCTATCCTCCGGATACCTGACTTCATTCTCGCGCAGAAGATCACGCCGATAAATACTGCGCCAATGCCCTTGGATGGAGCGGGAAGTATCCTCATCCACGCCGATCATCGCGGGAATAACGGTGGAACTTATGAATTCCCTGTCCAGCAATGTCTCGTAAGGCAGGCGGGTTATCAGATCGGAACGCTTGTCTCCGTGCAACACACACATATTACACGTGATAATATCGACATTATGCTCACGCGCGCAGCCGATCATTTTCTCAAACATCCCCTGCGCAATACGGTCATCGCTATCGCCGAACCAAACATATTTCCCTCGTGCCGCATCCAGTCCGGTGTTCCGCGCGACAGAAGCGCCCGCGTTCTGCGGCATACGAATATACCGAATCCGCACATCCTCCCGCGCCAGTTCTTCGCAGATAGCCTGCGTGCCGTCCGTTGAGCCGTCATCCACGAGGATAAGCTCAAAATCACTAAAATCCTGCGCAAGTACACTTGAAACCATATACTTATCGCATAGGTGCAGGAATTTCTCCGAGTTATACAGTGGGATTACAGCGGAGAGAAATGGGGGGGGGGGGGGGGGGGGTATTTAAGATAATTTTTATTCGTATTTTAGCCCCCCTCTTCCACGCTCAAGCGCCCCTCACAAAACATAGAAACTCTCGCAACACTTCCGTACACAA
>WREI01000079.1 GCA_009779405.1 Clostridiales bacterium
CCAGCCTTGAAAAGGTGATGGAGCGATTATGCAAGACCATTCGCTCCCTCCGCAAAGATACCGTTAGGAGCATCACGGGTAGAGAATGGATATTGTCTATGTTTTAATTTGAGATGAGTATTAGATAATGAAAGTAACGCTCAAAAACATTCTCATCGGGGAACTGCACCCTCGTCCCGATAACCCTTTTGCGATGAGGGAAGATATTGAACTGCAAGACAGCGTCCGTGAATTTGGGGTTATGCAGCCCCTCATGGTTCGACCGCTTGCAAGCGGCGGCTATGAAATCATATCAGGACACCGCAGGAGGGCGGCGGCTGAACTGGCGGGGATGGATAAAGTCCCCGTTTATATTTGCGACTTGGACGACACGGACGCAATCATCGCCCTTGTGGATTCAAACCTACACAGGGAGCATATCTTACCGTCTGAAAAGGCTTTTGCCTTCAAGATGAAACTGGACGCAGTTAAAAAGCAGGGCGAACGCACAGACTTGGACAACTCGTCCACCCGTGGACAACCTGTCCACAAGTCAAGGGATGAAATCTCACAGAGCGAAAGCGGACGGCAAGTCCAGCGGTATATCCGATTGACCGAGTTAATGCCGGAGATATTGCAGATGGTGGACGAGGGAAAAATCGCCCTTTCCCCTGCGGTGGAGTTGTCGTACCTGCCGAAAAAGGAACAGGCTGACCTGCTTGAAACCATGCAGAGCGAGGACAGAACGCCCAACCTATCCCAATGCCAACGAATGCGGAAATTGTCCGCCGAGGGACGGCTTGACGTGGACGGGATTTTCTCCGTCATGACCGAGGAAAAGGCGAACGAAAAAGAACAACTCAAATTCAAGGTAGACGACCTCCGCCAATTCTTTAAGAAGAACGTGGATGCCAAGCAGATGGAGCGAATCATTTTGCGGCTGCTAAGCGAGTACCAACGCAAGCGGGAAAGGAGCGAGCATGAACGTGACACGCGATACAGCAATGGCCCGGCAGGCACTATCGCGCTCAGTCAATTGACCAAGAAATTTACAGACGGCTATAAATTGGTCAGACTTAAGGCCGCTCACAAAAGCAACGTAACATATGTACACAATTGCGATGTCCCCCTTGACGGTGAGTTGTTTAGCTGTTGTGACACCTCAAACAAAATCAAAATCTCTATGCCGACAAATCTTGCGGCTGTTCCGCAAGTCAATGGCATTCAGCTTACGTGGACTGCAAGTGCTTCTTTGAAAAATATCAATTATCCCATTTACTATGAAATATACAGAAAAGGGCCGAGTGATACCGATTTTCAGAGAATTGTCGATAAACACCCGAGCGCAAGTTATACGGATACGACAGTGAATCTCAATCAAATGCATCAATACCAGTATCAGGTTCGTGCATTCGGTGAGCTAAATGAACCGACCCACGATTCGTATTGGACTGAGCGCGTCAGGCAATACTCATATGACAGGACGACCGCGGTGGCGGTTCCAACCCCAACCCCGACTGCGACACCCACGCCAACGCCGACGCCCACCCCGACGCCGACGCCGACGCCGACACCAACACCCACACCCACACCCACACCCACCGACGCCGACGCCCGTACCCGCGGTATTCACTTATGCCATGGCGGCCAGCGGCTCCAACCCGCAGGGGGGCGGGATTGAGCTGCGCTGGAAGCATCCCCAACCGGGTACCGATACCTTATTCACATTGGAGAGCGTCGTGTTCACCCGCGCCACGCCCGCACCCGGCGTCGCTGTTCCAACGGATTTCAGCACGCCGATTGTGCTGGCCACGCCCAGTTCCACCGCCACGACCGTTACCTATATCGATACCACCCTGCAAGGCATTGCGCCCACGGACAGCTATACCGCCTATCGCATCGGCGCGAACGGCACCCAAACGAGCACGGCCGTTGTCTATAACGGCGAGGGACACATAGGCGATGCGGACGGAGATGGCAGCGTGTCCGCCGCCGATGCGGCTATACTCCTGCGGTATTTGGCGGGGGTGTCGAACAGCATTCCCAAACCGCACTTGGCGGATGTGAATTTTATCGGTTCGCTGACCGCTTCGGATGCCGCTTCCATCTTGCGCTATCTTGCGTCGATCATGCCGGTATTCCCCGCACCGCAAGGTGCTTTCGGCGACGGAGGGCGCGGCGGGCAGCAACAACCCTCACGCGGCGGAAACGATTATTCTTTCCGCGCCGAAACGGAGCTCTTTACTTGGGAGCCGACACTGAACTATGGCATATATTTAGTGCATATATATCTGGACGCCGCCGATCCGCAAAAGGGCATCTCCGCACTGCAAATCTCGGCGCTGTTGGGCGATTATACTGATTGCAGCGTATTTTCGGAGAGCGGCGCCGGCTGGTACAACACGAACAACGGCATCTTCCGCTATGCGCTCGCGCGCTCAAAAGCGGTGCCGCCGCCTAACGGCCTACCGCTCATAACCCTGTATTACATTGCAACCGATCTGACGGGCAGCGAAGAGCTGGAGTTCAACATAACTGTGGAGGAGTTGGAAGTCTGCGTAGCACCGGGCGTATACGTAATTTACGGCCCCGAGCTCTTCAGCGTCATAAGCGCTTCGATTATGGCGGATGGGACTTAGCGGTAACATAGGCTTGGATATCCCCCGCAACACCACGCGGGGGATTTATATGCCAAATCAAATTAATCGTCTCCTATTTCGCGCGCCCCATTGCAAAAAGGGTGCGCGTTTGTTATAGTTAGCTATCTTATGTACAGGGCGTGTAATATGCAAAGAAAAAGAAAAGCTTTGGCGCGCGTTGGCGTGCTCTTATTGGTTCTGTTGCTGATGACGGCCTGCGCGCCCGCGGCGTCCATGCGCAATCCCGGGTTGGAGTCCGGCGGCGGCCAGGGGCAGCCGAAGGACTGGCAGGTTAAATCGTACGCGAATCAATTTTCGATTGCGACCGAGGGCGGCGTCGTCATGCTCCACAGCGATGTGGCGGACGATCTGCGCGTCGTGCAAAGCGTCAAGGTCAAGCCCAATAAGCCCTATGTCTTTTCCGCGGAGATGCGCATCGAGAACGTGGAGGGTACCGGCGCGGGGCTGTCCATCGACAATTACGAGTTGGACAAGAGCTGCGTATATTCGTGGCGCGGGACCGGGACTTTGGATTGGGTGCGTGTGGAATTGGCCTTTATGACCGGGCCGGATACGAAGGAGGCCGTGCTGGCTCTGCGTTTAGGTGGCTACAGCGAGGCGACCAGCGGCACGGCGTATTTCCGAAATATAAATTTGGAGCAGACGGGCGAGAGCTACGCCAACTTTCAGCTATTGGAACCCTGGGAGCAGAACACGCCGGTCGAAAGGACGCGGAGCAGCCATTGGTATCAAGCCGTGTTCTCCCTGTTTATCATGATCACGCTGCTCTTCGGCATGTTATTCCTCGTCGGCATACAGCCGAATATAGGCCGCATCAACAGCGTGAAATGGGATAAGGGGATGTTTGGGGCGCTGCTTGGCGGCAGCCTCCTGATTGCCCTGCTGGCGCGCGTCCTGCTCACTGTCGTTTTCCGGGGGCATCCGACTGACATTACCTGCTGGATAGGCTGGGGCAATACGGTCGCGATGCGGGGCCTGGCCGCGCTGTACGAGGGTTGGTGCGACTATCCGCCGGGCTATATGCTCATAATCGGCCTGATATCCAAAGTACAGGGCTTTTTGAAGATCAACAGTTACGGCACTTTCGGTCTCTTTGGCTATATGCTTCCCGCCATTCTGGCCGATATCGGCATTGCGTTCTTTGTGATGAAGGCGGCGGAAAAACAGGGCTTCGGCGTGGGCATGCAATATTTCCTGTTCATCTTTGTCATGCTCAACCCGGCCGCCATGTTCCTCTCCGGCGCCTGGGGGCAGATCGATTCGATACTGACCCTGCTGCTCATCCTTTCCTTCTATTCGCTGTATCGGAATCGGCGCGTCCCCTCCGGCCTGTTCTACGGGCTGGCTCTGCTGATGAAGTGGCAGGCGCTGATGTTCGGACCCGTGTTGGCCGTGGCCTTCCTGCTCTCCATACGCTGGAAGGAACGGGAACTGCGTTGGAGGGATATTATATATACCGCGCTCGCCGTGCTTGCCGCGCTGGCGCTGGTGTTTGCGGTTTCACTGTTTGGAATGGGCCAACAGCACCCCTTCTGGTTCGTGGAACGCTTTATTGACGCGCAGAGCGGTTATAATTACCTCAGTGTCGAGGCCTATAACGCGCGCGCCATCTTCGGCGGCAACTGGAAGCAGTTGCCCGAGCTGGAGCTGATCATAACCCAACTCATCGGGGGCGATTCTACCCTGTTGCGGGCCGACCCGCGGGGCGTGGTGCAGCTGCTCTTGGGCTGGCTGGCCATTGCGGGGGCCGTGGTGGGCGGCGGGTGGATGCTTATCAAAGAAGCCAAGCGCGGCAAGTGGGATCTGTTCGCGCGGCGCGGCAGCCTGTACCTTGCCGCCGCGTTCTGCATGTACATGATCTTCACATTCGGACATTATATGCACGAACGCTATGTCTTCCCCGTGCTCTTCCTCCTCGTGCTGGCCTATATTCACTATAAGGACAGGCGGCTGCTGCTCTGCGCCATGCTCTTAACCCTGTCCACTTTCCTGAACGTCAGCACCGCGCTGTATATTCACATGCCGAACGCGACCCATATCGTGCGCGGGCAGGCGGATCACAATATGGTCGTGCGCTTCTGCTCCATACTCGAAACCGCGTTCTTCCTCCACTTCGCGTGGGTTTGCTATGATATGAATCGGCGCGCCAAGACAGAAATCGAAACAGAAGCCGAAGTACCCGAACTGACAAATGAACTTGAAGGAGTACCTATATGAGTAACAAAAAGAAAAAAAACTCCATGACGAAAACCAAACGGTCTCTTATTAGCTTTGTTGGTGTTTCGGTTTTCACCGCTATTATCTGCGCGATTATGCGGGTCAGCATATCTTGGTTTTCCACGATAAACGCATGGTACATATTTACACTTGTCCTCGTAGTTTGCAGCATCGCTTTCCTGTTTGCCGCAGTGAGGGTATTTAATCGAAAATTCCCCATACACAATGAAAAAGCAACAAAAAAAACAGATCCGAAATACATGGAACCGCTCTACAACGAGAATGGGAAAATCAATCTGAGGTCTCTGTTTACATTTTCCGATAAAACAAAGAACCCGAAGCTGACGCGCGCGGATTCGATACTGCTCTGCTTTCTGACGGGCATCTATCTGATTGTCGCGCTGCTGAACCTCGGCACTCTGAACTTTCCGACCTCGGTTTGGACCCAAACCCAAGGCGAGAGCGTGGTGCTGGATTTCGGCGCAGAGGTGGAGATCGCGTCCTATTGGGTGAACCCCAATATTGGCGAAAGCAACGGCGAGTTTACCCTCACGGCGGACGACGGTACGGTTGTCACCTTTGTCCAACGGAACGAGAGCATTTCGCCCGGCATAGACGGGAAGATGTTCAAATGGCACGATACAGCATGGGGCGTCACCACGCGCACGCTGCAGCTCGATGTGTCTGTGGGCTTGGTCGCCATCAATGAAATCGCCTTCAAGGATGCTGCGGGCAATGTGCTCCCCGTCTTCGCCCACACGGACGAGGCCCTGCCGAATGCCCTGATCGACGAGCAGGGAACGGTACCCGAGGCCAGCACCTATTTCAACAGCATGTATTTTGACGAGGTCTACCACGGGCGCACCGCCTACGAGGGCATGAACGGGATGTACCTCTATGAGTGGACCCACCCGCCCTTGGGCAAGGAGATCATCAGCATCGGCATCATGATCTTCGGCATGGTACCCTTCGGCTGGCGCATCATGGGCACGCTGTTCGGCGCGGCGATGATTCCGCTCATCTATGTATTCGCCAAGCGCATCTTCAAGCGCACGGACTTCGCCTTCGTCGCGGCGGCGTTTATTGCCGTGGACTGCATGCATTTCGCGCAGACCCGCATCGCCACCATCGACACTTTCGGCGTGTTCTTCATACTGCTGATGTTCTTCTATATGTATGAGTGGATGAACCTGAGTTTTTACGATGTGCCGTTCCGCAAGACGATCAAGCCACTGGCGCTCTCCGGGCTCTTCTTCGGGCTCGGCTCGGCCAGCAAGTGGATAGGCTTCTACGCGGGCGCGGGACTGGCCGTGCTGCTCTTTATCACGCTGGGCATGCGCCTGGCCGAATATGCTTCTGCCAGGGGCAAGGATGCGCGGGCGCGCACCAAGTACGGACTGGGAAAAATCATAGGAACTATCGCACTCTGCATACCCTTCTTTATCATCATCCCCGCCATTATCTATTTCGCGTCCTATTATCCCTACTTCATTTATGACGGGCGCAAGGCCGTCGGCGATTACGGATTCCGCGGCATGTTCGATACGATGTGGCGCAATCAGAACAGTATGTTCAGCTACCACAGCGGCTTGGACGCCACGCATCCCTGCCAGTCCCCCTGGTACTCGTGGCCCATCTCCTGGCGATCCATGTGGTTCTCGTTCCGCTCCTTCAGCGTCTTCACGCCGGGGGGCCGGGAGATTCAGATGGTCAGCAATATCTCCTCCACAGGGAATCCGTTCCTGTTCCTCGGCGGCACCATCGGCGCGCTGAGCCTGCTGATTTGCCGCGGAACGGGTCAGGTCAAGCGCAGCAACGCCACGCTGATGTTCCTCATCGCCATACTCGCCAATTTCCTGCCTTGGGTCTTTGTGACGAGGGCCGTGTTTATCTACCACTTCTTCGCCACGGTTCCCTTCCTGCTGCTCGCTTCGCTCTATCTTTTGCAGAACATTGAAGAGAGAAGGCCGAAATACGCGCGGATCAAGTGGGTATTGCTGATTGCCGCCGCCATATACTTTGTGCTTATGTATCCGGCCATTTCCGGCCTGCCCATGCCGCGCTGGTATGCGTGGATACTGGAGTATGTCCCGGACTACCTCCTGCTCTCGGGGAATATGTTCTATGGAGCGGTCTGAGGAAAAGCGGGCTCCCTCGCGCCGCGCGGCGTTGGGGCAGTTTATCAAGTTCGCGCTGGTCGGGGTCTTGAATACGCTGGTGGATTTGGGCGTTTTCCGACTGCTCGAAAAGTTATTCGCGTGGAGCCTGTGGGTCTATTTCGCGAACGTTATTTCCTATGCCTGCGGGGTACTTTGCAGTTATTTCTGCAACCGCGCTTGGACCTTCCGTCCCAAAAAGAAGAAGACCTGGCGGGAGTTTCTGCTCTTTGTGCTGGTCAATTTAATTTCGCTGGGCGTTTCTACGGGGCTTATTTGGCTATTCAAGCGCTTTATGCCCGACGAGACGCAAATCTCCGCCGCTCTCGGCTTTTTGCCCGGGTTTATTGTGAGCATACTCGCGCGCGACTTTGTATGCAAGCTTCTGGCCACGCCCTTTGTGATTGTTGTAAACTTTATCGGGAACAAGTTGTTTGTGTTCAAAAATGCAGAAAAAGCGAATGCGGATGCCAACGGGGGAGAAGCGTAGATGCTGGCTAAGGTCAAGAGCCATGGGCTTATAGGGTTGACGGGCTTTCCTGTCACCGTTGAAACGGACGTCACGCCCGGCGACACGCACTACGATACCGTGGGGCTGCCCGATGCCGCCGTCAAGGAGAGCCGCGAACGCGTGATCGCCGCCATGCGCCATTCGGGGGTACCCTATTATCCGGGGCGCACGCTGGTCAACCTGGCTCCTGCGGATCAGAAGAAAGAGGGCTCGCTCTACGACCTGCCCATCGCGATATCCATTATGCGCTCACGGGGCGAGATACGCCACGATGTGCCGGGGAATATGCTGATCTTGGGGGAGCTGTCATTAGACGGGCAGGTGCGCGCCGTGAACGGCGTGCTGCCCATGGCCATCGACGCGCGCAAGTATGGGATCACCACCTTTGCTGTGCCTGCGGAGAACGCGGCGGAGCTTTGCTATATCGAGGGGGCCAACGTTCTGCCCGTGCGCACACTGAAGCAGTTGGCGGAGCATATTTCGGGTTATGAACCGATCGCTCCCCTGCCCACCCGCGTCTTTTCGCCCGAGCTGCAGACCTATATCAACGATTTTTCGGAGATACGCGGACAGGCGGCTGCCAAGCGCGCGGCCGAAGTGGCCGTGGCAGGCGGACATAATATGCTGCTGGTCGGCACGCCCGGCAGCGGGAAGACCATGATCGCCCGCGCTATCCCGTCCATATTGCCGGAGCTGAGCTTTGAAGAAGCTTTGGAGATTACAAAAATCCATTCCACCGTCGGCGCGACGCGGGGCGACCGCGGCTTGATTGCGCAACGACCCTTCCGCAGTCCCCACCACGGCGCATCCGCGGCGGCGCTGGTTGGCGGCGGCTCGGGCGCGCGGCCCGGTGAGATCAGCCTTGCGCACTACGGCGTACTGTTTTTGGACGAGCTGCCCGAGTTCCAGCGTACCGTGCTGGAAGCCCTGCGCCAGCCCTTGGAAGACGGATATATCACCGTCTCCCGCGCCAGCGCAACCGTGACCTATCCCGCGTCGTTTACCCTCGTCGCCGCGATGAACCCCTGCCCCTGCGGCAACCAGGGCAGTCGCCGCAACCCCTGCAAATGCTCCGAGACGCAGATCGCGCGCTACCGCGGGCGCGTATCGGGGCCGCTGCTGGACCGCATCGATATACAGATAGAGATGACGGAAGTGGAGTACGGGGAACTGACCGATAAGGTGACCGTGGGCGAGACTTCCGCCATCGTCCGCGCCCGCGTGAACGCCGCCCGCGCCCGCCAGCATGAACGATTCAGGAAGGACGCCCTGCTCTGCAACGCGCAGATGCGGAATGTGCATATACGCAAATATGTACAGCTCGACGCGGCGGGCGAAGGGCTCATCAAGGCCGCCTATGAACGGCTCCACCTGTCGGCGCGCGGCTACCAGCGCGTGCTGAAAGTCGCGCGCACGATTGCCGACTTGGGCGAGAGCGATACGGTTCGCGAAGACCATATCGCGGAAGCCGTGCAGTACAGGACGATGTAACAGCCTATGGACAGAGAAGTTTTTTTGGCGCTATGGCTGCACTATGGCACGGGCCACAACGGCAAGCTGTTTCAGCGCGTGCAGGAATATTACCCCGACTTGGAGGAGGCCTATGTTGCCGCGCAGAAGCGGCAGGGCAGCGCGTTCGCCAAGTTTACGCCCGAGTTGTGCGCCCGGCTCTTTGAGGCCGCCGACCCCAAGTTTATGGAGCGCTATATCGGCTGGCTGGCACGGCACAAAATCGGCATACTCGCATTAGACTCCCCCGAATATCCCGAACTGCTGGCGGAGATTGAGGACGCGCCGCCCCTGCTCTTTGTGCGCGGGAAATTGCCGCCCTCCCCCGCCCTCCCCATCGGCGTGATCGGCGCGCGCGCCTGCTCGGACCACGGGAAGCTGATTGCAAAACATTTCGGGTTCCAATTGGCCGAGAGCGGCGCGACCGTCATTACGGGTCTGGCCGAGGGCATAGACAGCTATGCCACCGTCGGCGCGTTGGACTGCGCAAGCAGCGAATGCCCCGCCATCGGCGTGCTGGGCTGCGGCATCGATATTATATATCCGCCGAACGGCAAGGCCGTGTTTGAGACCTTGGCCGAGCGCGGCGCGATTGTCACGGAATTCCTGCCCAAGACCCCACCGATTGCCTATCATTTCCCCCTGCGCAACCGCATCGTCAGCGGGCTCTCGCGGGGCATTCTGGTCGTGGAAGCGGGCGAGCGCAGCGGATGCAGCATCACCGCCAACCTCGCGCTGGAGCAGGGACGGGATGTGTTTGCCGTACCCGGGCGGATCACGGATCCGCAGAGCATAGGCACCAACCGCATGATCGTAAACGGCGAGGCGAAGCCCGTGGCCTGCGCGGCAGATATTCTATGCGAATATGACAGCGCGTTTTTGGCCGTTCAGGCGGACACGCGAAAGAGCGTCCCCTTCTCCACATTGGAGCCGCGGGCGCAGGCCGTGTACCATGCCCTCTATACGGGCGAGAAAAACATCGATATTTTGCAGGAAATGACAGGAATTTCGGTCTCGGAATTAAATTCGGTATTGACAGCCATGCAATTCGCGGGAATA
>WREI01000080.1 GCA_009779405.1 Clostridiales bacterium
CCGCAACACGGTGCTGGTCAACAAGCCCGACGAGGACGAAACCCTCTTCTTCACGATGGCGCACGAGGCGTATCCGGGCCACCTCTATCAATACAACTATCAGCGCGCCCTCGACTTGCCCCTCTCGCAGGACCTCTTCCACCTCAGCGCTTACGCCGAGGCCTGGTCGCAGTACGGCGAATATCTGGCGGCGAAGCATACGGACCGCTTCCCGAACAAGGCTGCCCTGCGCTACCATTTGTACTCCACGTTCGACACGCTGTTCTTCGCCACGCTCAGCATTGAGGTGAATGGCTTCGGCTACAGCGCGAAAGATTTGATGGAAGTCTATGCGGATTATGAGATGGATTTGGAGACCTGGGAAGAGTTCTACCAGATCTGCGTGGATATGCCCTTCTATCACATGCCCTATGCCTTCGGCTATGCGAACATGATACTGCTGCAAAACGAATACCAGACCAAGGCGGGCCTGAAATACAACGAATCCAAGTTCCTCACCGCCTTCCTCGACCTTGGCCCCACGTATTTTCATATACTGAGACCGGCGCTGCTGGCGAGCTTGGATTAAATTGTAGGGGCGCGACATATCGCGCCCTCCCGGAATACAAGCAACCTCGGATAGAGGAAAGAGGTACCTTCCAACTTTCTTGGAAAGTTGGAAGGGGGAAAGTGGAAAGATAGAGCAGGCAGAGAATATGGAGAAGCGAAATAAGCATAAAGCATGGATACGCAAGGCGTGTCTGCTTTGCCTGTTCTCTTTCCTCTTTCCTCTCTCCTCTTTCCTCTTATCAACCGCCTGCTACCCCATCTTCTACGAAGAAGACCCCCTGCCCACGACCCAGCCCACCCGACGCCCCCGTCCCACGGCGACGCCCGTCCCCCCGAGCGAGACGGACGAGACGTTTTGGGCGCTGGACCGCGAATTCGGCGTGTATCTCTTGGAGGAGGACCCCGCCGCCATCGCGCAGTTGCTGGTGCATCCCGAGGAGTATGGTATCGATGTATCGGGCATAGATATGCATCTGGGCAACTTTACGGAGGAAGCCAACGCGCGCTGGTATGCCGCCCTGGCGGGCTTTGAAGCGCGGTTGGCGGAGATAGACACGGATGCGCTCAACGCGCAAAACCAAATCGGGTATGCCACCCTCGCCCAATATCTCGCGGGGGAGAATCGTGCGGCGGCGGCGGACTATGATCTCTGCTATGAGCCACTCGTACCCTATGTGGGCCTGCATACCGATATCCCCCTCTTTTTCGCGCTCTATGATCTGCGCGACACCGATGCCATAGAAAGCTATCTGACCCTGCTGGCCGATCTGCCGCGCTATTTCGGCGAGGTGTTGGTGCTCGAACAGCGCCGTGCGGAAGCGGGCATCTTTATGACCGAGGACGCGTTGGATAAGATACTGGCCGACCTCGACCTGAGCATCGCGGCCAAGGACGAAAACGCCCCGCTCTCCCACTTTGCGGCGGGCGTCAACGCCCTGCCCGGTCTGACAAACGCGCAAAGGGAGGACTATCTCGCCCGTAACGAGGAATTGATGTTAAGCGCCTACCATACCGCGTTCGTCTCCCTGCGCAACGGAATAGAAGCGCTGCGGAAGAGCTGCCGCGAGCCCGTCGGCGCGCTCGGCACGGGGGACGCCAAATATATCGCGTACTTTGCCGACCAAACCACGGTCCTGAGCGGCGCGAACCTGTCGGTGGACGGGGCTTACGCACTGCTGATCTCCGCCATGGACTCGATCTCCGCGCGCTATATCGCCGCGACGGACAAGAACGCGGATCGGAGCAGCTTCCGCATGGACAGCGCAGAAGCGGCGGTGCACAACCTGCGGCGTATGACCTATAATATCCTGCCCGCGCTGCCGGAGCACAGCGTCAACTATGCCTTTGTGCCAAAGGAGCTGGAAGCGCAACTGCCCCCGGCGGCCTATCTGATCCCGCCCCTGGACGACTGGTCCCAAAACACCGTGCTCGTCAACAGGCCGGATCAGGATGCCACGCTCTTTTTCACGATGGCGCACGAGACTTATCCGGGCCACCTGTATCAATTCAACTACCAGCGCGCGCTCGACCTGTCGATGGCGCAGGACCTGCTTCCGCTGACCACCTATTATGAAGCCTGGTCGCAGTTTTCCGAACTGTTGGCGGCGACACATACCGGCAGCTTCCCGCAAAAGCCCGCGATACGCTATCATCTCAACGATGCCTATGAACCCGTCCTAATGAGCGCGGTCAGCATCCTGGTTAACGCAAAGGGCTACAGCCCGGCCGACCTCGCGGCCACCTTCCAAAGTCTCGGCTGGTCCGCATCCTATTGGGAGCGCCTGTATCAGATCTCGGTGGACATGCCCTTCTACTACATGCCCTACGGCTTCGGCTACGCGAATATGCTCCTCCTGCAAGACGCCTATATGGAAGCAACGGGCGACGAATATAATGAATACACGTTCCTGACCTCGTTCCTCGACCTCGGACCTACGTATTTCAACATAATTGGGCCGATTTTGTTGAACGGTCTCCCGTAGGAGCGACAATACCATTCCACCCCTACTTGTTATTACCGTCTCGTAGAACCTCCTCCGCAAACCCCTCCAATCCATCCCGATGCGTGGGCAGCAGGGTGGGGATGCGAAAGTGGGATAACAGCGCCATCAGCACCAATCCCCCCGGAATAATCACATCATGCCGGTCTCGCAGCAGCGGGTGCGCGGCGCGCCCCGCCCCCAAATCTAACAGTTGCCGCAAGAGCGGATACAGGTTTTCGGGCGCAATCGGCGTCTGCAGGGAGGTATCCAATATCGTCCCGAGGGTGGTGATCGTGCCGCCCACGCCATAATAGGGCGCGCTTAGCGTATATGTATCGGCACGCGGCAGCAGGGGCAGGACCCAATCCCGAATCCGTGCGTAAGCCACGTCCAAATCATTAATCTCACCCAAACATTCCTTCGCCCGCACGCAGCCTATGGGGAAACTCTCGGCAAAGAAATTGCTTGTAGCTGTGGGCTGATTGCAATCAGTCCCTATAGCGCGCGCGCCGCAAATCTGCGCGCTTCCGCCGCCTATATCGATCAGTGTCCCCGCGCGGCCCCGTGCCGCGCCCAGGAACGCATAGCGCGCCTCCTCTTCGCCCGAGAGCAGGTGCAAATGAAAGTCCGGCAAATCGCGCAGTGGCGCCAAAAACTCCTCGCGGTTACGGGCATCCCGCGCGGCGCTCGTGGCATAGGCGTAGAGCGCCAGTCCCTCCCCCTGCGCCAGCTGATAAAATTGCAGCACGGCGGCCAGGTTCCTCTGCAAAGCCGCGGGCGAAATGCACCCGCTCTCCAACAAGCCCTCCGCCAAGCGCGCCGTCACGCGCCGCTTTTTCCCACACAAAAAATGGCCGCCCTCAATCGCGGCCCGCATATAACGTATGGAATTGCTTCCGATATCAAGGAATGCAGCGGTCATGGACACCTCGTGTCAAGTAATAGGGAATAATGCAAAATGCATAGAATACCCAATGAATTGATGGCCTGTTTGGGGCAGCCATAGGCTAAAACCCGCCGCGGCGACCCGTTCCGGCATAGCATAGCTATGTCGGAACGCCCTACGGTATCGTCACCGTCACCGGCGTCGGCGCGGGCGTCATCGGCGCGTTGGTGAATTCCGGTATGGGCGTGGGGATCACGACGGGCAGGGGCGTAGGCGTGCCGAGATTGGGCAGCGGGGTAGGCATGATCACCGGCGCGGCCGAGGGGTCGTCAAAAAAAATCACATCGCCCGGATAGTGCCAGCCGTATTTCTCCGCGCCCTGCTGCAAGAGATATTCCGGCGAGCGCATAAAGTTCAGGTTCTCCGTCTCGGCGCGCAACTCTGTCTTGATGCGGATCAACTCCTGCTTCCGCTGCGCAAGCAATTGCTCCGCGCGCCGCAACTGCCCCTGCTGGGGGATGAAGACCGCCGCGAGCACGACCAAATCGATCGCCATCACGATCATAAAATGTATGGGTTTGAATTGAAAGCCACGTCTTCGCGCCATATGCGCAGTATAACATCCTACTCGCGAAAAGCATAGCATTTTATGTAGATTCTTTGCGCCAAGGCTTTGAATTTATGGTATACTGCCCGTATCCAAACATATGGAGGTTCAAACTATGTGGAAACTGCAGGATCTGGTCTATGAAAGGCCGGATATGGACGCGTTCCGCGCGGAATTCGGCGCGCTGATCGACGAATTTGAAGCGGCGGAGGGTTATGCCGCGCAAAAGGATGCGTTCTTGCGACTGAACGCGAAGCTTGTGATGCTTATGGATCTCACCACGCTGATGACCATACGCCACAATGCCGATACGGCGGACGAATTCTATGACCAAGAGAATTCTTTCTGGGATGAAACCATCCCCACCCTGCTGCCCCTGCAAAAGCGCGCGGCGGACGCCATCTGCGACGCAAAATTCCGCGCGGATTTTGAGGGGGAATACGGCGCGCATTTCCTGCGCAAAAAAGACGCGGAGCGTAAACTGGCCGACGAGCGCATCATGGCCGACAGCATCCGCGAGAACGAACTGACCACGCGCTATGACAAGTTAGTCGCGCAGTGCAAGGCCCAGTTCGCGGGCGAGGAATGCAATTTCTACGGTCTGCTCAAGCACATGGAAGACCGCGACCGCGGCACGCGCAAGGCGGCGTCGGAGACTTGGGCAGGGCTGTATGCGGGCGTTTCGGAAGAGCTGAACGAAATCTATACCGAACTGCTGGCCGTGCGGGAGCGCATTGCCAAGACCCTCGGCTTTGAGAGCTATCTGGAATATATCTATACGACATATTTCCGCTTTGACTATACGCCCGCCGACGTGGAGCGCTTCCGCGCGGGCGTGGTGCAGAGCGTGGTGCCGCTGGCCGCCAAACTGTATGCGGCGCAGGCAGAGCGCATCGGCTGCCCGGACTTCCATTTCTATGATGAGAAATTGGTCTACCCGGACGGCAACCCCATGCCCGCCCACGCGCCCGACGGTTTGGTGGAAGCGGCGAATAAGTTCTATCACGAGCTGTCGCCGGAGACGGGTGAGTTCTTTGACTTTATGCGTGAGCATAACCTCTTCGATCTCGTTACGCGCCCGAATAAGCACCTCGGCGGCTATTGCACCATACTTTTTGAACGCGGCGCTCCCTTTATTTTCAGCAACTTCAACGGCACCAGCGCGGACGTAGATGTGCTGACCCACGAGGCGGGCCACGCCTTTGCCTTCTATACTTCGGCAAGGAACCAGCCCATTTTGGATTTGGTGGATACGAATACCGAGATCGCCGAGGTGCACAGCATGTCCATGGAACTGTTCGCCCACCCGTGGATGGAGGATTTCTTTGGCGATGACGTGAAGAAGTATCGTGCAGGACACTTGGCGGAAGCGGTGTGCACCATCCCCTATCTCGTGGCCGTCGACGAGTTCCAGCACCACAGCGTGGCGAAGCCCGATATGAGCGCCGCCGAGCGCGCCGCGGTCTGGAAGGCCATGGAGCAGAAATACATGCCCTGGCGCAGTTATGACGGGAACGAGTTTTTGGAGGCGGGCGGCTTCTGGATGCAGAAACAGCACATCTTCCTCTATCCCTTCTATTACATCGAATATTCCCTCGCTGAAATGGGCGCGCTGGACTTCTATCTGCGCTTCAACGAAGACCGCGAAAATGCCTGGACGGACTATCTCGCCCTATGCAAAGCGGGCGGCAGCGTGGGCTATTTCGACCTCCTCAAGATCGCAGGCCTGCGCAACCCCTTCGTCACGGAAAACGTGGTGGATATTATGACCGCGATTGCGGCGAAGTTGGAGACGATGTAGGATTGCCTGTATCACTTCTGCAAAACCATCCGGGTAGGGGCGTATATGTAGGATGTTTTAGGGCGCGATGTATCGCGCCCCTACCGGCTTATATCAATTAGAACCGTACAATTCGAAGCGTTTTATAACTGCGAAAAACGCGAAAAGGGTAGCGATCTACCCGGTAGGGGGCGTTTGTAAACCCCCCGGTTTGTCGCACCTTTTGCGATTATCATACCCTCACGGCATCGCTGCCTACGGATTAAAGCCCGCTGCACGCATTCTGAATGCTGTAGGCTTATTCAATGCTATATTTTATGTCCCGGGCATAAACGAACCCATCTTTCAATGTTACAAAGTGCTCCCATCCGAAGTCCCATTTTTCTGCTCTGCCGGATATTGAAGAAAAAACCGTTTTATTGTTCGTCGTGTTAAGACATTCCCATTTTCCGGAATACACCTCGTTTACAGGATAAGCCCCGCCATCATAATGCATTTCCTCGCCCCAAGTGCCGTCTTTCCCCATTATCACCAAACCGAAACCTATATCAATAATTACATCATATTCGAATGAAGTTACTCTTCTACCTTCGCTGTCTGTAATTCCCCATTTCCCGTCTATGCATTCCGCACGTACATCCTGCGCCACATTACAATCGACCCTGTCGCGAATCTGCGGCTTCGGTGTTTTCCTCGTACTGTCTATAGACTCCGTCTTTCCATCCCGGCAGAGCTCCCACAAGCCGCCCTTTTGCTCGACAGAATCATATAAACAGGGAACTATCCCCTCGCCTTTGCTGTTCATAAGCCCCCCTTTTCCATCCTTCCACACCTTCTTGCCACCTACCGTATCTTTTATGTTCTTATCGTTGAAGGCTACCCGCCTAACCTCGCCGCCCTCGGATCAAAATCGGTCACGCGCATCTTGGCCCAGATGATGCGGAACACGCTCTCGTTGAGCCGCGCTGTAGAGATGCGCCCGTCCGCAACCGCGGCGTTCAGCGCGTCCAATATGCGGGTCTGCAGCTCGTGGCGCGGGCCGCAGAGGATTAAGTCGCCGCCCGCCAGTATAAACTGCACGGCGGCTTTTTCGACGGAATATTTGGACGTCAATCCCGCCATACGAAAATCGTCGCTCATCACAAAGCCCGTAAAGCCGAGTTCATCGCGCAATATGTCCGTGATCCAAACCTTGGAGACGGAGGCAACGTCGCCGTCCACTTCGGGATACAGGATATGCGCGACCATCACGCCATCCGCGGCCCCTGCGCAGGCGGCAAAGGGGACCAGTTCATAATCCCGCATGGCGTCCAAGCTTTTATTTACCACGGGCGTCTTGGCGTGGGAATCCTCGGTCGTCGCGCCGTGGCCCGGAAAGTGTTTGACCACGGAGAGACTGCCGCCCTCGTGCAGGCCCGCTATACAGGCCGCGCCGATATTCGCGGCCACACTTGCGTTGCCGCTGATGATACGCTGCCCCAAAAAGGTGGAGGAGGGGTTCTTCGCGACGTCCAGCACGGGCGCGAGGTCCGTGTTGATACCGACATTCACCAAGCCGCGTCCCACGCGGGCGAAGGTCTCTCGCGCCAGCTCGGGATCGTTCTTCTTGCCCAGGGTCGCGGCATGCGTGGGCCACTTGGGCCACTTGAAGCGCGTAACCATACCGCCCTCCACATCCGTGCTGATCAGCAGCGGAATCTCGGACAGATTGGCGGCAATGATGGAATCCGTCAGCCGTCTGCATTTTGAAAAGCCGCCGTCGGACGCGTAGCGGTCTATGTTTGCGCCGTACAAAATGACATTCCCGACGTGGCGCGTCTGCAAAATATCCTTGAAAGTGCCGCTGATCTTATCCTGCCCCGAAAAGCCGAACATGCAGAGCTGGCCCACCTTCTCCTCGGGCGTCATCGTGTCGATATAGGCCCACAACCAATCCTCCAGGCTCAGCGGCGCGGGGGTGGGCGTCGGTGTCGGTTCCGGTGTCGGTTCCGGGGTAGGCGTGGGTTCGGGTGTCGGCGCGGGCGTGGGTACGGCTGTCGGTGCGCTTGTCGGCGCAAGGCTGGTCACGACAACCAAACCGCTGTCCGGCGGGGTTGCACAGGCAATGGCCGCGGAAAAAGCGCAGAGCAGACAGATAAAAAATAACAGGACACGATGTTTCATATGCCCTATTATAGCAGAAGCAGCGGCGGAAATATGCGCGTGCAAGAAAGTTTGCATTTATGCCGCTTGTTTGCGCCTGTTGAGCGACAGCGCAACGGGTACGGCCAGCACGGTGCAAATCAGCGCGTCCGCGCCCAAATAGCCACCGTTATAGCCCGCGGAATACAGCCACGCGTTCATGCCCTCGGGCGCATATTCGGCAAAGAACAGCGCGCCCGCAACGATATGGCAAACGGCCCGCGCGGCGCTGCCCGCCAGCACGCCCAAGAGCAGGAAGATCAGATTGCGTTCCGCTTTCCGGTCCGCGCGATAGCGGAAAAGGCCGGCCAGCCCTAAGCAGGTAAAAGCAAGCGGATAGTCCAAAAGCATCTGTGCCACGCCCACGAAGGTAGGCTTTTGAATAAATTGCAGCAGTCCGTACGCCAGCCCCGCCAGCAGCCCCGCAGGCAGCCCGTAACGGTGCGCATACCAGAGCAGGGGCAGCATGGAGGCCAGCGTGATGCTCCCGCCCATGGGCATGGAGAACAATTTGATATAGGACAGGACAAACGCCAGCGCGACGCATAAACCGCCATAAACCAACGCCTGCAAGCTGCCCCGCCGCGTCTTCTCCCGCTTCGCGGAGAGGACCAGAAAGACGATCAGCCCCGCAAGCAGCAGAACGGCCCCCGCAACCCAGACCCAATCGACCCAAGTCATTTTGAGCAGTTTTTTCCACAAAACGAATTCCATACAGCCCTCCGCAAAAAAATGTACGCGGGCGCGTACAACATAAATAACGTCTATGTACGCTTTCCTACGACGGCATAACCCGACAGGTTCCAGGGGTGCTTCTCAGCGGACAAACCGCGCCCCCGCGCAGGGAGTAGTATATAGGGAAAGGCAGGGGGTGTCAAGGATGATAGGGAGCAGGTTCTGTATATGAAATATACTGTCCTAAACTGTATGGAAATGACATTGATAATATGCCGCCCGCTGCATACATGCCAATCACGGGCGGATGGTATCCGCCCCTACCACTGCACAACGAAATGCCCAAAGAGTACAGATCCGAATCTAAGGTTTTCGAACCTTTCGCGCTTTTGCGGTAATCAAAACCCCCGTACCTAAAGGCGCGAAAGGGGGAACCGTCTTCAATCGGGGTTTTCATATCTTTCGTGCTTTCCCTTTACAATTCGGACAGTTCGGACAGTCAGGACAGTTAGGACAGTACCCGTAGGGGCGATCGCGTCGCTTGGGCGGCTATTGGCCGTCCGCAGTTCACATTTTCCGACCCTCGGATGCGCGGACTCTACTTCACTATATCGAAATAACTGTCAAAACATATAAACGCACATGGAACATGTACACTGTCTGAAATATAATATCCCAACCGCACTGACTGTCCGAACTGTCCGTTGATGATGCTAATTATTCATAATAGAATAGCAACTACTCGTTTGTCAATAGCAAATGATAGTATATAGTAATCATTGCAAATTGCAAGTTTAAATGCCCACCCTCCGCAGGGTCTGGGAGGTCGCACCTCCCAGCGGGGTGCGGGGCGGCGCCCCGTGGCTTTCCTTCACACTGTTGCTGCTCTTTTGGTCTGCTA
>WREI01000081.1 GCA_009779405.1 Clostridiales bacterium
CATCGCCCACGGCGACTTTATACTGTTTTCCACCGGTCAGAATGATTGCGTACATAACTTGTTCCTCCTTCTTTCCAGACTCGCTCGCGAACGGTGGCGCGCCCCCGCAAGAGCGCACACTTATAAACCGGCACAAAGCGGCTCACGGTGTTGGATAGTATCACAGTGGGAGGGTGGTGTCAAGCGAAATTTCGATAAGTAACAGGTAATAATGCAGAATGCAGAGAATTTTACAATAAGCAAGCCGGGAGTTCGGTGAAAGGTGAAAAAACTCGTTGCCAAAAAGCTGTTTCTGTGATAAATATATCAGTAAACGACAAATTTCGCAAAGAAACATACGGGAGATCCATATAGGACTATGAACATTTTGATTATCGGTAACGGCTTTGACCTCGCGCATGGTTTGCCAACTCGCTATACTGATTTTCTTTCGATTGCACAGTATACTGTTACATCCTCTGTTGGGTCTTTCGCGTGTAAAGACGTTTCTTTGCTGAAGCATGCACCATTCCTTCCTTCATTGGAAGACCCAAATGGACGGAAAAGAATAAAGGCCTTTTCAATTCAATTTATTAGGAACATGGCGAGATCAGAAGAATGGATAGATAGGATCGAAAAATATGATGTATTCCCGACCATTGTTGATACTGGGTATAGTCGGAACATATCGAATGAGGAAGAAATCGAATGTCGCACAGTATTCCATGACTCCTCGACCTACCGTGAGTTTGTTTCCCTAATTCGCAGCAATGTGTGGTTTACATATCTCGCAAAGCGCGTCGCTGAGGATCGTGCCTTAGGCGAAAACTGGATTGACTTTGAAAATGAGATAAAGAGCGTTATCGCTTATTTGGAGAGAGCACAGAAACGTCGACCTCCCCTTTTCTATGAAACAAACAAAGACATATGCGTACAATTCTTGATCCAATTATTGTCTGAAAAGAAAGCAATCAACGAGGAGATTTTATCACGTCTGCAAGAACCACATGATAGAGATTTTCTTGCTGTATCAGAAGCACTTTTTCACGAGCTAAAAACTTTAATCCGTGCTTTCGAGATATACTGTTCTTGCTTAATCAACCTATCGAATAACAGATTTGCAGATATGAAAAGGAATGAGCTCGGTGTTCGTTGTAAATTGTGCGAATTGAATGCTGAAATCATGCGAAATGAACAGAAATTGAAAATGGTGGAATTCTATTTTAGCTTACCCGATGCAGGGGTAAAGTTTCGCTACATTGTAAAAGAAATAGTTCCGCGATATCCTGATTTGATAGGCAAGTTATTTAATAAGAGTACGCAGTCACTATCGGGAAATTCTGAGGGCTATCTCAAGGCAAGAAAAGAGGAGGTTAGCATTAATCTTGTTGATTGCAGAGAAGAGACGTCGAAATTAGACAATATGTATCGAACTGCTGCTCTATTGCGATCTGTTGCTATCGACAGGGTATTGTCGTTTAATTATACAAATACCTTCAACGCCCGTTATCATACGTTAAACACTGGGTATTGCTACATCCATGGCGTCGCACAAGAAGATGAAGCAACAACCAATATGGTTCTCGGCATTGATGAGACGCTTGAAGGAACAGATGCAGCTACCAATTTTACCTTCTCTAAATTCAAAAAGTATTTCCAACGAGTACTAAATCAAACAGGTGCAGAATACAAAGATTGGATTCGCTCATGGCTCCGCCAACATGAAATAGGGCAAGCAGAAAAAATGCAGATCCACATTGTAGGACATGCAATGGGCAAAACCGATCATGAAATCTTGAGGGAGTTCTTTGCACTCACAGATAAAAAGAATGAAACTGGGGAACCGTTTGTGCGAATCAACATTTATTATCATGATGAATTGTCAAAAATCAGCGCAATTCAACACGTGACAGAAATTATCGGTAAGAAGGCTCTCGTCGAGCGTGTCCACGGGACAGACTGGAGTATCCGCTTTGTGAAACAGGATGATCCTGACGATGGTATCTTCTATTCCCAACCGATTACATAGAACATCCGATGCAATGAAATGAATGCAGAGAACACGACATATCGTCTCTCTGCATTCTGCACTATTACTTATTACCTAACTCACGGCCCCACCTGCGACGTGCTCACCTTCACATTCTCCGCCTTCTCGCCTGTTTCGGTGAGGACGATGTCGAGGATTTGCGCCACTTGCTCGTCGGTGAGGGAAGCGGCGCCGACGATAACGTTCACGCTGCCCTCGTGCATACTGACGGCTACCTCCATAAAGCCCTTGGCGCGGACGAGACTCTCCAGCGTGAGTTCCAGCTCCATACAGTTGATCAGCGTCAGTTTCTGGCGCTGGGCGTCGCTGAGGGTCTCCGGGTCCGCGCCCTGCGCCACGATCGCGTCGAGATAGGCTATCTCCTGCGTGCGCACGCTGTCGCGCTCGTTTCTGTAGATCTCGAAGAAATTGCCGCCTATCGTGGAGGTGGCGACCGAATCCGCCGACTTTCCGCCACCCGCCGTCTCCACGGCCCTGCCGTCCCTGTTGTTCAAAACGATGTTCGCCACAATCGCGCCCACCAGCAGCACGCAGACGCCCACCAGCGTCAAAACGCGCTTGTTCAGATATTTTTTCGCTTCCGACCATTTGATCCTGCTGCTCATTTTCTTCCTCCCGATTATGATACGTATATACTACTCTCAGATAAAACCGTCGTTGTCTTTGCGGTCTTTTCACTCCCTGGCTGCGTCGCCCTCGCTCAGCGTAGCTGCCGGCTACGGTCTTCGCGGCACCATTCCTGCGGGAATGGCGCAGGCTCCTTGCCAGGAAGCGAAAATCCTCACAAATCCAATCGACCGTTTTATCTGAGAGTAGTATTATATATGCTCAGTCATCCCATTTCATTTCAAAAATTTCAATCTTTGTGATCGGCACGCCCGTCGCGGCGCGGATGGCCCGCTCAATATTCATGCGCACAAAGGGATCGCCCGCGCCCTGCGCGACGACCACGACGCCGCGAATGACGGGTTCCTTTTCATATAATATGATCGGCTGCTGCACGCCGTTCACCGTGATGGTGGCGGGCGAACTGACCTCCCGCGTTTGCTCGGAGCGGGTGCTGTTGCCGTTGCCGCTGCTCTCGGAGAGACTCTCGTCCGTCTGCCTGCCCGTGGCGGTGACCAGCTCGCCGCTGCTCTCATAGGTGATCAGCACCTGCACGCGCCCCACCCCGCGCATGCCCGAGAGCAGGTTTTCCAAGCGGGTTTCCAAATTGTCCGATTGCGTCTGCTCGGGCAGGTTTGGATTATATGTCTCCGTCGCAGGCTTCTTTTGCGAGGTGAGAAAATAAATCCCCACGGCCAGGAGCAGGGCGGCGGCGTATACTGCCAGCTCCAGCTTTTTGTTGGCGCGGATTTTTTCGAGGATGCGGTTTAGCGCGGATTTGGGTTGGGGTTGCATGAGGCCTCCTGATTTAATTTGTAGGGGTGTATATATTGCGCCCTGAAATATCATCTATGTACTCCGGGAGGGCGCGATATATCGCGCCCCTACGAGAACATTCCCCGCACCTGCGCCGTCACCAGCGCAAGGTACAGGAGCCCCATACAGATATGCGCCGTCTTTTTCAGGTCGCCGTCGGGCAAGAGCTGTTCGCTGATGGCGAAGGCGACGCCCACCGCGCAGAGGGAGATGCAGAGGGTGGTGAGTTTGGGCATAGGCGCTGGTGTTCCTTTCATAAGCAATTCATCAACATTAATTTCCACCTTAACTCCACACTCCGCCCTTCACATTCCACACTCGCGCGGGCGAGGCATGCCTCGCCCCTACCCCCTCCCCACTCCCATACAAACCCCGACGCTCACGAGCAACATCACCCCTGCCGCGACCAGCGCGGCGAGCATTTGCAGCAGCATATCGGCGGCGCGGGCGTAGACAGCGGACAGGCGGTGGTCGCCTATGGGCAGGCAGAGGGCGGACGCGGCGCGCAGGGTGAGGGCGTGGGCATAGAGGAGGAGCACGGGGCGCAGCAGCCAATAGAGACCGAGCAGTATGCCCGTAATCCCCACGCCCTGGCGGAAGAGGGCGATGCAGCCATAGGCCGTATCCATGCCGCCCGAGATCAGCGCGCCCGCGAAGGGCAGACCGCCGACGGCCAGCTTGGAGCTTTTCAGGAGTATATTGTCCGTGCTCCCTGCCAGCAGGCCGCCCATGCCCGCGATAAAGGTGAAGAGAATCGTGCAGATATTGACGATCCACTTGCAGGCCGTCTTGCAGAGCTGCGCAAAACCCGAGAGTCGCGGGGTGCTCGAGAGCGCGTCCGTGATGCCCAGCACCCCGCCGCAGATGCTGAGCGGGAACACGACGCCCGAGAAGAGCCCGATCACCGTGCCGGACAGCGCCGTAAAGGCCAGCTGTGCCGCCGCCGCGCTCGCCGTGCCGCCCAAGAGGAAGAGCACGCCGCTCAGTATGGGCAGGAAGATATCCGAGATATTCGCCACGCCCTGCAGGGTCTCCCGCGCGTCCGAGAGCCGCGTCCAAACCGAGGAGAGCACCAGCGCGCCCGCCAGCGCGACAAAGAGCAGGCGCCCGGCCTGATATAATCCCCCCTCCCGCTGCAAGCCCGAAAGCAGACTGCCCAGCACGGCGATACCGAGGTAAAGCAGCAGCTGCCCCAGCAACGAGGGGAGGAAGCTTCGCGCCGTACCCAAGAGGGTATCCAGAAACCCGTCAAAGCCCGGCGTTTCGCCTTCGAATAGGAGCCTGTACAGATATTCCGAAGGCGGAAGATTCCCCCAGGCCGCCCGCATCTCCGCGTCCTGCGATGCAAACCAGCTGTCCCAGGCGGACAGGTCGGCTTGGGAGCGGATGATGTCGAGGCCGTCTTGGATTTCGGGAGGTGGGGTTTCCGTAGGGGCGGATATCATCCGCCCGCCGGGTACCATACACCCCACCAAAACCAATACCATCACCACCCCCCTCATGGCGCCGCCCTGCCTATCAGCTCCGCCCCCAATTGCAGCAGCGAGAAGACCGAGGGCAGGGCGCAGGCCAATAGCAGCACGCGGCCCCCCGTCTCCAACTGCGCGGCCAGAGCGCTCTGCCCCGCGTCGCGCGCGGCCTGCACCCCGAACTGCGCCAGCCAGGCGATGGCCACGACCTTGGCCATGCCGGACAGCATATCCCCGCGCACTCCATAATTTTGCATAAAGGTCTCCATGGCCGAAACAATGCCCGTCAGCTCTGCCGCCACCATGCCGATAAGCAGCAGCGCGGTCACGAGACCCGCAATCCAGGCCTGTTCCGGCCTGTTTTGCTTCAACAGCACGGTCAGGGCCGTACCGAAGAGCGCGACGGCTAATAGGGATGTGATCTTCATATCAAAATAACGAAAAGGTCTGCTTCACGGAGTCCATATACCCGGACAGCATGGAGAGCATCATCAGCGAACCGATAATGAGACCGATAACGACGGCAACGGTCGCCAATTCATCCCGCCCGCTCTGCTTCAAGAGCTGCTGGACGATGGTGACCAATATGCCGACACCGGCGATTTTGAAGAGCATGGTGATGTCCATTTGTATGCCTTTCTGGTTGCTTTGGCGGGGTTTTGCGGGGGCGGAGTGGAAAGTGGAAAGGTGAAAGAGGAAAGATATTGTGGAAACGCCAAGGCGTTTCTTTGATTCTATCTTTTATGGCCACATGCCCCGCCCACTCTATCTTTCCCCCTTCCAGCTTTCTTGGAAAGTTGGAAGGTACCTCTTTCCTCTTTCCTCTCACATCATAATCACCGCCACCGCCGCCCCCAGCAGCAGGCCCACAGAGCGGTAGAGCTTGCCTTTTTCCTTGGCGTCTTTCGCTGCCGCTTCGCTTCGCTCGCGGAGCAGGGCTTGCAGGGCGGCAGATTGCTTTTGCAGGGTGCTTTGGTCGCCCGCGGTGAAGGCTTGCAGGGTTTCGGCGAGAGCGGCGGTTTCGTCTGCTTGTAAGGGGGTTAATGCGACGGCATGCTGCGCCGCCGTCTCCGTCCACGCTTGCTTGTGAGATGTTTTTGTGCGCTGTTCGCAATAGTGTTGCAATAGGGCTTGGGTTTGCGGGGCGATAGAGCAGACGCCGAGCAATTCCCCCAGCGGGCGCCTGGTGCGCAGGGCGGCGGCGGCCAGGGTCTCCATATCGTGCGCCAGCGTTGTGAGCAGATGCTTGCGCGTTTGTAAGCGCCCCGCCATCCGCTGCCCGCAGAGCGCGCAGACGGCGAAGGCCAGAAGCATAGGGATGGCCTTCACGCGGCCTCCCTGCCGTCCGCGTCCAGAATGCAGGACAGACTGCCCGCGCCGCCACGCCTTGTGAGGAGCACATAGCGGGCGAATACGCGCTGCTTTTGCAGCGGGCGCATGCCGTTGCGCAGGAAGAGCGCGGGCAGGCTGTCCGCGTGGGCGGTTGCGAGGGGTGTGACGCCACAGCTCTTGGCGTATAGGATGGCTTCCGTGTCACGGATATTGCGCAGTTCGTCCGCGGCAATGACTTGTGGACACATGGCCACGATCATGCGCGCGATGGCCTCGGGTTTTCGCATGCCGCTCATCACGTCACAGCGTGGGCCGAGCGCAAACTGCGGCAGCCCGCGCACCGAGCCCGCGATCTCATAGCGTTCATCCGCAACGGAGACGCTCTGCGCCACAGCCCCGTAATCGCCCGCCGACACGGCGCGTATCATATCGCGGAGCAGCGTGGTCTTGCCACAGCCCGGCGGCGAGACGATCAGCGTAGGCAGCAGATAGCCCTCCGCGTCCAACAGGCGGGGGACTATGTTTTTGGAGATGCCCCGCAGTTCGCGCATCACGCGTATACAGAAAGCCGTCACCTCCTCCAAACGCTCCACATGCCTGCCCTCCGTGATGGCCCGCCCCGCGACGCCCGCCCGATGCCCGCCCGGCAGCGTGACAAAGCCGTTCTTCAGCTCGTCCGTCCAGGCATAGAGGGCCTGTCCGCAGATATTGGATAACAACCCCTCGCAATCCTCCGCGCGGAGCACAGGCCTGCCGCCTGCCGCGAAAAGCAGGCGCGCATAGCCGTCGAACTGAATATGAAAAGGCTGGCCCGCGCGCAAACGCAACTCCGTCACAGGTGCATCGGCGGATACCTGCGCCAAAGCCGCCGCCGCCAACGGGGGCAGGAGCGGCAGTATCGTCTCTTTCCACTTGCTTTTGTAGGTCATATCGGGGTTCACAGCCTGTCCTCCTTGGGATATAGTATGTGAACGGAGGAAAGAGTATGACGTTAAGCGGAAAGAGGAAAGTGGAGAGAGGAAAGTTAAGGCCTTTCCATGTTCCCCGCTCACTCTAACTTTCCACTTTCCTCTTTCCACTTTCCTCTTTATATCGTATAATACAATTATGCTCAGCTTCGACGAAACCGCCCATATCCTCGACGGGCTGGCCGCAGAGCTGCCCGGGGAGTTTTTCCGCCATCTGAATGGGGGGATTGTGTTGCTGCCACAGAGCAAACTGCATCGGGCCAGCGCGGAGGCGCAGCGGCTCTATATTTTGGGTGAGTATCATCATGAGCCCATCGGCTTGGGGCGCTATATCGCCATCTATTACGGGTCGTTTTGCCGCGTCCACGGGGGCGAGACGCCGGAGCGGCAGGTGGAACGTTTGCGCGAGACTTTGCGCCACGAATTTACCCACCATATGGAATCCCTTGCGGGCGAGCGCGGTCTCGAAATCCGGGACGCAATCGCCTTGCAAGACTATAAAGAAAAATACGGATAAGGAGCACCACCATGGCCAAACGCAGAGGAACCAAAAAACAACGCAAGCTGAGAAATTTCCTGATCATCGTCGTCCTGCTCGCCATCGCCGTCGCAGGCTATTTCCTCGTCACCGACTATTTGGAGAGCCGCCCCAAGCTGGCCTATGCCTTCAACCCCGGCAGTGCCGCCGCCGCCATCTATCCCGACACGGAATTCGTTGTGATCAGCGACCTGCATACCTATGACCCCTCCCTCGGCAGCGAGGGTGCGGCGTTTGAGGAGACCATGTCTTCCGACCGCAAGCTGTTGCTCGACAGTCTGGATTTGCTGGACTATGCGATCGGCGAGATATTACAGAGCGATGCGCACTTTGTGCTGATCTCGGGCGACTTGACCAAGGACGGTGAGCGCGTGAACCACGATATCGTCGCCGATAAACTTTCGGCGCTGACGGACGCGGGCATCAAGGTCTATGTCGTGCCGGGCAACCACGATGTCAATAACTACGACGCAGTATCCTATGACGGGGACACCCGGACGCTCGTGCAGAATGTTTCCGCTGCAGAATTCGCGGAGATTTACGCGAACTTCGGCTATGGCGAGGCCATCTATCGGGATGAAAACTCCCTCGCCTATGTGGCCGAGCTCCAGGATGGGCTCTGGCTGCTGGCGCTGGACGCCTGCCGCTCGGCGGAGAACGTGCCGGGCGTGGAGGAAGTGGTCGGCGGGAAGTTCAGCCAGGAGACCATGGACTGGATCACGGGTATGCTGATCAAGGCGCAGGAGCAGGATAAGGCCGTGATGGTGCTGATGCACCACGGCGTTGTCGAACACTGGAAGGGCCAGAAGAAGCTGCATCCCGATTATCTGGTGGAGGATTACTATCATTTCGGCAAGTTGTTGGCTTCCTATAACGCGCGACTCGCGTTCACGGGCCATTATCACGCGCACGATATCACGCGCGGCAATTTCGAGAACGGGAAGTTTATCTATGACCTGGAGACCGGCTCCTTGATCACCGCGCCCTGCCCGATCCGCTATTGCAGCATTGCGGACAACGTATTTACCGTAAAGAGCGATACCATCGTGGACAAACTGTATCCCGGCACGGATTTCGCCGAGAAGGCGCACGCCTTTGTGAAGAATACGGTTATGCTGGAAGCCATTAAGACCTTGAATAAATACGGCGTCACGGGCAGCGACGCGGATATTATCGCCAATGCCGTGGGCGACGCCTTCGCCGCGCACTACGGCGGGGACGAAAACGCCGCCCTGCGCCCGGAACTCGACAAGAGTCAACTCAGTCTATGGGGCCGTATCGTGCTGATGACGCAGAAGTATGTGCTGGACGGGCTGTGGGTGGATTTGGTGCCGGGCGATTATGATGTCAGTTTTCCATTGAATTAGTGCGAAGAGTGGAGTGTGGGGTGTGGAGTTGCGGTAAAAAACAGCGAGCTGTTTTTATTGAAGCTTCACCATAACTCCACACTTCACACTCCAAACTCAAAAAAAGGAGTCCTGCAAATAAAAGTCAAGGGGTGAAGCGAAGAAATTGACAAGAAATATTCTCCAACCGCTTGCGGGAATATATCGCGTTATCTGACTGCCGTCAAGGATGAAATGAACGCGGCG
>WREI01000082.1 GCA_009779405.1 Clostridiales bacterium
CCTGACCTAAATCCGATTGAGAACTTTTGGGCGTGGCTCAAGCACAAAATGAAAGACATGCTGCGGCGCTGTGATGGATTTGACGAGACTCTGTCTGCTTGCTTTCAACTTGGTTGACTATATCATCTTTGTGCCGATTCTTGTAGGCTTTCTATTCTTTCTTCAACAGGGCCTGCTGTAATAAATACAACGGGGCTGTAACAAAAGCGGACGGTCGGTGTTCGCCCCTTTGCTGTATTCCAAACAATGTTTCGGTACAAGATATAGTGCATCGCGACAACAGACTTCTGTTACATCCTCTTTTTGGGATATTCCGTCCAAAAACTATACAAAGCTTATAAACATTCAGGATGCATTTGCGCGGTATAATAACGCAACAATACGGGAGGAGGTCGCTATGAAGAAGAGCCTGATTTGGCTTATGGCCATCCTTCTTTTGCTGCCCTGCCTTACGGCAATGGCTGAAACGGTGCCGCCGCCCTGCGAACTGCCCGAAAACGCGGCGCGCTACGCCACTTATGCCGAAGCGCACGCCGAAATGGAGTGGGCGGAGGTGCTCCTGCATGTGAACCTGCGTCTCGATTATCCGAATTATCAGGGCATACTCTACGCGCAAAGGCCCGATAGCTTCGCGGTCTTCGTAAATAAGCATTATAAGCTGCCGAAATCCTATAAACCCGAAGATCTTGTCACGGTTGCGGGGAAATATTCCTCCAAAACCGTGCAACTGCGCGCGGTCTGCTATGAGGCCTTTCTGTGCATGGCGGAGGATGCCAGGGCGCAGGGGCTGGATCTGTATATTTCGTCGGGCTATCGCGTCAATAAAAAGAGCGGCGGCGCGGACAGCCTTTGGTTCGCCTGGCCCGGGCATTCCGAACACCAGACCGGTCTCGCCTTCGACCTGCGCACGCGCGGCCCCACCAAGGCGCATCTGGGGGATTATAAATATCAAAACACCCGCGAATACAGCTGGCTCTGCGAAAACGCCCACCTTTATGGGTTTATCAACAGCTACCCCACGGACAGCAGTGGTCTCACGGGCTTCGGCTTCGAGCCTTGGCACTGGCGCTATGTGGGCGTCACGATCGCGACCGATATGAAAAACAAGGGCTTCGCCACCTACCACGAATATTGGGCGACTTATCTGATATTGCGCGCTTGGTATGCGGAGGAGGAGGTGGCGCCCTCTCGCCCGCACAGACCGCTTGTGCGGCGTCGGGTGCAGCCGGAGTTGTTGTATTAGAGCATCGAAATCGGTATCGCTCTATCCTCGCCGTTCAACGTAACGAGCCGATCATACAGGCAAACCACGCCGCCCGGGCCGCGCTGCACAGTTGGGATTTTATCGAGTATGGAGAACTTCGCCGCATCCGCGCGCGAGGGGTCGGCGTGCTTCTTGATTTCTATGGGATACAGCGTACCCCCGTCCTCTATCAGCAGATCGATTTCATTCCCGTCCCGGTCGCGGTAGAAATACAGGGGCAGGTCAAGGGTGCCGCTGTTGTAATAGCTTTTGATGATTTCGGCTATGACGAAACTTTCAAAGAACGCGCCCGCCATGGCACCGTTTTTCAACACCTCCGGCGTGTTCCAGCGGGTGAGATAGGCGGCAAGCCCCGTATCCAAAAAGTACAACTTCGGTGTTTTCACCGTCCGCTTGGTGATATTGTTGTGATAGGGCTGGAGCAGATAGACCAAATTGGATGTAACCAGTATGGAGAGCCAGCGCGTCGCCGTCGGCTGGCTGATGCCCACATCCCGCGACAGGGAGGCCAAATTCAGAAGCTGCCCCGTGCAGCTTGCGGCCAGCGTCATAAATTGCAGGAACTTTATTTCATCCCCCACCTGTGCCAAGGAGCGGACGTCGCGTTCGATATAGGTTTTGACATAGGCGGCAAAGAACATCTTCCAGTCAAAATCGGGCTTGGCGCAAAGCTCGGGAAAACTGCCGCGCTGTAATATATTCCAAACCTCGGCATAGGGCAACTCCGCTGTTTCTTTTTTGCGCTTTGCGAAATATTTCTCCGCCGGCAAAAACGGTTCACGGAAAGATAAACCCTGCAATTCCCGCAGTGACAGCCCCGGCAGGGTCAGGATACCCAAGCGCCCCGCCAAGGATTCGCTGACATTCTTCATCATCTCAAACTGCTGTGAGCCCGAAAGATAGAACTGCCCTTTCTTCTTGGATTTGTCGAGTATGATTTTGATTTCGGGAAACAAATGGGGCGCATACTGCACCTCGTCTATAAAGACGGGCGGGGGGTTGTCCTTGAAAAAGGTCGTACTCCGCTCCAAAGCACTCTCGAGCTGCAGTTTATCATCCAGCGTTACATAGCCCGCATTGTCTGCAAGTTCTTGCAGTATCGTTGTCTTTCCGACCTGGCGCGCACCAGTGACAAGCACCGCGCCAAACATCTTGGCCAGCTTGCGCAGCGCTTCATCCGCGTGTCTTTTATAATACATAGAAGCTTCCTCATTTCGGCTGATTTAATATTCAATGTTATTATAGCCGAAAATCATGCTTGTTGCAAGCTACAAATTTGCGCAATCAGGGCGTCCATCGCTTCTGTCACGCGGAGAGAATCTTCCTTGGCCCTCTGCTCTTGCAGCAAGGCAAGGAGACGGCCCGTGTCCAAATCCGGTAAAAAGCGGGCGGCGCATTTGGTGGCAACAATTCGCGCATGATAGTCTTCGTCGCCGATATAATCATACAGCAGCGGCAAATGCTCTGTCTCGCCCAGCTGCGCCAATGCTTCTATCCCGAAAACTCGCACCCAGGCATCTTTCTCCGCCGCGAAGCGGGGGCGCAGTATGCGCAGGGCCTGCTCTTTGGATGCGCCCGCGTTGCAGACGATATCCGAATAACCGAGCAGAGCATAGCCGCGCTCCAATGGGTGGCAGTGGCGCATCAGGGGGCGGATATGGCGGCAAACTTCCATATTGTCGCTGTTGCTCAGCGAATCGCAGGCTTCCACTCGGATAATCATACGCCAATCCCGCAGGCGGCGGAGCAGGGGCGGCTCAAATTGCGCATTGTAATAGAACCCCGCAAGCCTTGTTGCTTGCCAGCGTAGGTCTTCATCCCCATCCTGCAGGGATCGCAGTACGCGGTCTATATTCGCCTGATACAGCACAACCGCATCCGATTCTTCCAATGCCAGCAGATATTCGTATTCGCGGTCGGCGGCCTTTTTACCTAATTCGCGCATTCGTATAACCCCCCGGATATATATCTTTCCCCCGAATCGGGGAAAATCACGACGATGTTTTTCCCGTTAAACGCGGGTCGCTTGGCCAACTCCGTCGCCGCGTCCAGGATCGCGCCGGAGGATATGCCTATCAATAGGCCCTCCGTCGCCGCAACGCACCGCGCCGCGGCAAAGGCTTCTTCGCTTTGCACGGGGAAAATTTCATCTATAATCGCGGAATTGAAAATCTTTGGCACAAAGCCCGCGCCCAAGCCCTGGAGCTCGTGCGGGCCGGGTGCGCCGCCACCCAATACGGACGAGTCTGCGGGTTCCACGGCCACGATATGCACGCCCGGGACGGCGGCTTTCAGCACTTCGCCCACGCCCGTAATCGTGCCGCCCGTGCCCACTCCTGCGACAAACGCGGCGATCTGCCCGTCCGTATCCGCCAAAATCTCCTGCGCCGTTGTGGTGCGGTGGGCGGCGGGGTTGGCGGGGTTTTCAAACTGCCGGGGCATAAACGTGCCGGGCAATGCCGCCGCAAGCGCTTCGGCTCTCTGCACCGCGCCGCGCATCCCCGCCGCGCCGGGCGTCAGCACCAATTCCGCGCCGAGTGCGCAGAGCAGCGCGCGCCGCTCCGCGCTCATCGTATCCGGCATGGTGAGTATCAGGCGATAGCCCCGCGCCGCCGCGACAAAGGCCAAACCGATGCCCGTATTGCCGCTGGTCGCTTCGACAATCGCCGCGCCGGGCGCCAGCAAGCCGCGCGCTTCGGCGTCCGCAATCATCGCAAATGCGGCGCGGTCCTTGACAGAGCCCAGCGGGTTGCGATATTCCAATTTGGCGATGATATTCGCCCCCACGCCCATAGCCGCCGCATAGCGATTCAACTGCAAAAGGGGCGTATGGCCGATCAGGTCGGTCAGGCTTTGCGCGATGTTTGGCATGTATTTTTACCTCGTGGGCTTAGTATACACGGAAAGGGAGGGCGGTTCAAGTATGAGATATAACGCATATATTGTATGAATAATGGCATACTACAGTTGACATTTAGACAAACCATATCATATAATGCGAGTGAAACAAGGAGGGCGGACAGTATGGAAGCAAAGAGCGATGTACGCGTCACCATACGCGTGGAGCGGGATTTGAAGGAGCGCGCCGAAAATCTCTTCGCGCGTTTGGGCTTGAATATGAGCACGGCGCTCAACGTATTTCTGCGCAAAGCGGTGGAAGAGGAGTCCATTCCCTTCCCCGTCAGCACAAAATCTTCCGCGTTCGGAAACGGATACACGAGCGCCGAGGTGAACGCTGCCTTTGCCGCGGCCGTGCGAAACGAAACGGAGGAAAGCAGGCGCCGCGGCATGCCCGTCGCCCGCTATGACGCGGCAAGGAAGCAGGCATATATAGAAGCCGCCGATGGGTCGCGGGAGTATATCCATGGCTGAGCGGCAGCCGATTGTGCCGGCTTTCACCGGCCCCAACGATTCGGGCAAAACCACCGTCGCGCGCGCTATCACCGGGCTTTGGCCCTGCTGCCGCGCCTGATAGTCTGTGCGATAAGATCGATTTATACGACAACTCAAACGTGCCCACGCTCCTGTTCAGCAAGAGCGGGACGCATTCGGAATTGTTTCCAAGCAGTTTTTGGTCCAAACAGGCGTTACGGAAGCTGCTGGGGTTGGATTTTATGCTGTAATACTATAAACCCTCAAAACCCGGTCAGTCGGAAGAAGAGCAGTTCATCCGCCGATTTATCGGCACGCTCCTGCGAGATGGCGATTAAAATCGAGTCGTCGTTCATTTGGTGCATATCCTCCAACCAGCAATAGTTCGCGCCGAGCAGTTTTTTGACGTCAACGGAACCGATATACGTGCCGTTCTTGTTCCAGAGCACGATGTCACGCATATTGCCGTCCGTCGCCAGGAAGCCGTTGGGCGTCTCCACAATGCCGGTGACGGAACCAAGGCCGGATCTGTCCTCCTTTATATTCTCCAGCACAAACTTCTCGTTTCCATTATGGTCATAGACCATGATCTTATGGCCGCTGTCATCCGCGGCGGAACCCGCGACGATGATATAGGAATCCGTAATGCGGATATCACTGATCATCTTGAAGAAGCCCGTACGCGTTTCCGCTTTGGACAGATCCGACAGTACCCAGGGCTCTTCCCGGAAGATGCCGTCCTGCACGGTCACCTTCATCGGGTCGGCGTTCACCCAGAACGTGATTCCCCATTCGCCCGACTTGTGCATCACAAGATCGTGGCGGATGGCGGGCGCATTTACTCTGGTGAATCTGTCGTAAACGAAGATATCCCAAATGCCTTGCGACAGATAGAGTTGTTTGGTGCCGTCCGTCCGTATCAGTTCAAAGTCTTCCTCCAGCACAACGGAATTCTGCAATGCAACGCTCCCGTCGCCGATGCGGTATGCACTGAAAAGATGCTTTGTCACGGTATAGATCATATCATCCACCACTGTAAACGAAGTGTCCATGATGGTGTTCAGTATGATAGGATGGTCTGCTTCCAAATACTCCGCAGTCAGCGTAAAGGTTCCGGCCATCTGCGGCGCAAGCGTCGGGGTCCAGGGCTCTCCTTCCCAGGGCCAGGGAATGACGGCTTCGCCCGTATCGGTGAGATGCAGGGTGATGCCCGCAATAATATCCGAGAACGGGGCGGCATTCAGGTCGGCATCCTTCGCGCCCGAAAACTGCACATAATAGTTCACGCCCGAAACATCGTGCCGATAGCGGTAGGTCTCGCCGGGCTTGCTCTCATAGAAGGTCGTGCCGTCTATGCTTATGCCGGGGAGCTTGCCTTCGGCCAAATCGCGCAAATCTATGCCGTTGCCCGTGAAGGCGCGCCTGTACCATTTTGCAGAATCCGGCGTTGCGTCGATGGTGACACCGTATATCTCCTTGTCGTCCTCGCCCAATACGGCGAAGCGGAGGTTGGCGGACTTTTCATAGATGTTCGATTTCTCCTCGTTGTAGGTCCATCCTTCGGGACAGGTGACGCTGAACAATCCCGCGTCGATAACTTCGAATCCCGCGGGCGGGTCGGGATCGGGATCCGGCGCGGGCGTCACTTCCTGCACGATGGGTGGGTCCGTGGGATTGGTGGGCGGCGTCTCGCTGCCGCTGCAGGCCAAGAGCGGAAGCAGCAGCATCAGTGCAAGCAACAGGGCCAATACTTTCTTTTTCATGGGAATTACCATCCTTTCATTTTTTCAATATTCTATGGAATGACCAACTCAAAGGTCGTTCTAAGCGTATTCCAGGCTTCCGATTGCAAGAACTCCTCAATGGAACCGCTGGCCTTCTGCCTGCGTATCTCAAACTGAATGCAGTTTTCTTCGTCAAACGCGGCGCAGCCGAAAATCGTCACCCAATCGGTCATCTCGGTTATGCGGTACCACACTTCGGTGTTGCCCCACTTGTCCTTGATGATCTCGGCTGTGCTGTAATTCTGCCGCACCTGGTTCTCGGGCGTCTTCTCGGGCAGTACGGACATATAGGGACGTATCATCATGCGTATCATATCGCCGCCCATATGTGAGCGCACGGCGATGGTCGTCTCGTGCAGCGCGTTTTCAATCTCCCAGCCCGGCGGAATCCGCATGCGCATCGTACCCGACAGGTTGTACATCCAACCGCACTCGCCGGTTCTGTATACACTCGGGTCCGATGAGAAACCGAAAGGATCGTCTGCCGCAGGCGGTTCCGGGCTGTTTGCCTGCACCGTCGGCGCCGCCGTCTCCGTCTGTACGGACGGTTCGGGCGTATCGGCGCTGACAACCTGGCCGGGGTCGCTTATTGCGCCCCCAAGCGCGGCAACATATTCATGATAGCCGGGCGGCACCAAGTCGTTGTTGCGCAACTCCCCCTCCCACAGTTCCCCGTAGGGGCGGAAGCGGAACTGATATTGGAACCCGTCCTGCTCGGGGTTCTCGGGATCGATATAGGTCTCGGTGATATAGACCAGCCTGCCCTCATGCGCGGTGGAGAGCACCAGCCACCACATATCCGCGTGCAGCGGCATATCCCAAAACATGCCTTCGGTGGTCTGGATATAGGACTCCACGGTCTGGAGTTTGGCGCTCACGGTGCTGTCTTCCTCGCCCGCAACGAAGATGGCCAGGCTGCCCTTGCCGTAGCTGTCTATATCGATGACTATGCGCGCGTCATAGAGCGCGCCCTCTTCGTCCGCATATGCCCCGGTGGCGCTGAGTATCCAGATAAGCCCATACCACTCGCCGTTCCAAGTTGCCTGCATGGGGGTCACGGACGCCGGGACCGCGGTATGCGCCGCGCCCGGGAAAAGCTCTTCGTCTTCCGGCGGCGTCTCCCTGTTCCCTGCGCAGGCGATAAGTCCGAACAGCAACAGCAGGGCCACCGACAGTGCCAATATACGTTTCATTTTCCTCTCTCCTCTTTGCTTATTTTTGTTGTGTGGGCTGTTCCAACAGCGCTTCCAATTTGGAGAACAGATAGTGGACGCTGTTGTCATAGAACACGAAGTCGTCTATCCGGCGCGCTTGCTTCGCCTGTATCGCGGCGCGGCAGGCGGTCTCGTCGTTTTCGCTGCAGAGTATGACCGGTTTGCAGTCCACTTGCCGCGCGCGCATCACATCGCAGAGGGCCAGGCATTTCTCCGCCGCTTTCCAAGGCCCGGATTCGGGGATTTCCACCAGGATTATTGCGGGCGAGGTGGCTTCGGCGGTCAGTGCCGCCGAGGCATAATTCCCCTCCGCTATCAGTGAGAAGCGCAGATCGGACGCCGCCCGGGCGATCAGCGCGTCGGACAGCAGCTTTCGCTGCATCACCAATAATACTTTGTTTGCCATAGCACCCCCGCAAACCGCAAGCTTGGATTTATATTTAGTATAAGGCGGACGCCGCCACGGCGTCCTACCCGCGGCGGGTAGTTTTCCGTGGCCACGCAAAGCAAAAACCCCGCGCGCCCTATGGGTGGCGGGGTTTTCATAAAAACCGGGAACCTATTTGCAATCGCAATCCTCTTTGCAGAAATGGGGTTGGAACTTCCTGTGGTCGCTGTGGCAGTTGACCTCGCGCTCCTGTACGCGGTCGAAATGGTTGAATACGTGCTCATGGATGATGTCGAAATCATCGATGATGTCGTGCCGGTGTTTGACAATGCGCTCGTGCTTGATCACATGCTGATCCGCGCCACATTCGATGACTTGGCGGTCTATATCCCCGCAATGGTGAGGGCAATGCCCCCTGCATCTGTTGTTGTGCATACTATATACTCCGTTTCTTTTGAATTTTCGGTGCTTGGTATATAGTATGCGGGGCGGGGGTTGGGGGTGCGTAGGGGCGAGACATGCTTTCAAGACAGGGGGCGGTTGTTTCCGTCCTGACATAAAGAGGTACTAATGCACGCGCACACCCTGAAAAACCGAATAGATAGCGACGTAGGTGTCCCCCAAGGCGACGCCTACAGCTTCGGCGCGTGGATGCGGAGCACGGCGCCCGCGATGAACAACAGCGGCAACGGCACGGTCAACGCGATCAAGATTACCGTTTTATTCTACACGGTCAGCGGCACCACCAAAACCCTGCGCAACAGCGTGGACGCTTTCTTCGGCGCGGACACCGAGGACTGGCAATACGTCTGCGGCGTGGCGATCGCGAGCGGCACGTATAACACAATCGAAGTGGCTCTCTGCGCAAACTACAGTGCGGGCGACACATATTTCGACGGTCTACAGCTCTATCGTGAGGAGTTCAGCCAGGGCTACAAATACGACGCCAACAGGCCTGAGTGTCCAAGGCGTCCAAAGCACGGTGACGAACAGCCATAAAGTCAATCGAAAAGCATTATTATTGAAAAATCTTGGACTTTCTCTTGTCTAATAATCGCTGTTTTGCTATACTTGCTTTGTACAAAATATTTACATGAAGGAGAGATGGGCTATGTTTCGCAAACGAAAACTTGCAGAGAAGAGTGCGGTTAAGAAGATGAGATACCGCAGAGC
>WREI01000083.1 GCA_009779405.1 Clostridiales bacterium
GCCCTCAATCGCGTTGCTGCCCTTGACCGACTGCACCTTCGCGATGCTCTCCAAGCGCGTGAACACTTCGGGATAGTTCTCCCTGCGCGCCCCCTCGCGCGCGCGCAGTTCCGCGATCGCCTGTGAGATATTCACAAAGCCTGCGGGCAGCAGGCCCTGTTCTAAGAACGAATAGTTGAAGGGTCTCACTTTTACTCTCCTTGCGGTTTTCTGCATATATTATAAGATTTTATATGCAGAAAAGCAAGGGAAATGTTTGATTATCTGCATATATCTTATGAAATTATATGCAGAAACGGCAATGCTCAATGCGTAGCGCACAATGCGCAATGTCGGTTGAAACGCCTGCGGGCGTTTCTCCGAATTAAAGTACAGGAGACCAAAAATCAAAGGGATGCCGTGGCATCCCTACAATCATTGAACATTGCGCGTTGAAAATTGAACATTTCTACCATTGAACATTGCGCGTTGAAAATTGAACATTTCTACGAGAACTCAATACTGTCAATAATCTCCCGCATGGCCTGCGCCAAATCCTTCTGCGATGCGCCCTTCCGGGGATAGGGCGAATAGATGATGAGTATGCCCTCGGGGGTATCAATAATCCAGGTCTCGCAATACCCTCCAAATGTATAACCCAGGCGTATGGCGTCGCGCCCGGCGACTGTTGTGCGATCCATTACCAGCTTGATTTCATCCAAATGTTCCTGCGACACAGGCGCCGCGTCATAGCAGGTGTAGGAATACCATTCAAGGTCTGAGGCGGTCTGGAATGAGAGCGGCTTTGCGGGGATCTCTTTGAAGAATATATCCTCCCAAAGCAGTTTTTTGTTCTTGCCGAGGTCTATCCAGCCCATATGCAGCCAGCGCGGCGGATTGATTTCGGGATTATTCCCCCGCTGCACGTGGCGCAGGGTATAGCCCGCGGGCAGGATGTAGGAATAGCTCCACTCCTCGCTTCCATAGCGCACACCTTTTTGGGAAACGGTGAAGTCGTCGTGCTCAATTGTGCGCACTTCCCCGTTCGGATAATCGTTATGCTGCTGTGGCACGGGGATAATCGCGCCGTTTGCGTGCGGCATGGGGGTGGTGAACTGCACCGGATCGGGGGTGCGGGTCTGTTCCGGCACGGGCATGGTATCCTCTCCCGGGTCGGGTGTGGAGATGATGATTGGATCCGGGATAGGGGTCTCCGCAGGCATCGCAATCTCATAGTCCAGCAGGAAGCCGGCCATGATGTCCTGCGTCCACGCCATGAAAGCGGCGCGTTGGTTTACGTAAGCATAGTTCTCAAAGTGCACCTGCACTGCGCCGTGGGGACCTTGAATGAACCAGGTCTCCTTATATTGTGTATCTCCCTTCGTTTCGGGGTTCGTGTTCGGCACGAGCTGTCCGTTTTCATCGAAAGTGATTTGCGTATACAGACGCACGGCGGGGTATCCGGCTACTTCTAATTTTTCTATGCGCAGCGTTTCAAGGATATGCTCCATTGCCGGGGCAAAATCAGAACCCCCTTCGCTTGCTTGTACTTGCTCCAAAGTCATGCCGTCGGTCGCAGAATAATAGTACCATTCTTCCATGCTCTTTTGGTCAAAGTCCGCAAATGGCTGTGCCCGCTCTGTGATATGGATTTCCGCATAGTCTATGCCCTGATGAGCGTTTTCCCGCACCCAGCCTGTATTGAGAAAAATGCCGTCGCCATTGTCGAGCCATTCGTAAGTCCAACAACTCAATCCAGCAGAAAGCGAATAAACGATGTTGTCGCCCATGTAATAGGCGCCCGCTTCCGAAACGGTATAGCCGCTCTGTTCCCGGTTGTTATTCATAAAGCGCGGAATCGGCACGACGGCGCTGACGCCCGGCGGGGTCGGGTCGCCCGGAGTGGTCGCGATAGGCGCGCCGCGCTGCAGAACCGCGTATACCCCGATGCCGAGCATGATGGCGACGGCGGCATAGGCGGCTGTGACGACCAATGCGCGGGAGGGCTTCCAGGTGAAGCGCTGGCGACGCGCGTGCTGGCGTTCCCTGTGCAGTATTTTCAATTGGGTCATTTCTAAAATCCGGTCGGGATTCAGGTGTAGGTTTTGTTCCATGTTGGTCTCCTTTATTCGGCGGGCGGATAATATCCGCCCCTACGGGTTATTGGGATTGCCGGGGTGTGCCCGGATTCGCGGTAGGGGCGATCGCATCGCCCGGGCGGCATAGCATCCGCCCGCCGCCCGCATTTACGACGATAGCTCCTCCCGCAAATGCTCCCGCCCCCTTGCCAGCCGCTGCTTGACGGCGGATTCGGTGATGCCGAGGGCGAGGGCGATCTGCGCAACCTTTTGGTTCTGATAATAGTGCCGCGTAAGCACTTCGCGTTCATTGGGGCGGAGCCGCGAGAGGGCGTCGGCGATATCCGTATCCTCCACCTCGTTCCGCGGGGTGGCGTATTGCGCGGCTTCGTCCAGCGTATAGGTTTCCCGCACGCCGCGCAGGAAGTTGAGGGTCTTGTTTCGGGCGCAGCGGGCCAAATAGGCTTTGAGGGACAGCACCCGCGCCGCGCTCTCCCAGAGGGCGAGGAAACAGTCGCTGGCCAGCTCCTCCATATCGGCAAACGCGACGCGGCCATTGCCCGTGTTGCATATCACCGTGCCGACATAGGCAGTATATCGGTGCACCGCTTCTCGCAGGGCGTTTTGGTCTGCCTGCCGCAAACCTTGTAGTATTTCACTGTCTTGCACGTGTTCCTCCGTAGAAAAAATCGCGATTTGAAAGGCCTTCACCATTATAGACACTTTTCGTGTCGGTTTGGTTACATTTTCGGGAAAAATAAAAATCAATGTTCTAATGATGGCAGAAACATAAAATTGTAGGGCGCGATATATCACGCCCCTACAATCATTGCGCGTTGCGCATTGAACATTAACAAAACGGCAGCACGCCCCGCCCCTTTATATAGATAAAGCCAATCAAATCCTCGTCACCGTCAGAGTATATAAACTCCAGATACACGCCCGGTGCCAGTTCGTATCCGTCCTTGGGGAATTCGTCGGGAATGCCCATGTTCCAGCGTTCATAGCACGAATAATCGGGAATGCCCAGAAGGGCGCGGATTTCATCCCGGCGCATGCCGCCGTGTATGCCCAGGCCCATGATGTTTGTCTGATTCGTTATATCAATACAGAGCGGATACTCCTCCGAATGCAGCATGGTTACGCCCAGCTCCCATATCGGAAACCAATAGGTTCTGCTCTCGCAGACGAGGCCCTGCGCTTCGCATTCCACGCAGTGAAGCGCTTGCGCTTCCGCTACGTAGGATTCATAGCCGGAGCCCAAAATTTCAAATATTTCAGAGATGGGTTTTCCGGCTAAAATCGTGGGGTCAAAGGCATCCGCGGCGGGCGGCGGAGTCGTCTCCTCCGCCGAACCCGAAAACCGGACCGACGACCCGACCCCATACGCCCACTGCGCGCATGCTTCGGGGTTATCCAAGTAATCGTAATTGCCGAGATAGAAGATGATCATGCATTCGGGACCTTGGATGATCCAGGTCTCGCCGTAGGCTGTGCGCCCGTTGAACGCCACCACTCTGTCCCCTTCCACTGTATACGTCTCCATGAGCCTGACGGCGGGGCAGCCGTCCACCGTCGTATATTCCATGCGTACATCCCGGCCATCTATATAGCGTTTCATGGCAGCGTCCACCACCCTGTCATTGCCCGCATAGCTGTACCAATAATACAGGTCGCGCGACGCAAAATCCGAAACGGTTTCGCGATATTCGTGAATTCTGACGCTGCTGTGCGCAACGGGTTCGGTCGTCTCCACCGTCTTCACGGTATAGCCCTTGGCTGTATATTGGCCATAGTCCGCCAAAACTATGGTCTCGCGGATATCGGCCCACTCCATGTATACCCATTCGGGATTTTCCCCGCCGCTCGTTTGCAGGGATTCAAAGCTGAGACCCTCGGGCAAGGCGTAGGTATAGCGGAGTATGCCGTCCCGCTCGCTCCTATAGCGTTCTCCAGCCCGCGAAACGGTGGGGAAGTTGTTATAGGGGCTGTCGTCAAACTTTCCTTCCGAGCGATGGCGCGGCAGGGGAAGGATGGGGGCCTCGGGATCGGGCGGGAGCCGCAGGATACGCGGGTCGCTGTCGGGTAGGCGGAAGCTGTCCATAATATTCTTCGCCCAGCGCTCATGCCCCGCGGGGTCGTTTCGGAATTCCATATTGCCCAACGAAACGACGATCCGGCCCTCGTCCGTGCCGATCAGCCATAGCTCCCTGAACAGGATATCGCCTGCAAACGGCGGCTCCTGCCCCTCGTGGACGACTGCATAGCAGAGACGCAGGGCGGAGCAGTTGTCCACGGTCGTATAGCCGGAAGCTAAGCGTATGACTTCCGCGGGAACCGCGTCCATGCCGTTCAGATAGCAATACCATTCCTCGGCGCTCCGGGCCGACGGAAAGGGCGCGTCCGGCGCACGCGTTTCTGCGACGGCGAAGTGGCTCATCAGGACGGGATGCCCGTTTATATCGCTCGGCTTCACCCAGTCCGTTTCCAACCATTCCCCGCCCCCGCCGCTGCCGAACAGGGCGTCGCGCGGGAGGAGATAATAGCGGCATTCGCTGCCCACCGGGGCCTGATATTGGCAGAGCGCGCCCTGATAATATTTGCTCGGGCTTGCGACCGTATAACGTTCGTTCACCGTGCCGTCGTTTTCGTATTGCGGGACAGGCACGATTGCGGCATTGGCGACGGGGTTTTGCGTTTCCAGCGGGGTCGTGATGCGCGGGCCGTTTCGGATCAGCATAATTACACCGAAGACAACGAGCAGCGCGGCAGCGGCACTGGCGAGGGCGGGGATCCAACGGGGGATGGGCCTGCGGGCTTTGTTTTCTTCCACTTGTCGTATTTTATTTTTTGTCAGTTGGAATATGCGTTCCAGATTGACGTTTTGGTTTGTCTGCATGATGAGGTCTCCTTTATTCGGCGGGCGGATAATATCCGCCCCTACGGGTATTCGGTACGGGTTGTGTGGCATGCGGCGGGGGAAGCGATTGCCTGCAATCGTCCCCTACGGGTTGGTCAATTCCCGCCGCAAATTTTCCCGGCCCCTTGCCAGGCGCTGCTTGACAGCGGATTCGGTGACGCCGAGGGCGCGGGCTATTTGTGCGACGCGTTGGTTGTGCATATAATAGCGCGTCAACACCTCGCGCTCGGCGGGGCGCAGACGGGCGAGGGCGTCGCGCACCGCTTCCTCCTCCATATGCCATATGGCGAGGGCTTCGGGATCCGCCGCGCCATCCGCAAACATGGATTCCTCCAAGGGCAGCGCGTCCCTTTGTCGGCGCAGAAAATCGATGCAGGCGTTGCGCGCCGTGCGGGCGAGCCAGGCCTTGAGGTTCTGCCCGCGAAGCCGCGCGGCGTTCTGCCAGAGCGCGAAGAACGCGGTGCTGGCCAGCTCCTCAATATCCGCCACGGCCAAACGCCCGCCACCCGTGTTACGCACCACGGCGCTGACATAGGCGCCATAGGCAAACACGATCTCGCGCAGGGCATCCTCGTCGTCCCGGCGCAGTCTCTTTAACAATTCCGTTTCTTGCATACGAATGTTCCGTTCTTGAAGATCTTCACCATTATAGACGATGGAAGTGTGGTTTTGGTTACATTTTTTTGGGGAAATTCATTTTGGTTGCATGGATTGTTTTCAGCGATGCGACGTATTACTCGCCGTCCATTTCCAATTCAATCTCCCGCAACAGCTCACTCGCCCGCATATTCAGGGCAAGGCTGATCCTATAGAAAGTCTCCATCGTGGGCCTGCGCTCGCCGCGCTCAATCGCGCTCAAATGCGTGCGGCCTATATCGGCAAAGCCGCTCAAAAGCTCCTGCGACATGCCTTTGCTTTCCCGCTTTCGCTGTATCACTCTCCCGATGGTTTTTGCGTCGAGCATTTCTTCACCTCGTGGTTTGTTCTCCCAAAATTGTATGGGGAAGGCGAAGAAGTTTTGAACACATATGTTGTCATTTGAATACAAATGTGTTAGAATGCAAGAAGATCATCGAGGGAAAATGGAGGAAACAAAATCAATGGATTTTAAGGCTTACATATATGAAGGATTAGATGGTGCATTACATGCATTGATCATCCCTGCTTGCGGTACAGGAGGCGCACTCTTAATAGGACTCCTCTTTTCCCTCTTTGGGGCCGATGCATGGTTTTCCACAATTGGCAAAGAGGGAATCATTCTACTTATTACAATAGTGCTTCTGCCTTTCGTTCTGATGTTTACTTTGGGGCTTTTCAGACCGGCGTCGGCGGCAATGTGCAGTTGGATTATTAACAATTTTCTCTTTATGCGCTTAATGGATTTGTCAGCATATAAGGGCGGCCATTACGACGCTGTTTTTACAGGAATATTTGCTGTATTTTTTCTCTCTCTGCTTTATGTGCAAATGGCAGCGGCAAGTGGTGCCGGTATGCTTGTTAGTACGGATGACATTGGAGCTTGGGGGGGTATCGTTGGTGTCATGGTTATTTTCTCTACGATAATTCTGGGACTTGTATTCCTCTATTGTGGTGTAGTACAAGAAGCAAGGCCGATGACTTTTATCCATTGGGTGCTTGGTATCAATGGTGCCGCAGGAGTAATTTCACTGCCGTTTAATCAACGGGGATAAGTGCAATCATCACACCCGTTCCCCATCAAACCCCGCCGCGCGCAGCACGCGATTCATATAGGCGAGGCCTGCGCCGCTTGTGTCTATGCCTTCCATCAGCAATAAGTCGCAGTCGGCCGCGCGGAGCAGGGAGAACAGGTTTGCGCAGAGGGTGGCGGGATTCCCGCGGCTGCCGAGGGTGGTGTATTGCTTGCCTGTGTAGTGCGGGGCGTTTTCCGCTGTGGCGGCTATGTGGCAGCGCTGGCCGCTCTGTTCGTATAGTTCGCAGATACGTGCCGCGACGGCGCTTGGCTCGCCGCTAATCACCTTCACCTTACAATTGGGCGCATAGTGCCTGTGCTTTTGGCCGGGGCTTTGCGGCGTTTCGCCCTGTTGTAGGGGCGATAGCAGCGCGGGGCTGAGCCCAATTTCGCCGATCACCGCCTCTATCATTTCCCGGGTGATTGCGCCCGGGCGCAGGAGGGTCGGCGGGGCCGTGCAGAGGGATAGGATTGTGCTTTCGATGCCGATGTGGCAGGCGCCGCCGTCCAAAATCAACGGGATTCTGCCGTTCAAATCGTCCATCACATGCGCGGCGCTGGTGGGGCTGGGTGAACCGCTGCTGTTCGCGCTGGGCGCGGCGATGGGGAGCCCGGCGGCGCGAAGCATATGTAGCGCGATTTCGTTGTCGGGCATGCGCAGGGCAACCGTTGGCAAATTGGCGCGGACAATAGCGGGGACGCAGGGTGCGGCGGTATAGATCAAGGTTAATGGCCCGGGCCAAAAGACGGCAGCGAGCTGCTTTGCCGTTTCGGGGATATCCGTCCAGAGCTGTTCCGCCTGCGCAAAGTCGTGGATATGCAGTATCAGCGGGTTATCATTTGGCCGACCCTTGGCGGCGAAAATTTTCGCCACAGCCCCCTCGTCCAGCCCGTTCGCGCCGAGTCCGTAGACCGTTTCCGTGGGGAAGGCGACACATTCGCCCGCGCGCAACAGCGCCGCCGCGGCGGTTACGGCGGATGGAGAATTGTTGTATGCGGTTATAATTTGCGTAACCATGTCAAATGGAATCCCAGCAGGGCGCAATGTATTGCGCCCCTACACCTTCCCACACGGCCGGGTTGTTTTCAATATATTCCATGATGCTTGTAAGCTTTTTATCCGATCGTATAATGTGCTCGTAATAATTCCGCTGCCAAATTTGCCGACCTGCGCGCCGCGTTGCGGCTGCCTTGAAAATGCGGATAATGTCGGCCAGTGCGGGAAGGCGTTTTTGGGATTCTCGTAGGGGCGCAATATGGAGCGGCTCCCGCAGGAGACGCTGCGCCCTCCACCGCTCTGCGTCTGCCCTGATTTCATAATAATCCTCGCAAGGCATGATTTCAAGAATCCCATGCAAATGGTTCGGCATAATGACCAGTTTTCGCACGCGTACAGTCTTGAAATGCACGGGAATTGCGTGCCAGCACTCCCTCACCATCTCGCCAAGCGCGCTTAATTGCATTTCCCCCTGCACAACCTCGCCAAAGATATGTTGCTTCTCAGCGGAGCAAATCGTTATATAATACAGCCCGGCCTGCGCATAATCGCGCCCGCGCAGGCGGATGCTGTGACGGTTATGTTGTTCGGGATCATAGGTCATATA
>WREI01000084.1 GCA_009779405.1 Clostridiales bacterium
ATCAGTTCTCGGTTACATCGTCAGTCCAATCCGCTCTCATTCTAACAGCTACGCATGAGATGGAAAAAGACACGGCTGGCTGCCGTGCCTCTATCCGTAAATACATTGTAGGAGGTTCCCATGGAACAAACCCCAAACCCTGCCCCGGTCAAGCTGACCCGCAAGCAGGAGATCGTCAAGTTCTTTCAGTTCGTGCTCTTTTCGCTGTCGGCCGGTATCATTCAGGTTGTGTTGACCTGGCTGCTGCACGACATCTGCGGGATAGAGTCGTGGTGGCTGACCTATCTGCCCGCGCTGGTCGCGTCCGTCATCTGGAACTTCACCGTGAACCGCCGCTTCACGTTCAAGTCCGCCACAAATGTGCCCGTCGCCATGCTGAAAGTCGCCGCATACTATCTGGTGTTCACGCCCCTGTCCACCTGGTGGAGCGAGGCGCTGCACGCAATCGACATCGGCATCGGCTCGGATCCTTGGTACTACATCATCCTGGTCTTCACCATGCTCGTTAACTTCGGCACCGAGTTCCTCATCTGCCGCTTCTGGGTCTTCCGCAAGAACATCAACACGAACGAAGCGGGGAAGAAGGAGCAGGAGCGGGTTGCGGCGGCAAGCGAAGAGCGATGTCTCCCAATAACCAAGGAGGAGGCCAATGCCAATAAAGACGAATAAAACCAATCTGCAGATGGCCTTGCCATTGATGAACGATAAGGCGATTTCATTGAGTGACTCCGCAATATATACTGATTTGTTCAGCAGCCATATTGCGCCGCGGTATTGCCATCAGAACGGGTTACTGTTTTCCGCCGACAGCATTGAATGGCTGCGGCATATCAGAGACAGTTCTGTGGACTTGATATTTGCCGACCCTCCCTATAATATTGCAAAAGCAGATTGGGATAGGTTCGAGTCGCAAGAAAAGTACATAGAATGGTCGCTGTTGTGGATTCAAGAAGCTGCACGCATATTGAAACCATCCGGTTCGCTCTATATATGCGGATTCAGTGAAATATTGGCGGATCTCAAGCACCCATCCATGCGATATTTCCAGGGGTGCAAATGGCTGATCTGGTCGTACAAAAACAAAGCTAACCTCGGTAACGATTGGGGGCGTTCACACGAGAGCATCCTGCACTTGCGAAAAAGCAAGGAGTATAGAATCAATGTGGATGCAGTAAGAGTTCCATACGGGGCGCATACCTTGAAATACCCTTCACACCCGCAGGCGGAGACAAGCCAATACGGAAATGGCAAGCGTTCTTATGATTTGTGGACGCCCCACCCGGATGGCGCAAAACCAAAGGATGTCTTTGAATTACCTGTTATATGCAATGGTATGCCTGAAAAAACGAAACACCCCACACAGAAACCGGAGGAGTTGTTGCGGAAAATCCTGCTCGCTTCCTCCAATGAGAATGAGATAATCCTTGACCCGTTTTCCGGTTCCGGAACAACGCTTGTAGTTGCGGAGCAGCTTGGACGCAAATGGATAGGCTGCGATATAAACGATGCTTACAACGGCTGGGCCATTGATAGAATTGAGAATGTCATATATCATTCCGTTGCGGATTGGATAGAGTTTGACAGGGCGAATGCAAAACGAAGGGAGGCCATAAGGTGAATTTAGAACAACTCATTAACCGTGCCACGAATAAAGCGCGATTTATAGAAACAAGGGATTACCTTGATTTTTGCAGGGATTACTTGCAGTTTGTGCTTGACGGATTGCAGGCGATTATAGTTTCGCGAAACGAAACCCATTATCGTTTTTACAATATAAACAAGATGGAAATTACAACATCACTCGTCCGATCAACAGCAATATAATGGTTTCTGCGAATGACTTTGATGCTGCCGTGGCATCCTTTCTCTATTCCTTATCGCATATCCGGGATATTCAAAATCCAGAGGAGCGAGACTGCATCAATCGCATCGTGTATTCCTGTCAACAAGCCATTGGTGCGACGCTTGACGCACTTCCGGCAGGATACAGCAATACTGCCCGGAAAATCAACGGAGATTTGTTTGAACGCTTTATCCGGATCATCATTTCAGAAATCGGCATCCCCGTCCGCAGCGGCACGGTACGTCTGCCGGTCGTTGTCGAGGATGTCAGGCTATTTGATATGTCCTATCAGCATGACTTGATTATTGATAAGGACGGAGAACTTGCGGCGATAGGTTCTGTCAAGACGTCAAGCAAGGATAGATTGGACAAGATATTTGTTGATAAGTTTCTGCACAATCGACTCACGGGTATAGACACCCCGCACTTTGCCGTCTTCCTGCATGATGTGCAGCGGGCAGGACACGAACCGAATTACGGAATAAGCGCTACTTTTTTGCCGGGCCACTTTAAGGGTTACACAATCAGACTCAACCCGTTGGACGGGGTTTATTATTGTGATATACGTCCTAATATGCGGGCTGATGGGATGCTAAAGGAGCATATAAAGACGCTTGATTGCCTGTTGATTGATGATATATGGATGTTTCAATAGCATAGCGAACCATATCATCTCTTCTTTTCTTTCTTTGCGCTGCCCCTATCCCGGCAAAACAAAACGCTCAATCGTCTTCCCCGTTGCCGTTTGAAACTGCATGGGGGTCGTGCCGCGCAGTTCTCAGGCGTTGGTGTTGTTGCGCAGGCGGCGGTAGAGCCGTTCAAATGTTTCGCGGAAGGCGGGGTTGGACAGGGGTGCGTCGTGTTTCTCTAAGATATGCCGCACCCTCTCCGGGCTTTTTTGGCGTTCGCAAGATTCTATAAGCAGAAATTTTAAGTAATCCTTATCTTCTTCATCGAATTTCGGCGGCAGATGCGGCGTCAGCAGCGCGATAATCTCCTCCAAACCCGTATCGCTCGGAAATTCATTGCCGCGCCGCGCATATTCGCGTATGACGCTCTTGGGCGGCATATAATATTCCAACTCCTCGGTCGCTTCGAGCAGATCCTCGGCTTCCTCCTCATCTATACCCATATGTACAATAAAATCTTCCATGAAGTAAAAGTCCGAATAGAACTGTTCCCGGTCTTCCAAGAACGATATGGCTTCCTCCTCCGTTATTTTCTCTCTGTGATGACGGTTCCATACGAGCAGAAACTGATCCACATCATACACACCGTACAGGTTCGCCAGGGCGGCGGCATATTCGGACAGCTCCCGTTTGCGCGCATTTTCCGCCGCAAAACCTGCCGCTTCCGTGACTTCCCGGAATATCTTGCGCAGTTCATCGGGCAGGACGAGAAAATAGTCCCCGTTCGTGCAGAACAGGTATACACTGTCCCCGCGAAAAAACAGCCAAAAGGGCATATCCGATATATCCGTGTCCAAGGCCGCCCGCTTTTCGGACAGATCGGCGGCGAGGGACAAGAAAGCCATCTCTCGTTCATCGCAAAGCGGGAGAGTCGCGCGGAATAGTTCCCCGACCTCTCGGAACTTGGTCTCGCGCGCGTCGGCGTCGGCATCGTCTTCCATAAAGATCCAACCGTTCGCTTCCATAGCGGCCACGCAGTCCTCCAGCGCGTATGTCGGTTCGGCATATGCCGTTTGCCGCTGGAAGCATCTTCTGAATTCATCCGAAAATATCATTTTGTTCCCCGCTCTTTCCGCTTTTTGTGGTTCCGCAAAACCAGTATAATCCAGCTGTGTTTAGCAGTCAAGCGCGGGGCAGGAAAGGACGCCGAAGATGGCGGGTATTTCGCGTAACGGGTGACTATCCGATTTTTACAATATCGGTTCCGTCGAGGTTCATTCTGTAATATTCAGAAGCTGACATGAAGCTGAAAACAATCCAATCTCCGACAACTATCATACTGCCAACCTGCATACCGTCATATTCGGAAAGCAGGCGTATTTTTTCAGTCCCATCCGTCTTTATCTTATATATGCCGGAATCTTCATTGTTGAAAGAGTAGAGAAAACAGTAAATCCAATCGCCTGTCACGTTGATATACAACCATCCGTCGCGGATATCCTTAAACTGTGTGCGTTTTGAGGGATTTGAGAGTTCCGCCTTGTATGGATTTCGCCAATTGCCACTCGAAAAGTATATGGTATCGCCCACAACATTCAGATCTTCATAGCGGCCGCTCGCCAAACGTACCCGCCCGCTTCCGTCCGTATTTATCCTGTACAGCCCGTTATTGGGTTCGTCGTAATAATAAATGTAGTCTCCTGCAATGTTGAAATAATTGCAATTATCCTCGCACAACAGCGCGTGATCGCTTCCGTCCGTTTTGACCCTATAGAGCATATATAAAGCGGATCCATTGGCTTTTTCTGAATGCTCCGTGTAATAGATGTAATCGCCAACGACTTGCATACTGGTAAAGGAAGTTTTATATTCGAAGATCTTTTGCGCCTCGCCCCCCTCTATACTCAATCTGTAAATCCCATCATTCGATAAATAAAAATATATCCACTCAGCAACCACATTCAAGTTTGTTACATTCCAAGGCACACGACAAAGCGTAACAGTCTCCCCCGTGTTTTTGTTGATTCTAAGGATGTCTTCGTTAGTAAGATAGTCTCCACCGACAACGGGAATGACAACGTATACCCAATTCCCTTGTTCGGCTGCAAAACCGGAATTGAGAGATACCAGATTAGCCGACGTATTCCCCCTGGCATTCGCTATACCGGCGCTGACCACGATATGCAGCTCTGTACCGATATCCGTCACCGCGTCGGGATCGAGGCTCTGCGAAATGACCAGGCCCTCTTCGACAGTGTCACTGCATTGGATGGCGCGGTTCACCACAAGCCCGGCGGTCTCGATGGCGTCCGCCGCGTCCCGCTCCGCAGTTCCGACAAGGTTTGGCACCGGAGTGCCTATGCTTACCTCGAGACTGACAGTGGAGTTCTTATCGGTTCCCGTATCGGGGGCTACGCTCTGCGCGCAAACGAGGCCCGTCCCGACGCTTGCGCTGTAGCCATCGGAGATCGAGACCGCAAAGCCCAGCTCGCGAAGCATTTCTTCGGCCTGTCCCGGGGTCAAGCCCTGCAAATCCGGCACCATGATCTGTTCGATGCCCAAGCTCACGGTAAGAACGACGCTTCTCCCCTTCAGGAAGCTTTTTCCCGGCGCAACGCTTTGCGATATTACGCTTCCCGCGGGAACGGTAAAACTGTAGCCCTCCGCGGTTTTCGCTTTGAAGCCCGCGCTTTCCATCGCATCGGAAGCCTGCGCAAGCGTCTGTCCGGCAACGTCCGGCATATCGGTATGGAGGGCAAAAATCCAAACCAGGACAGCGGCGGCAACCAACAATGCCGCCAGTGAAATCACAAGTACTTTTTTCATGGTAAATACCCTTTCCAAATAAATTTTAGCATGTGTATACAATTATATCACAATATGTCATATTAACATAGTATCCGCCGTAAAAGAATTGGACAGCAATTACGAGACAGTGAATCGCTTGTGCGATAACACGTCAGCTGCCATATATTTAGATACCATAGAAAAGCTGTGCAAGGTTTTTGATTGCGCGCCCGGCGATTTGTTTTATGTGAAAGAGGGCTTATAGTTTCTTTTTCTTCTCGTGGTTTTCTTTAATCTTCGCTTCCTGCCCCTGATCACTCGGGACATAATATTCCGCGTCCCGCAACTCCTCCGGCAGATATTGCTGGGGCAGCCAGTGGCCGGGGTAGTCGTGGGGGTATTTGTAGCCCGTGCCGTGGCCGAGCTTTTTTGCGCCCGCGAAGGAAGTGTCGCGCAGGTGAATGGGTACGGGCGCGAAGATGGCGTCGCCCGTTTGCGCGTCGGCGAGGGCGGCGTCCACCGCGCAGACGACGCTGTTGCTCTTGGGGGATTCGCAGAGATAGATGATGGCCTGCGCCAGCGGCAGCCGCGCCTCGGGCATGCCGATCAGTTCCAAGGCCTGCGCCGCCGCGACGGCCTGCTGCATGGCGGTCGGGTTGGCCAGCCCCACATCCTCGCTCGCGTGGGCGATCAGGCGGCGGGCGATGATGCGCGGATCCATGCCCGCCGTTATCATCCGCGCAAACCAGGCCAGGGCCGCGTCGCTGTGGCTCCCGCGCAGGCTCTTGCAGAAGGCGGAGAGCATGTCATAGAGCAGCTGCTCATCGCAAAGTATCACCTTGCGCTGGGCCGATTCCGCCGCGATCTCTTTTGTGATATGTATAACCCCATCCGCGCCCGGCTCCGTGCTTTCCACAGCCAGCTCCAGCGCATTATAGGCGTTGCGGCAGTCGCCGTTGCTGAGGGAAATGAGGGTCACCATGGCATCATCCTCGATATGGACGGAGAGCTTGCCATAGCCCTTTTCCGTGTCCGCCAGCGCGCGGCGCAGGGCTTTTTCTATGTCTCCCGCCGTAAGCGGATAAAACTGGAACAGGCGGCAGCGCGAGACGAGCGCGCCCGTCATACTGATCATGGGGTTCTCGGTGGTGGAGCCGATCAACCGCACCACGCCCGCTTCCAACGCGGGCAGCAACGCGTCGCTCTGGGCCTTGCTCCAGCGATGGCATTCGTCCAACAGCAGATAGGTCAGCCGCGCGTGCAGGCGCAAATCGTCCTGCGCCTGCGCCAGCACGGCGCGCAGTTCCTTCACGCCCGAAGAGACGGCGTTCAGCTTGACTAAGTTCGCCTGCGCGCTGTGCGCGATGATATTCGCCAGGGTTGTCTTGCCCGTGCCCGGCGGCCCGAAGAAGATGGAGGACTGCAAAGCGTCTCTTGCGATTGCACGACGCAGTAATCGCCCCTCGCCGACGATATGTGCCTGCCCGACGAATTCGTCGAGCGTTTCGGGGCGCATGCGGTCGGCCAGCGGGGCGTGGGTGGTTTGGATGTTGTCGAAAAGGTCTGTTGGCATGGGGGGAGTATAGCATATTCGGAGTGAATAGTTAAGAGTTAAGAGTGAATAGTTATGGTAGAAATTCCTGCGGAATTTCTGATTTAAGCCTTATAGCTTGAATACAAGGCTCTACTGCCTACTGCCTATTGCCTGTCACGCCTTCCCCGCCCCAAAATCGATCTCAAACTCGTCGTCCTCACCGTAGAGCACGCCGTCTGTCAGGCGGATGCGGAGGAGACAGGTGTTGGGATCCTCCTCGTTCACGTGGCCGTTGTTATACCAGGCGGAGAAGGCCGCGCGCAGTTTTGCCATGATGGCGGCGTTGCGCTCGTCGCGCACATAGCCGAGGTTTTCGCCCTTGCCGTGGGCGGTGAACCACTCGCCGCAGACCGCCACATCGGGGTTGGCTTCGATCTGGCGCATCTTGTTCGACAGCGCATAGGTCACCACATAGAAGGCGGCGTCCTCGTAGTAGCCGTCCACTGTGCGCACATGGGGGCGACCGCCCTCGACGGTCGCGACCGCAATCAGCGAGTCCTTGCCGAAGCGTTCGGCCAGAATTTGCAGGGCCTGTTCGTATCTGTCCATCCTTGTTCCCTCCCGGTTTTGTTGTGTTGGTATGGGGAAGTATAGCATATGGGGGTGCGGATGTGTAGGTCTCATCGTATTGGTGCCGCAGATTTTGGAATTGGTTATGGCGGAATACAGGGTGGATGAGACGCGCGCGACCGAGATGTTTTATACCTCCGAGCTTTACAGGGGTCTCGAGGATGAGCAAACCAAGCTGTGGCATTTGAGCGCGCATGCGCTGTTTGAGATGTTCCGGGAGGAGCTTGCAACCGGATACATCACCTATCCCGAGGAGACCTGAACCATGCGCGCAGAAGGCAAATTTCTGGTCTACTGTTTAGAAAACTATCGCAGAGAGAAAAACCTGACGGGTAAACAAGTCTATCATCTGTTCAAGCGCTACGGCGTAACGGAATACGTTATGTCCTGTTATGATTCGCTGCATACAACGGGCCGACAATATACCGTTGAGGACATTGACGAGTTTATTGCGGCGCGGCAGTCTGTATAATTATCGAAACTCCAACACAGCACCCCACCCCTAAGGGGGGTAGGGGGTATTATAATGGTATCGGATACGGTTACGGATACGGTTACGGATACGGTTACGGTTACGGTGGGCTTTTTTCGCTTTGCTTCGCTTTTTTCGCTTTTTGGTGCGGAGTTCTGTATATAAAATATACTGTCCTAACTGTCCTAACCGTCGGAGGGAATGCATCAATGCTCAATGTTCAACGCACAACGCGCAATGGGGTTGGTATACGTTTTATATATTAGATAGCGTTTACACGAGAATGAATTTATGATAGAATAGAGAAAACCACAGAGGAGGTTCTCAATGGAGGCAGCACATCGGCGACACGATATAACAGACAGGATGTGGTCAGTCTTAGA
>WREI01000085.1 GCA_009779405.1 Clostridiales bacterium
AAAATGATTCTGGCGTATCGACATCTGCCCATTTTATTTTTAAATCGGATGGCAATATCTCCGTTGTCGATATGCACATCTCCTTTGTCGCTCTAACAACGCCACTCCGAATTGCAGATGCTATTTTAGTTTTTTGCGCCCTTTCACCGGGGAATAATCCAACGATAAACCCTTTTAGTGTTAATAAATTGTCAGCGTACTTAATGCAGAAAATAAGCAAAATAACAATTAGGTACCCACTGATTAAATAGGAGAAGAGAAAGAAGGCTTGACGCATCTGGCAGATTATGGTACAATCAAATCATAGTAAAGCCAAGGGGGACAAGAGATGAAAAGCCAGTTGAGTTTCGTGGATTTAGAATATGGGAATCGCAAGCGCCGGACAAAGCGGGATGAATTTCTGGAGGCGATGGACGCGATCATAGTTTGGGGAGAGTGGACGGAATTGGTGAAGCCATATATTATTTTGAGGGCAAGCGGGGCAGGCCGCCGAGGGGCGTGGAGAGCATGCTGCGGATGTATCTGCTGCAAAACTGGTTCAACCTTTCGGACGAGGGGATCGAGGAAGCGATATACGACAGCTATGCGTTTCGGAAATTCATGCGGGTGGATTTTTTAGACGAGGAACAAGTGCCGGATGCGACGACGCTGTGCAAGTTTCGCAAGCTGCTGCATGAAAACAACATAACAGAAATGCTTTTCGGGCAACTACATGCGTTTCTGGAACGACACGGGAAGATTATGCACGGTGGGACTATCGTGGACGCGACAATTGAGGATGCGCCGACTTCCACCAAGAACGCGGAGGGCAAGCGCGACCCCGAGATGCACTCCGTGAAGAAGGGGAATCAGTGGTACTTCGGTGAACGGCTGCACATCGGTGTGGACGCGGGCACGGGATATATCCACAGCATGGAGGTAACGGCGGCGAATGTGAGTGAGCGGGATATAGTGCCGCAATTGGTACGCGAGGACGACGAAGTTGTTTATGGCGATGCGGGCTATTCCAATATGCAACGGCGGGAGGAAATCAAAAACGACCCGCATCTGTCGCGCATTGACTGGCGCACGAATCAGCAGAAGCCCTACCGCAAGAACAAATGGGAGGAAGGGCCGGGAACGCAATGGTTTCGGTATTGGGAATACCAAAAGTCTCGGGTTCGAAGCAAGGTGGAGTATCCGTTTCTGATTCTCAAGCGCATATTCGGCTATCGGAAAGTACGATATCGGGGATTAGCCAAAAACCGCACGCACGCATATACGCTCTGCGCGTGCGCGAACTTGTACATGTTGATGCAGTCGGGATATGCGGGGATTACATGAGGGCCAAACAAGGGAGCAGTGGGTTCCTTTCCCCCAAGAATGAGCTGAACGGTTTGAAAACCAAGCCACACATCTCATGAACCGGGCAGAACTGTCCACGATTTTTACAATCGCCGTCGTTTTACGGCGCAAACCGTGCGATCTGCGCGCCCATAGGCTTGCATCCATTCCGCCGTGTTCCTTTCCGGCGGATGCGTCCAGCGCGAAACCATCGTGCTGCTACGGTCTGTATATATGCGCTCTCGGTTGCCGCGCCTGTTGAATAATGCCACTCGGCACCTCCTCTATACTAACGTCCACGACGGCCTTCTTGGGTTAGCCTTCGCCACCCACTTACCGTTGCGCGTGTGGACATCTTGGATGATCACGCCGCACTTTTCGCAGTATATGTCGGCGCTCTGCGCCGGGGGTGGTTGCTGCCGCTGCGTCGGCGCCGGGGGCGGCTCGGGCAGGGGCGGCGCTTCATCGTACACGTCCCCATACGTCGGGTGACCGTCGTATGGCTCTGCGTCCTCCTCCGGCAATATGTCTCCGGCGGGTGCCGGGGGGAGCGCGCGGCCCGCATCCTGCGCGGCTTTCGGTGCCGAGGGTATGCCCTGCTTTTCGGGCGTCTCAAACAGGAAGCCCATGCTGGCGAGGTAGTTGCCCGCAAGTCGTTCTCTGATCTCGGGTGCGTCAAGGTTGGGGACAATATGCGCGATAATGAACGGTTTGCGCAAGTCCTCCATTGTATAGGTCGACGCCAATCCCAGCGCGTCGCGTATGCAGCGCACGAGAGCCTTGCTCTCGCATATGGAAGCGCGGTGCGGAAGGAATCGCTTGTATTGCTGCTCTGTCATGCTGGCCTTTTCCAGCCCGCAGTCGATCTCTTTGGTTTTTTCTATGATGCGGAATCCGCCCGAAGGTTCAGGTACTCTGATTTTGACGACGTGCTTCACGTCGTATGCGTGCGGGCAGGTGCCGCAGATAGGGGCCTTGTTCGTGGCGGCAGCCATATCGATGCACTTCTGGCATACCTCCGGCTTTGCGCTCTCGCTGGCTACGATGCTGATATTGGCAGCGGCGGCCAGTTTCATGGATCCCACCTTCGTAATGGCATACTTTCCGGTGGAACGCTCCTTGTAGATATCCACGCCGTTCCCTTTGTCATCGACGGTCGTGTCGAGACGGACCTCGTTCACGATGATCTTTTGCAGGTCGCTCATGGCCTGCATACTGGTCACGGGAACGAGAACGTTGTACCTGTCCCGAGGATAGTTGTTCAGTTGGACTATGGTTTGTGTCATGGGGTTCTCCTTTCGATTTTTGGGGTTGACATAGCGAGTAAGGTCTGATATACTTCCATCGTGTTATGGGGTTGCCTTTGCGGAAGCGGGGCAGCCTTTTTTGTTTATCAGTCCGTGTGTCGCCGCGTACAGGACTAAATCCTGTATAGTCTCGCCAAGTCCCTGCAGGGTGGCTATGGCTTTGTCAAATATCGGACGCTCTTCCGCGTCCACGATCCCGTCATCTGCTATATTTTCCAGCGTTTCCGCGATTTCCTTCGCCGCCTGCCTTAGCCTGTTTGTAAGGCGCAGTGTGGCGATCGGGAGGTCGCGGTCAGTTGCTTTTTGGCCGCGCGTTCTGCCGATAGGGCAGTCGGCACAGTGCCGGAGCAGTATATCGGGCCTCTGGTAGTAGGCGGCGTAGATCAGCGCGTCGTCGGGCGTGAGCGTTATCTCTCCTCGCTCGTGGCGGCCAATCTGCTCCGGGCTATACGGAACCAGCGTTGATGCTGTGTCCCTGTTCGCATGTCCCGCATCCAAACGTGCCTGTTTTAGGTACATTGGAGCCGCCAATGTCGCTGATGCTGCCATGCTCCGTCCCTCCTTTCGGCGGTATACTTTTGGCGTCAACAATCCCGCTAGCTCCTTGACAATCGCAGGGTTCACCGTGGTCTAAATTGCTCCCGCAATAAGGGCAAGTATGATATAGTGCCACACTATCATCTCCTCTCCGTTTACCAAATCTTCACTGTGCCATCCGGGGAGATGGTGAAGTGCGTCGCATCAAGCGGGTACACGGTCTCCCACCCGCCATTCAGCCAACCCGAAGCCGCGTCAATATGCCGCTGCTCGACTATGATTATCCAGCCGCTCCCGCAGCTCATGCGCGCCGCGTCCCACGGATATAGGTCTGACTTTCGGTTGCTGAATACCGTGAACAACCTTGCCATATCTCCCGCCGTTTTGGCGAGGTTCCCGTCCCACGACCGAGCCGCAAGTTTCGCGAGTTCATAAATCTCGGTGTCCGTGCAAACGTGTCCCTTGTAGACGATTATGTGCGGCGGCGCGGTCGGCGCAGGTCTATCCTCGGCGCATACAACCGCCGTCAGCTCAACGGTGATCGGGGATATGGTTTCTGAGGGCAGTTCTGCTGCGGGCGGGTAGGGTATCGCCCGTAGGATGCCGTAAAGGCATACGGCGGCGAGGATAAACGCGAGGTTGACGGTAATGCCCTTGCATATGTTTCGGATCATCTTTCGTCCTTTCCGGCTTGCGCCTGTTTTTTCGGTTTGGTCGATTGGCCTGTGTAGAATTTCTCCATCAGTCGCTTTGCGGAAACTCTGCCGGGTATGAATTGCCAGCCCTCCGCTGCAAGGTCTGCGTTCATTTCCCGCATGATGCGGTAGGCATAGGAGCGACTGACATCCAGAATTTCCATGACGTCCGTTACGCGGAGAAACTGCATTTCTCTCCGTAGGGAGGCATTGAGGGTTGACCTCTTGGGTGATTTAGCGGCTTCCATGTTACACCTCCCCCATCTGCGCGGGGAGCTTCTGCAGGGGCTTGTGGTTCGCCTTGTAGCTCTCTATGTAGGCGTCAACCTTCCCTACGAAGGATTCGCCCGAGCGCCGACCGCCCATAGCGAGATTCAAGGCGTTGTACGAAACGCCCGCTGCTTCGGCGATCTCCCTGTAAGAGACGCCGTACTCAAGAGAAAACATTGTTACTTTCATCCCCCACTCAGTGCGGAGGTATCGAACCTGTGCCATTTTTGTCCTCCTCTCTTGTTTGTTATTGTTGTTTGTTGTATAATCAACAGGGCGGGCGGCCTGCCCTGTTGTTCATATGGTTATTCCTCGCGATAGGCTGCCAGCGCAAGCGCGAGACCGTTCTGGAGCGAGGGGTTTGCGGCGATGTCTTCGAGCGTTAAGCCGAGCGCTTTGAGGGTTGGATCTAGGTCGTAGGTGACACAGAACTCATGGTTTGCGAGTTCGTACCGGAACATCTCATAGCAATATCCGCTTCCGGTTTCGTCCTCCTCTATGGCGGAACTAAACTCCGCATCGTGTCGGTCGAGGAGTGCGGCGAATGCATCGCCGTCGCACTTGCGGATGTAGCCGCCCGTGGAGCCGAGCCTGAAGGCCTTAGTGGTGTCCCCGTAGTTCCAGCCCGAGGGACGACATTCCATCGGAGAACTGCTGCTTGGTGAAGGCGAAGAACATTGGGAAGTTCTCCACCTCCTGTTGCTGACGGTATTTCAAGGCCGTGTATGTATTGGGCATAGCTAAACCTCCTTGCGGGCGACCCATTCATCGCGGGCAGCGCGGCAGGCCTCCAGCGAGGGCTTGACGCAGCTGAAGAGTTCGCCATCGGTGTGGCGGTAGTCGTATTGGCAATACTTCTTTGATTTCCCGCCAACCTTGCGGGTGAAGAAGCTGTACTGCTCTTGGCCGGGCGTTTTGGTAGTGGTTGCACCGTTGACTGTCATGCTCACGGTTACACCTCCACTTCTTCGCAGACATACTTCGCCATGAATTTCATCAAGAAGTCGGCTGCCTTGTTGATGGGGAAATCGCGAATTTTCGTCAGATAGCGGGTGTAGATGAGAGCAACCTCGAAATTGTCATCGGCGAGGTTCATGAGGTTCAGTACGGGGAAGCGGCCATCCGGCGTTTCGTCGGTGTCATGTGGGAGACTGAAAGCGTGAGGTATGCCCGCTTCGGTTAGCCAGCGGTCAAGGGTCTCGACGGTCTCGTAAACGTCCTTTACGGTCTCGTCCTGCACATCGCATAGGGTGTGGCATTGGTCGAAGATAAGTGTCATGGGGTTTCTCCTTTCGGGTGTTTGGTAGGTGTTGTATGTAGTATACTCAAATATTTGAATAATGTCAAGCGTTTTATTCAAATATTCGCATAGTAATTTTTAGGAGGTTTTTTGGAGATGGATGATTCTACTCTCTTCATGCGCGTGAATGCGTTGTGCAAAGAAAACAATACGAGCATCTCTGCCCTCGTTGTGGAGATCACTGGCAGTGCTGGAAATTATCCGACATGGAAAAAGGGTAACATTCGCGCTGATTATTTGATGGAAATCTGCCAGAAATTCGATGTATCAGCTGACTATCTACTGGGCCGCTCAGATGAGCGTTCTCATAAAACAAAAATAACGGAGGGCGTAACTATGGAATTTTCAAGAGACGAGATTATTACCGGGGCGATGCGCGCGTGCGTTAGGGTTTTGACGGAAGAGTATCGCTTCAAGGGAGATGCGGATTGGGTATTTAGGAACATATTTTCGATCCACATGCCGGGAAATACGAACAGGAAGCGCGATCTATGGATGGGCAGGACCATCCCTACTGATGCAGAATTTAACGTTGCATACGGGGAGACATTTAAGACGCAGCCCGTTTTTTCCGAAACGGAGAGACGGTTCCTGATCGAAGCGGGACGGTTATCCAACTTTGATGAATTTTTCAATTTGGGCGAGAAGACCGTTGATGAAAGAATCCGGGATATATTGTACGCAGCCGCCGAAAACGTTGGGGACTTAACAGATGAACAGAAGGAAGCCGTGTTAGGGTTCAGGGAATCTAAGGAGTCGAAAAAAGAAGATTAGAGGTCCCCCTATTTGTACCGCAAAAGCAGTGAAATGATGTATAATGAAATTATACTACTTTTCAAGGGGGATGGATCGAATGACACTGGAAGAAATTAAACTCTATGCCGAGGAGAGTGGCGCAGAGATATCAGACGTCCCGCTGCCTGATATGGACGCGTTCTGCTTCCCGGAAGGTTGGATAGCGATCGATAGAAGCAGAATGGAAACTCCGGCAAGGGAGAAGGTGGTTACCACCCACGAGTTAGGACACATAAATACGGGAAGTTTCTACAGTGTAATAACAAAATGCGACATTAAAGAGAAGCACGAATACCGGGCCGACAAATGGGCCGCCCATAAACTTATGCCGTTCTCCGAAATTCAAGAAGCTTTGAGGAGCGGTGTCCGCAACGACTGGGAGATGGCCGAGTTTTTCGGCGTAACTGAGAAGTTTGTCGCACGGGCGATGGATATATATCAACGCGAGGGCTTGCTGGCGTGGACGTAATGCATGCGGCGAACGTATTCATTTTGGAGGTGATCGAAACGACAAAAGCCCGACACTTTACGGATAGTGTCGGGAAGAGTGGAGCGTTCAGTCAGTTATGTATGGCTAACCCTTAACGATGATTGTCAACGCATCAGATATGACTTCTCCGTCAATCGTCCGCGCGAACACGGTTGTCGTGCCGGGCGCGACAGGAAGAACCTCAAACCATAGTCCGGCTAACGCATCGGTTCCTTTGGCTATGATGGCCACGCTTTCGTCCGCACTTACAAATTCGATTAAGTCCGCGTTGTACTGCATCGGATTAACCTTTACCCAAGACTTGAATGAACCGTCCAGTAATCCGCCGATCGTAAGGGTCTGGGTACCCGATATGTACATCTCAAGGGATTTTATGCGGTCGACGTACACGGTAATTTCCCCCGACTTTACGCTCCCGTCGGCGGTTTGGGCATAGACGACAGTTCTTCCCGACGATATGGGAGTGATTTCATACCAAAGCGCTCCGTAGGTTTTGGTGCCACTCGTAATCGTGGCTACACTGGAATCGGCGGAAACGAACACAACGTCTCCATCGCTAAACGATCCGGGCTTTACGTTCACCCAATTTTTGTTCGATAACCCGCCCGACGTAAGTTCAACGACGTTCGAGTTCTGCATGGAGAGCTCCGCGATTCCGAAGGAATCGCACCCGAGCAACAGCAATAGTTTGACTTTCTATTTTCTGTCGTGTTTTCGTGTGTTTTTTGTCCCGATGATTTATATTATAGCACAAAAAATCCTGATTGCACATCGGCAAAGTACCAAAACGGTACCGATGGATTCTGCATTTTGCGTCTGGTATCAATATAGTGCGTGAGACAAAACGGCACCCTTTCGGGTGCCGCGTCCAGAGGAATTTCCACGGACAAGGAAAATCCGTTTCCCATTCCGCATCAATCATAGAGCGGCACGGGGTCGTATTATTAATTTGGTATTTCGTTTCCGTGGCAATGCTTATATTTCTTTCCGCTTCCACAAGGGCATGGATCGTTTCGTCCGGGAAATTTCGGTACTGTCTCTGGCGCAAAATGGTTGTTTTTTACGAAGTCGATTTCTCCCGCCGATGGCATTCTGAATGAAAATGTTGTTTTCCCCTTGTAGTTTGTTACCGAAAAATCACCCCGACAAATTATATCCATCCCAATCAGAACATCCCAATTGCAATTGTTAGACTGTCCCTCCAAAACAAGCAATCTTGGAACAAACACTCTATTGGGAAGATAAATGTCAACATAAAAGCGGTTCGCATCATATGTCCCTTGCGGTGTTGTTACGGGAACAATAGAAACTGGTTTTAAACCGAGTTCCTCGGCCAAGCCGCGCTTGATTACCGTGCAATTTGCGCCAGTATCCCATAAAGCGTGGCGACCCATGTTTGCGTCCGGGTCTCTTGTGTCCAATGGTTGCGAGCAAGCATAGACGCACGTTCCGCTTATGAGTTGGTTTGAAATTC
>WREI01000086.1 GCA_009779405.1 Clostridiales bacterium
AGGTCTCGCCGCGTCCATTCCGGCGCCCACGCCAACCCCGCCCGCCATTCCATCCGATCAGACTGTTGTACGCGTGGCAGCCTATGAGAACTTCGGCACGCCGCTTCCGGGGGTGGTATACGGTATCAAAAACTTTCGCAATAGTGAGCTAGATGAACATGGCGAGGATATACGGTTTAATTTAGCAACTGATTTCGGACTTGCTTTTGGGAGATGTAGACTTACTATGCGAAGAGATGATTCTGGGAATATTACGGCGACGCTGACGGATCTCTATGATTTCCATTATATGGAACCAGTCGGAGGAATCAGAGGAATCATGCCCAAACAAGTAGCAATGAATGCAGCTGTTGCTATTAATAATGGTGCGCTTAGATTGCAGCAAAACGGTATGCTGACAAACTTTTGGATTACAGTTCAAATCCCCATATCAAGACGGCATCCGCACGAGTAAAACAAGCAACGGCGTCACAACAAATTACCATTACAATGGTGCGCTCCTCACAGGACTGACGCAAAATTCCGATACCCTCTGTTTCAGCTATGACGCTGGCGGATCAGTAATTTCTGTGAATTGGAATGGCACAGATTACTACTACCTCCGCAATGGGCAGGGGGATATTGTCGCGCTCATAGATGCGAGCGGAATCAAAGTAGTAGAGTACCAATATGATACCTGGGGCAATCCCATCGCCATAACGGGAACTCTTGCATCCACTCTCGGAGAACTGAACCCCTTCCGTTATCGTGGATACATATACGATTCAGAATCAGCATTACCGAGAAGGCATCTCGACCACAACTTAATAATCCTCCTTAGCTCAGTCGGTAGCCCGAAGGTAAGGATAGGCTACGGTAGAATATGCCCCAAATTTTTTCGCCTCGATTGCTCTGTTATCAAGGAGATAAGCTGAACCCCAGCTTCATCTGGCTATGCTTATAACATCTTTTACTGCTTGCAGCAGTATAGTGAGCGCACATAAGAGAAAACAATTATTTTGTTTGGGTATTGAGGATTTCATGGCACATGATATAATTATGCACAAAAACTATTGTGATAGCCAAAATAATTGGTTTTTTGGGGATGAAGTTTTCCTATTGAAAAACCACACTAATACACAAACTCAGTAGGCTAATTATGGAGAATTGCGAATGGACTTGGAAAAAACCATCGGAAATACGAGCAACAAATGTCTTGCAGCCTTGTATTGTCGACTTTCGCATGAGGACTCGCAAGATGGTGAAAGCAACAGCATCGAAAATCAAAAAAAGTTGTTGCAAAGTTATGCAGAAAGCAATGGTTTTGCACGGACAAGAATGTATATCGACGATGGGTATAGCGGCACAATTTTCGATAGACCCGGCTTCAATGAAATGTTGGTTGCTATTGAATCCGGTATTATCTCAACGGTTATTGTTAAAGACCTATCTCGTCTTGGAAGAAATTATTTGCAGGTCGGATATTACTTAGAAGATTTATTTCCTAATTACGGCATTCGCTTTATATCTATCAATGAGAATATTGATAGCCTCAAAGGCTTGGACGAGTTGATTCCCTTTCGTAATGTTATGAATGAACTGTATGCAAAAGAAATCAGCAAGAAAATCAAAACATCGCTTTTAGTGAAGGGCAGATCAGGAGTGCCAATAGGATTGCCTCCATACGGATATAAAAGCAATCCGGAGAATCCGAAAAAATGGATTATTGATAATGAAGCTGCCGATGTGGTCAGACGCGTTTTTAAGTTATATTTATCTGGAAATAACTTCTCTCAGATTGCTGCAATTTTAGAAGGAGAGAAGATTTTATCTCCGTTGTTTTATTGGGAATCAAAAGGCGAAGGCAGGGGTGGCAAGAAAGGCAGCGTGAATCCATATAAGTGGAGTATTCCTTCTGTAACAAAAATTCTATCTCAACAAGAGTATGTTGGAGATATTATCAATTTCAAGACCTACAATAAATCACTTAAAGATAAAAAGCGTCTGCCTGCGGATGAAAGCGACAGACTTGTATTTGAAGATATTCATGATCCGATTATCGGTAGAGATGTATGGATAAAAACACAAAAGATGCGGCAGAAGGCTGGGAGAAGGAAGAAGCAAACGGAAGAACAAATTCTATTTACTGGGTTGCTCTTGTGCTCATCTTGTGGTTCAAAGCTGCATTTTCACACAAATCAAAGCAATTCAGATATAAAGTATTTTAACTGTTCGAATTACAATAATAGTGGTGCGACATGCAAGGGATCCCATTATATTCGATTTGATTTCTTACAGAGTATTGTCCTATTTGAAATCAACCGCATGCTGCAATATGCATCTCTTCATCCAAATGAGTTTATTGACAACATAAAAGATAACGAATGTCTAATGAAAGAGAAAGAACTGGTTGTGCAACAAGCAGCTTTAGATAAATTGCTTGAAGAAGAAAGTCAACAAACGAAGATACTTGAAAGACTTTATCAAGATAGAATCAATGGAGTTATTACGGAAAGTCGATTTCAAAAATTGACGATTCGTTTCAATGAGAGTCATACTGATTTGAGCGGAGAAATCCGCTCAATACGCAAAGAGATTGCAAAGTTAATTGGGAACAAGGCCTCGCCGGAAAGATTCATTTCTATGATCGCAAAATACAATGAGATCCGATATTTGAACAGAGATATTATCTGCGACTTCATTGACTGCATTGAAGTATTCCATCAAGACATAATTAAAGGGGAGCGGGTACAAACAGTAAGAATAAGTTTCAATCATATAGGGTGTTGCGGCATTCCGCATTTGGAAGGGATATGCAATACCAATATTTCTATCTGCCCGAGAAAAGGCGTTCATCTGAAATATATACCGCTTAATGAGTATGAGACTTCAAGCAATAGGATTTGAGAATAGCATGTCCATATGGGTTTAGAAACCCAGCAAACAAAAGAAAAAGACCATTATAGCGTGCTGAAAAATCTCAGCACCTACTAAAACGGTCTTGGTCGAGGCGACAGGATTTGAACCTGCGGCCTTTTGGTCCCGAACCAAACGCGCTACCAAACTGCGCTACGCCTCGACGGGGCGCATTATAGCACAGCGCGTTGCAAAAGTCAAACATTGCGCGATGGCAAAAAAAATGGTATGCTCAACGGCAAATGAAATGACGGGGAAGAGAAAAATGCAGTATATCAACGAACTATGTACCCGCGCGCAGGCGGCGAAACTGCGTTTTGCGGCGGCGGATACGGACGCCAAAAACCGCGCCCTTCTGGCTATGGCGAACGCCCTGCTTGCACATCAAGATGAAATTTTACAGGCCAACGCAAACGACCTGTCGCGCGCCCGGGAGAACGGCTATACCCTCAGCGACCGTCTGCGCTTGACGCCGGAGCGCGTAGCGGGCATGGCGCAGGGCATACGCGAGGTTGTCGTCCTGCCCGACCCCGCGGGCCGGGTGCTCTCGGGCAGCGTTGAGCAGGGTCTGCGCATCGAAAAAATCACCGTGCCGCTCGGCGTCGTCGCGATCATCTATGAGGCCCGCCCCAATGTCACGGCCGATGCCGCTTCCCTCTGCGTCAAGGCGGGCAATTGCGTCATCCTGCGCGGCGGCAAGGAGGCCTTGGAGAGCAACAAGGCCATCGTCCGCGTACTGCGCGCCGCTATGGATAGCGCGGGCCTGCCCGCCGATTGCATACAATTGGTGGAGGACACGAGCCGCGAGAGCGCCAACGCCCTGATGCGCGCGAACGGCCGGGTGGATGTGCTCATCCCGCGCGGCGGCGCGGGTCTCATCCGCGCCTGCGTGGAGGGCGCCACGGTGCCCGTCATCGAGACGGGCGTGGGCAATTGCCACACCTACGTGGACGAGAGCGCGGATCTGGCCATGGCGGCGGAGATCGTCTATAACGCCAAATGCTCCCGCCCCTCGGTCTGCAACGCCATGGAGACCCTGCTCGTGCACGAAAGCATAGCCGCCCAAGCCCTGCCCCTGTTTTATGATAAACTGCGCGAAAAGAATGTGGAATGGCGCGGCGACGAAGCGACCTGCGCCCTCCTGCCCGCCGCCCGCCCGGCAGCGGAGACGGATTATGAGATAGAGTTTTTGGACTATATCCTCGCCTGCCGCATAGTGCCCTCCCTCGACGCCGCCATTGTGCATATCACCCGCTATGGCAGCGGCCACAGCGAATGCATCGTCACCAACAGCTATTCAAACGCCGAATCCTTCCTCGGGCGCGTAGACGCGGCGGCGGTCTATGTAAACGCCAGCACCCGCTTCACCGACGGCGGTGCCTTCGGCCTGGGCGCGGAAATCGGCATCTCCACTCAAAAACTCCACGCCCGCGGCCCCATGGGCCTGGATGCGCTTTGCACGGTCAAATGGCTGGTGCGGGGGAGCGGGCAAATCAGGTAATAGGCAATAAGTAACAATGCAGAGAGGATTGCTTTCAACCTCTCTGCATTCTGCATTATTACTTATTACCTACGTAAACACCCTCGTACAAGAAAGCTCATACGCCGTCCGCAGATCCACGGTCCCGTTCGGCAACTGCTTTTCGTATTCGCGGCTCTGGAAGCGTCCGCAGAGACGCAGACTGTCGCCCACGCACATGCGCGAGACGTGCCGCGAAAGCGGTCCCCAGACGATGACGGGCAAAAATTCATTTTTATAGGCGTTGCGCCGCACGGAGAGCATCACGTCGCAAATCTCCCTTCCGAATGGTGTGCGGCGGTGGATGGGCGCGCGCGCAATCTGCCCCCACAGCGCGGCGTTGTTTGCGTCCTCGCCCTCCGTCGGGCAGATACGGAAGGCCTGCGCGTATAATATCAACTTACTCCGCCCCCCTTGGCATCCGCCCGCATCCCCCTGCACGCGGCTGTAACTGCGCAGTTCGCCGCGCACCAGCACGCGACTCTCGGGGCAGACAAAGGGCAGCAGCATCTCATCCCAAATATAGATGGGCAGTATATCCCGCGCGCCCGAGAGCCGCGTGACGGCGAGGGATATCTCATACACCCCCCGCATGCCCTGCCTGTATACAAAAACGGGTGCGGACACAATGCGCCCCGCCAATTCGATGCTGTTCTGCGCGCTCATGGGAAAGGGTATGCGGTTTTGGCGCCGCATATGCGGGTTGCCCCTACACCCCCACCCGCCCCAATATCCTATAACACAAATACGTCAAATAAGGCGACGGCCCTTTCTTCTGCCCGAAATCCCACGCCTTGCATTTTTGATAAACGGATTCCGGCGTATACAATCCATCCGCATCCTGCTTGCTCCTTATCATCGCGACCATCTCCAAAAAACGGGCATCGTTTTTCACAGTTTCAAAGTGGCTGAGTACGTCCGTCACGCTGACCAAATCATACCACATCGCCGGCGCCTTGAGTTTTCGGAAATCCGTCCCCATATAAAACATATACGGATGGCGTTCCGTGCTCTGTTCCCACAGGGAGAGCAAACGCATCGCGGTATGAATCGCAATCTCGGATTCGCGGTATGCGGGAATGGCCGAAAGCAGTTTCAGCATGACCAAAGACGCATAGGGGCAAGGATCATCCTTTCGCCCGGGCCCCCTGAATTTGCCGAATTCGGGCGAAACAGTACAGGGGAAGCCGACATCCGTATGGAATCCGACAAGATAATCCACGCCCTGTTTGATATGCTTCCCGTAATCTACGCCCGCTTTGATCAATGCCAACAATAACAGCGGCGCGTCACAAAGACACCAACCGAAACTATCCTCGCCGCTGCCCCCAAAATGCTTGGGGATATTGGTCAAGGACTGATAGACCCCATTGCCGTCCCTATTCTCCATGATTTTATCGACGGCGATTTGTATCTCCGATACATCGGTGCCAAACCCAAGGTCCAAAAGAAAGAGGAGTTTATGGATGGGCAAATCGGGATCCTTATGGTTGCGCACAAGGATAGCGTGATAATCGCTTATATCGTTCAGATATCCTGCTATTTTGGGCTCGGAAAGCGCCTGTACTTTCAAATCCGACAAATCCCCTTTGTCCGCATCGCGCGCGTTTGCCCTTATCGCATATTGCAGCCAAGCGTCCCCATTGGAAATAATAAATTCTTTTGCGTCCATAGTGCACCCCTCCCATTATGTGTAGTAGAAACCCCTTCGCAGAAGTATAACACATCTTACGCCTACAAATATATCCCCAACAACTCCGTTAGCAAACGCAGTATACGGATATACCGAATATCCCCGTAATAAGAATCCTCTCCGCCCGCCACATAAATCTCGTCGTCCATTTGGATGCCGATATAGGAATAGGTCCAGCTCTCATAGTCGTACAATCCCAAAGCATCGGGGATATCCCAAAAATCATTATTGGAAACAGTCTGCACCAGCCGCGCATACGTGCCGTCCGGCAAACGGCTCTCCTCAACAATGGTCGACTGCGGCGAGGTATCCGCAAAGGGCGTAAAGTCCTCCGCATATACCCGCGTCACCACCTTGCCGTCCGGCGTGAAAGTGCTCGACTTATAAGGCTCGCTGTACCACGACCGCCATTCCTTATAGAACAGGGTGATCTCCGCAATATCCAAGGTCGGCTTGTCATATTCATAGGAAACGATTGCATATTCCCCGCACAACGCCGCGATATCCGCCGCCGTCAGTGCCGCGTCAAAGAGCAGCTCCACTGCATAAAACGGCCTGTCGCAATAGGCGAAGGGCATATTCAACCAGCGGCGCGGATAGGGCACCGGTTCCCAATCGGGCGGCAGGAGCGCCGCTTCCACCGCATCGCGCATGCGCACAATCTCGTCTCCGGCAAGCGAGCGGTTCAGATATATACTGAGATTCCGGGTGACCTCCGTATCCGTCCCGTCAAACATGTAACCGCCCGAATAGCAGTCCGACAGCCCGTACAGATTCCCGCTCTCTAGAATCTGCTCCACCCAAGGCGAAAACACGTCGTCCCGTTCATATACCCCCAACGGGCAATCCTGTGTTGCCCGGCGATCCGTCTCCTGCGCCGTAAAGGTATAGCTGAGCGTAATGCGCGGTTTCTCCGCGCCTATGCTCTGCGCGGCGAAAAACACATGGCAGTCCCGCTCCCGCTCCATCTGCGCCTTAAATCCCTCAAAATCCGTCTCAGTAGGCACATAAAAGGTATAGATATACTTTTGGTTCTCCGGGGTCATTGCGGCGCGCACCGGGTTGCCCTCCTCGCCCGCATACGCGCGGGGAAGCGTGGAGCCATAATCCTCTCGGAGATAATGCTTATAAAAATCAACCTTGTAATCAAAGTCCATGCAATGTGTCTCCGTTCTGCGAAACCAATTCCGTATGCGCTTGCATGCGCCCACATTGGAAACCAGCCAGGCCTCATGCACCCCCTCCGCGGCAGCCCGAATTACCACACAGCGGGCATCCTCACCAGACCCCGCAGGCGCGCAAGCCAAAAGCAGAACCCCACAAAGCAACAAAACAAAAACCCAAGAAAACCTCTTCATAGCAAACCTCACAAACCGGGCAATAGAATACACCCAGTATAAGCCGCGCAACACAGCAAATTGCGTCAACACTCCAAACAATACATCCCCCGTATACCAACAACTGAGAACCGAGAGCTGACAACTGATAACTAAATAATTGCGTCAATATTTCAAACAGGTGAATCGCAAAAGTGAATTCCGGAGTAAGAACAATGCGTGAGGAGCGCAAGAGAGAAGTCCAAAAGGGAGAGATAAAGAGCAGTGTGGCGCGGGGGAGATAGGCGAAAGCGTTTGGGTATG
>WREI01000087.1 GCA_009779405.1 Clostridiales bacterium
ATCAGTTCTCGGTTACATCGTCAGTCCAATCCGCTCTCATTCTAACAGCTACGCATGAGATGGAAAAAGACACGGCTGGCTGCCGTGCCTCTATCCGTAAATACATTGTAGGAGGTTCCCATGCAACTCGAAACAACCAAAATTCCCGCCCGCGACGGCGCGCAAATCCACACCCTCCTCGCGTTCCCGGACGATGCCCCGCGCGGTATCGTGATCGTCAACCACGGTTTTGGCGAGCACAGCGGCAGTTATGCGGAACTGTTGGAGCAACTGACGGCGGCAGGCTACCTCGCCGCCATCTTCGACCACCGCGGCCACGGCGAAATGAACGAACCCGACCCCAAAAAGCGGGAAAAACTGCGCGGCGTGCTGCCGGACTACCAAAGCTTTCTGGACGACATCGGCGACGTCGCCGCCGCGCTTATGGCGCGCTGCCCCGGCCTGCCGCTGGCGCTCTACGGCCACAGTATGGGCGGCAATATCGCCGTCAACTATCTGCTGCAAACGGAGGGGCATCCCTTCTCCTGCGCCATACTCGAATCCCCCTGGCTGGGGCTATGCAACCCCGTCAGTCCGGCGGTGGCGGGATTGGCAAAGTTTTTGGGCAAAATCTCGCCCAAGTTTGCCATCTATAACAAGCTGAGCTACAGCGATATTACGAGCGAGCCCAAGAGCGCCGACGCCTTGGAAAAGGATCCCCTATACCACAACCGCATCAGCTTCCGCATGTTCGCGGGCATCAACGCGGGCTGCGCCCATGCCCTCGAGGGCGCCGCGAAGCTCACTACGCCCACCTATCTGGCCTACGCCGCGGATGAGAAGATCGTTTGCAATACGGCCATCGAAAGCTTCGGCAGGGACAGCGGCGACAACGTAAGCTTGCACCCCTACGCTTCCCACCACGCGATACACAGCGACATCAACCGCGCGCAATACTACCAAGATATACTGGCATTTTTGGACGCAAACCTATGAAGTACATTATCGCGCTGGACCAGGGTACGACGAGCTCGCGCGCCCTGCTATTCGACGAGGACCAAAATATCGTCTGTGCGGCACAGCGGGAGTTTGCGCAAATCTATCCCCAACCCGGCTGGGTGGAGCACGACCCCATGGAGATCTACGCGTCCCAGTACGCGGTCTTTATGGAAGCGCTCACCAAGAGCGGGATTGCCGTCCGCGATGTGGCGGGCATAGGCATCACGAACCAGCGCGAGACGACGATACTGTGGGACAGGCGCACGGGCGCGCCCGTATACAACGCCATCGTTTGGCAATGCCGCCGCACGCACGCGCTCTGCGAGGAGCTGAAAGCGCGCGGGCTTGCGCCCTATATAAAGCAAGCGACGGGGCTGATCGTCGACGCCTATTTCAGCGCGACCAAGATCGCGTGGATATTGGACAACGTACCCGGCGCGCGAGAACGGGCCGAAGCGGGCGAGCTCTGCTTCGGCACGGTGGATACCTGGCTGGTCTGGAAACTCTCGGGCGGACGCGCACATGTCACCGACGTGACCAACGCCTCCCGCACCATGCTCTTCAATATTCATAGTCTGCAATGGGATGAAGCCTTGCTGTCCGCCCTGCATATCCCCCTCGCCATACTGCCCGAAGTGAAGAGCTCGAGCGAGATCTATGCCACGGTCAATGTGCAGGGGCATCATATCCCCCTCGCGGGCATCGCGGGCGACCAGCAAGCGGCCCTGTTCGGACAGCGCTGCTTCGGCGTGGGCGAGGCCAAGAACACCTATGGCACGGGCTGTTTTCTGCTGATGAACACGGGCAGGGTGGCCGCAAGCTCCCAAAACGGCCTGCTGACCACGATTGCCATAGGCCTGAACGGCAAAGTGCAATACGCATTGGAGGGCAGCGTGTTTGTGGGCGGCGCGGTCGTCCAGTGGCTGCGGGATGAGCTGGGTCTCGTTCGCAATGCCGCCGAAACGGAGATCTTCGCCAATGCCGTCCCCGACAGCGCGGGCGTCTATATCGTACCCGCCTTCTCGGGCCTCGGCGCGCCCTACTGGGATATGTACACGCGCGGGAGCATGCAGGGCATCACGCGCGGCACGAACCGCAACCACATCGTCCGCGCGGCGCTGGAAGCCATCGCCTATCAGTCCAAGGATGTGCTCGACGCCATGCAGGCGGATACGGGCATTTCCCTCTCAAGTCTCCACGTGGACGGCGGTGCCAGCGCGAATAATTTTCTGATGCAGTTTCAGGCGAATATCCTGAACAAGACCGTGCTCCGCCCGGCCACAACCGAAGCCACCGCCCTCGGCGCGGCCTATCTCGCGGGCTTAGCGGTGGGCGTCTGGCCGGATATTTCGGCACTGAGCAACAGGCCCCGCAGCGAACAGCGCTTTGAACCAAACATGGACGCCGACAGACGCGAAGCGCTGCTGCAAGGCTGGAAGAAGGCCGTGGCGCGAAGTTTGGGGTGGGATATTGCGCCCTGATGGAGTATATGAATGATGTTTCAGGGCGCGATATATCGCGCCCCTACATTTTGGTTTTATGGTTCTATGGGACGGGTTCGGCGTCCGCGGGGTGGATTGCAGGGCGGAACGGCGGACGGCCAATGACCGCCACTACGGGTACTATCCCAACCGGATTTCAATTGTTACAAAGCGCTGTGCGTCATTAATATGCTTCTGCGTCCACGTCCCTTAACACCAAATCCGCCAAGTTGAATTCTATCAATTTTTCCTCAAATTCATCTTCCGAATATGGCCCGTAACGCGTCCTTTCACTTGCATCCAGGATCCAAAAATACATCTCGCTCTCATTGGGTATCATATAGCTGTTGTTGGGATCGTTCGGATATGCTTCTTTCAATCCCACTTGCTTCGCGATGACATATCTGTCATTCCAAGCGATTTCTACAACCTTTTCGGGTATGATATCACCGTCACTATGCCAACCGCTTTTCGGCACAACCTGAATCATATGCACAGAGCTCCGAAACACCATATATCCATCCGCAACATTATACGAGTAATCTGCCAGTCCAGGTCCGAACGGAAGGCAGGCAGTGAAAGCTGTGATAGAAATTACGATAAGCAAGCATAATACTTTTTTCATGAGTTTCTCCTGTTACTGACGCCCCATCGCCCTGTCGCGCCAAAGCGAGGTGAAGCTGAAGCGCAGCAGGCGCTCCCAGGGGGAGAGTTGTTTTTCGCGGGCGTCGAATTCGCGCTCCTTGGCCAGCAGGTCGCCGACGCGCACGTCTTTTGTTGACTCGTAGGTATAGTAGGTTCTCGGATAGCCCAGGACCGTATCCTTCGGCAGACGCGCGAGTTCGGGTACCGCTTCGGGGAGCAGGCGGCCCTCGTCCATGAATACCTTGTGCGAGTCGACGTCGACATACCAGGTTTCGGCCTCGATTCTGGCGACATTATAGCGCGCGACCAGACGCGCGGGGCTGAGGATGGCGAGCAAGAGGAGCATGGCCGTCCCCGTGAACACGATACAGCGCGCAACGGGGAATTTGACGTGCAGCTGGCGGATAAAGATCCAGATAAAGCAGATCGAGAGCAGCAGGATGAACCAGCCCGCATACACGCGCAGGAGCGAGAGCCCGAAGCGGGAGATATAGAGCCAGAGCCGCGCCGCCGCCTGCGCCGAGAGCAGCAGGTTGAGCGCGGAGAGCAGGCCCACGGCCCAGTTGCCGAGCTTTTCGCTGGTGCGGGTCGGTTGTTTATGCAGGACCGAGAGCAGATAGGCATAGCCCGTGTTCACCGCACCGATAAAGCAAAGGCTGAAGAAGCCCTCGCGCGCGAATGCGGACGCGGTATAGGCCGCGGGCAGATTGCCCGAGAACGCCGCAAAGATGTTCGGCATCGTGAAGCCGATATAGACGGCATAGACCAGGAGCAGCGGTGCGATAAAGCCGAGGAGCAGGGCCGAGGGGCAGATGCGCAGGGCCTTGCGGAATTTCTCGTGGCCGCCCGCGCTCAGCGCCCGTTCGCACTTCTTCTCGCGCAGGGAGGTGAAGAGCCCGAAAACCCACAGCGCCAACGGCAGGGCGAGTATGCTGTTGCCTATATGCCGCATAATATCCGGGAAGCGGGGCCATTGAATTTTACCGAGGAAGTCCCGGAACATCACGTCGTCCATCGCGAAGACCGCGAGGGTGATGATCACGGGGATGATCGCCAAAAACAGGCCTAAAAAGACCCAGAGTACGGCCTTACTGCCGCCCTTCTCCCGCTTTCTGCGGAATAGGGCGGGGAACAGCGCGCCGAGCGAGGAAAAGGGCAGGACGAGGAAGGCTTTCAGCGCGTCAAAGCCGATTAGGCGGCCTAAGCGCGTCTCGCCCGAAGCGCCATAGGCCGTCAACAGGAAGTAAATCCGGCAGACGAACGAGGCCGTGAAGCAGAGGTGCAGCAGCAGGGGCTGCCCGCCCAAGAGGAGTATCCCCGCGAACAGCAACGAGAGCCCGGCGGCCAGGCCCGCGCGCAGGGTCAGGCGTATCTTGTCCAAGCGCATATACAGCAGGGACAGACCGATCAGGCCGACGGCAAAGAGGAAGCCCCCTGTGGGCCGCACGGCAACGTTGCCCAGCTCGATGCGCAGCAGCATGGCAAGCCATATCAGCAGGGCCATCAGGGCATCGCGCACGGCAAAGCGCGGGCGCTTATGCAGGACTGCGACCATTTCCGGCGCTTCCGGTATAGTGATTTGTTCGGGGGCGGCTGTCGTTTCCATATCCAAACTCCTTGTTTTTTGGTTTGTGACCTTCCTGTGTATATCATATGTCCTTCCGCGCACAATGTCAACATAAATTTATCGCCATTCAATAAATTGTAACAGGAATAACGCAAATGCGGGCGCATAGAATTGTAGGGGCGGATACTATCCGCCCGCAGAGTGTGGAGTGTGCAGTGTGGGGTGTGGAGTTAGGGTGAAAATGCCTGCGGCATTTTTATTTAATTAAAGAACCGCTTGCGGTTCTTTTACCGCAACTCCACACTCCACACTCCAATCTCCACACTAAATACAAGGGGGACAAATCTATGCCCGTAATAGTGATCACAAAGCGCACCTGGAAGTGGATTTTGATTGTGGCGGTAGCGGCCATTGTGGCCGTGCTGCTGCTCAGCGCCATCGGAAAGCCCAAGGCGACGGAGACGGACGAAGCGGCGCAGGCGATGGCGGAGATAGAGAGCTATGAGCTCTCCGTCCTGCCCCTGCGCGCGCGGGAGCTGCCCGTCTATAACGTGGCGCGGGAGGACAAGGCCATCGCGCTGACCATCGACGCGGCCTGGGACACGGATAAGACGGAATTTATCCTGAAACTGCTGAAACAGGAGGATGTGAAGGCCACCTTCTTCCTCTGCGGGGTCTGGGTGAAGGCCTATCCCGACTATGTGAAGCGCTTGGCCGAGGAGGGGCATGTGATTGCCAACCACTCGCTCACGCACCCGCATATGAACAAGCTCAGCGCCGAGCAGATCCGCGCGGAAATCTCAGACCTCGACGATATCATCGAAGACCTGACCGGGCAGCGCTGCACCCTGTTCCGCGCGCCCTACGGCGAATATAACAATACCGTCGTGCAGACCGTGCGCGCCATGGGCTATGAGATCGTGCAGTGGAATCGGGATGTTTTTCTTCAATATGGCATTATGTAGACAAGTTGTTTATTTATGGAATTACAAGCGCCATTTCAGAAAAGCCATTCAAGTTTGACAGGCTGATTCTTATCTACAATTTGAATTTTCTTAATCAGAGCCTTCGCGATGGCTCTTTTTTCTTCAAAGTCTAAATCCCCATTGATGAGGTTTAAGACCGTGTCGGTGTTGATTCTTGTGGTTTCGACTGTTATCTGTTGCATTTGCCTCTTGATTTCATTGCGTTGTTCGTCAAGTCCAGCGATTTCATCACTCAATATTTTGGCAGATACTTCGCCTCCGTCCGCAATAGCTTTTACAAGATTATTGATTTTCTCCTCAATCTTGATAAGGTTAATTCTAAGTTGATTTATGCGAATATCCGAATCTCCCTGCTGTTCAATCTGGACACTCCGCAATTCCTCAACCTTTTTGAGAATCTCCTGCCATATTTGCGCTTCAAGATTATCGGCGTGAAGACAGGTTAGTCCATCACAATCCCCGAAATTCATCCGGCGGGAACATCTTAACGTGGTATACTTCCCGGATTGCGAACCAGTGATTGCGTATCCGCATTTGGCACACTTCATCAACCCGATAAGCCATGACGATTTACCGCCGTGTCGCTTTCCGAACTGCTTGTTTTCGGCTAACTTGTACTGAACTTTTAACCATGTCTGACTATCGATTACGCCTTCATGCAGAGCAACAACCAACTTGTGGTCTTTCACATCAGTGTATTTGCGCTCGTGCGATTCGCGCTTGCCGTATAAATACAGACCATTGCCTTTGAATTCTTCTACATCTGAAAGGACTATGACACCTCGATTTTTGTAAAATTCGTAGATATCGGTATCGCCTTGCACATATGTAGGACTACTCAAAATGCGTGACAGCTTTTGTGATTCCCACATCGTGCCGTTATTGTTCAAAACGCCTCTTTCGTTGAAATCCATTGCGATTCTGCGTAGCGTTGCATCAGTATTCGCATAGATATAGAACATTTCTAAAAGCGTGGAACCATAAACAGGGTCAAGGCGATATGTACTCGTTTTATAGCCGTCAACTGTAATCGGTATCTTCTCCAAGCCGAATATCGCTCTGCCACCCAAGAAAAACCCTTTTTCAGCGCGTTTCTGATAATTGGCGATAATCCTTAGTTGTATGGTTTCACGCTCCAATTGCGCGAAAACCATAACGATATTCAGCATTGCTCGCCCCATAGGGGTAGAGGTGTCGAAGTTGTCAATAACGCTATCGAACCCGACATTGTTTTGGTTAAAAATCGCGACGATACTCGCGAAATCAAGCAATGAACGCGAAATCCTATCCAGTTTCCAAACAATGACCTTGACTATGCGACCGCTTTTGACATCATCCATCATCTGAATAAATCCGGGGCGGTTTGTATTCGCGCCTGTGAAACCTTTGTCCTCGTATACTTTGAAATCAGTCGAACCATGTAACCTTTTTTGGCACTCTTCAATTTGACTGCCAATTGATAAGGACTGTTCGCCCTTATCTACGCTTTGACGCGCATAGATTGCGACCATATATCAGCCCCCTAAACTGTAAGATGAGTTTTGGAAGCTCTTTCACGCATTTGTGGGTTGGGAGTTATCCGTTTCCAATCTGCGTTGTAGAGCGTTAAAAATCATACGAAATGATTCTTTTTTCCTTTGCTCTCTTGCATCGGCTTGCAGTTTAGGTATTTGATGAACCAATACATCTTTTGTAGAGCTTTCAGATGATTGTTTCATTGATTTACCCCTTTACAGCTCTATGGTCTATCTATATGAGAAAAAAACCATAGAAAGAATAGGTAAATCAGCCATGTTTGGTCGTGCGCGGTTTCACCTCCTTATTCGATACTATATATCAAAAAAACTAATATGTCTATAAGGGTAGATTCACCTTTATATTTGAAATTCCTTCTCCCCCTCTCGCGGCGGAGCCGCAGCATCCGCGAAGCGGCTTCGTAGTAGTAGCCCTCGCCAGTGGGCGGAGGCGGGTAAGTTGCAAACTTATCCCCGCCGTCCACTGCCTCTTAATGTATTCACA
>WREI01000088.1 GCA_009779405.1 Clostridiales bacterium
AATGTGTTCCATAGGGGTTGTCTCTCCAATCTGTTTGCTTTGCACTCACAGATTAACATGGATTGACAATCCCTATGCATTTTTGAAGCCACCCTCCACCGGCTTCGCGGCGCCCGCCCCCGCGGGGGCGGGCCCGGCCCCGCCGGGCCGGGCCGGACGCCGCGAACCGGCCAACTAATCTCCCAGAACTATTTTACGCGAACATTTATCTATTTATACAAGCCCTCCAACATCGCCACCGCCGCCCCGGTGTCCATCACGCTGGCACCGCCGTCGTGCCGCGTGGGCAACTGCTTGCACTGCATGATGTCCGTTCCCCTGATGGCCATTGCCAGGCCTATGAGTTCGCTGGCGGAGAGGGAGCCGCAGATTTTGTCCTTGGTCGCTTTTTTCAGGGCGGGCAGTTCCCAGAGCGAGACTTTGCGCATGGTGTTCGTCAGGCCCAGGCCGAAATCCTCGAGCGTGGACGCGTCCATGCCGCCCTCGCGCAGCAGCAGGCCCGCGAAATTCTCCGCCGTGAAGGTTTGCCGCGCGCCTTGGATGCCGCCCAGCGCGTTCAAAACCTCGCCCATGCAGGAGAGGTCTATGCCGATATATTTAGGAATCTTGACGCCCGTCAGTCCGCGCACGGCCCAAACGAGGTTCCACAGGCCCTGTTCGCCGCCGCCGCGCGCGAGGGGCAGCGCGTCGCCTATGGGCGCGCGGTGGATTTGCAATATATTGCTGTCGCTGTCCAACTCATAGACCTCCGTCACGGTGTCTGTGGGGATGGCGAGGATGCTCAGGGTATCGCCCTTGGCGCGCATGAGGAGGATGGCCGCCGCCTTGCCCTCGTGGATGCCGACCAGCAGCACATCCTTACAGCTGCCGTCGTATACGCCCGCCATGGGCGCGGGCGTTTGCAGGGTCTGGGGCGTTGGGGTGGGCGTGGGCGGCGCATTATAGCGCTCGCCGTCGTCCCATATCGGCACCAAGGGCAGCATATAGGAGGGCGGCTCGGAAATGTCGATCCCCTCGTCTGGCGGCGGCGTATAGAGGGGCAATGCCGTGGGCGTGGGGAACGCCGTGGGCAGCGCGGAAGGCTCCGGCGGCAGGGCGCCGCTCTTCTCCGCGGCGCAGGATTTGGCCAGCAGAAAAACCCCCGCCCCCACCAGGAGCAGCACCAAGAGGGGTATGCAAATCAAAAGAACGCGTCGTTTTTTCGGCACAGCGGGCATAGGGAGTCCTCCGGTTTTTTCTTCTCCCTATTATTCTTCCAGTTTTTGCGGGTTCTATGCCGTGTTGGAGAAAAGTAATCTTCAGTTCCCGTATTGCCCGTCCACATAGGGCAAAATCGCCCAAGTTACATCGACTGCTGCTACGTTTCGCAATGCAATCGCAGACGACCAAGCTGCGGACGCCTTTTCCGGCGCCGCCAAATCGGCGACGGGAACCGGCATCCACTTGCCATCGTGGCAGCTTTGTTTGCTTATGAAATGACAACTTCATAAATGTAGACATTTACGAAGTCGCTTTATTTTGCTATTTTATCGGCATTAAACCCTAATGTCAAGCATTTTCGCGTGATTTTTTCCTTGGTTTTCAGCCAAAAACCGTCTGTTTTTCGATTTTCCTGTAGCGGGAGAGAACTTCGTTTAAGTCTACATTTCCGAAGTCAATACGAGGAGGGAGAGTTGGGATGCGAAGGATACTTGCAATCGCGTTGGCCTTGGTATTCTGTTTGTCGGCAATTCCACTGCAAGGGCTGGCGGCATTGATCGGCGACGTCGATGGCGACGGAAAAGTCAGTGATTGGGACGCCATTTTGTTGAACCGCTATCTCGCGGGATGGGGTGTTGCAATAGACTTAGTTGCGGCGGATGTGGACGGCGACGGAAAAGTGACCGATTGGGACGCCATACTGCTGGAACGCTATCTCGCCGGGTGGGATGTCGTGTTTTGGGAACCGGACCCGGAAGAGACCCAATACGAAACGTTCGTATACGGATATTCCGAACTGGGGCGCGAACTTGTTTGCCACGCTTTTACGCCGCCGACATATGAGAAAACAGTATTGCTGAATTTTACGATTCATGGTTTCGAGGATAATTATAACCATGATGGGCAGGTGCTGACAGATGTCGCAAATTTCCTGATTGATTACTATCAGGAAAACGACAGTCTGTTGCAGAACACGCGGCTCCTGATCATTCCGACCGCGAATCCCGATGGGTTGATAGATGGCTATACACAGGATGGCTTCGGTCGCTGCAATGCCAATGGCGTAGACCTCAACCGAGATTTTGACGTGGATCACCTCGCCTACCCTCCGGGGCGGAACTATACGCCCTATCCTTTTTCGGCGGCGGAATCCAGAGCGCTCCGTGATTTGGTTCTCGAATACAATCCATGTGTCGTTCTTGATCTGCACGGGTGGCTGAACACCACGATTGGGGACAGCGAGCTTGCAGAGGTATTCAGGGATGAGTTGGGCATTCCCTTTCAACAGGATTTTTCTTCGGGCAGCCGCGGCTATTTCGCACATTGGGCGCACAGGCAGGGCGCGTTTGGTTTGTTGGTTGAATTCAAAAACCCCAATATAGATACGACAAAATTGATCAAGGTAATAAATCGGATACTCCAAGACGATTATGACAACGGACAAGGTGTATATGCGACGGATAACCGCTTCGCGCGCTTTTCCTCCATCGGCGGATACACCCTTTCGACAGGGCGTGTCACGACCTATAAGGGTTTTAACGAGCCCTTTGATACCACGAGTTATATAGACGGCATCGATCTGTGCACCATCCAAAAGATATACGCGAACGGTTGGGTTAAGGTGAGCTATCCCGTCACTTCGGGTACGAAGACTGCCTACTGTCCGCTGTCAGAGTTTATCAATCCCGCATCGGAAGTGGAACACTACGCGGCGCGAGTCTCTGCAAACACCACGGTGTACCGCCGTTCGGACTTATCGCAAAGCACCGGCTCCGTATGGACGACGGATGAGTTTTGGGTGGTTGCGGAGGATGGGCAGCGTTTGCAAATCTTGTATCCGTTGGATGCAGGCGGCTGGAAAATGGGTTGGATCAATAAATCCGCCATTGTATCGTAATTCAAAAACAAAATAACAGAGGGAGATTTTCTATCATGAAAAAACGTTTGCTTTCCGCGCTGGTTGCGCTGGTTATGGTGCTGAGCATAATCGCGATTTGTCCGATTAGTTCAAAAGCTGCAAATCTAACATTAGCAGATTTGAAAGCTAAATTCCCAGCAGGTAAGTATTGGAACCATATGCCCACAAAGGGATATGCACCTAATGTAAACAATCAAGATGGTGTGACAAACACACCTTGTCCTGCTCACGGCAATTGTGGAACATCCACTCAAACCTGTAATGATTTTGCTTTAGGTGGCAGTGGATTTTCTCAACAATGCATGGGCTTTGCTGAAAAATGTGGTTATGATGCAACAGGCTATAATCCGCGAGTCAATGCAAATGGCTGGTATACAAATTGGTCGTCGTCTGCCTTAGACACTCTTAAGCCAGGCGATATAGTGCGCTATAAAAATGATGGACATTCTATATACGTGACAGGTGTAAGCGGGGATACTGTTACCTACGGTGATTGTAATGGTGCGGGATCTAGCTATAGATGCATTATTCGTTGGGATCAAACAATTTCTAAAGCGACGTTAAGGGCTACATTTACAAATGTCCGCTCAGCGCCTAGCGCACTGGTTGGTGGTGGCGGTGGTCATACCCACTCCTACACAAACGGCCCCTACTATGAAACAGCCCATCCCCACAAAGAGTATAAAAGCTGCTCCTGTGGTTTGACCCAATATACAGGCAACACCCGCACGGACTCTTCCTGCGAAACATGCAATCCTATATCCACCGTTACAAAATACAATGCCGTGCTGCCGTTCAAATCCTATCTTCTCGGCACCGCTAATGTTTCATCGTATACATCCGCGAACCTCTCCACAACAGCCGGTACGATTTATCCGACTGACGAATGTACGATTACCGCTGTGTATTCAAACGGTGCCTGTAAAGTAACATATCCGATTTCGGGCGGCACAAAGACTGCCTACACGCAGCTGTCAAATTTCGTCGCCAACACTTCGACAGCCCTGACCTCACAAAAAGTAAACCATCAGGAAACAACCTACATCAGGGCAAGCACAAGTAGTACGCAATACGGATGGATAGGTTCCGGGGATACGATTTACAAAATGGGGACAAGCGGTTCCATGACCCAAGTTTTCTATCCGACAACAAGCAGCGGCTGGAAACATGCGTTCGTCGCCACCTCCGGGCTAACGGAACCGACCTATGATGCCCGGTTTAACCCTTACTGTCCCATAAGGGGTTATATTGTTGGCACAAGCACGATAGCCACATATGAGGCGGATTACACAACAGTGGCAGGTGAGATTTGGACTACGGATTATTGTACCATCAACGCCGTCTACGCAAATGGGTGGGTACAGGTATCGTATCCGGCCGGGGGCGGAACCAAAACGAAATACGCACAACTGTCCAATTTCATCTATAATCCCGCATTTGTGCATGTGAAGTATACTGCTAATGCCAATATCAACGTGTACGCTCGTCCGGCGACCATCGGCGGCACAATCATTGGCTGGGTTTCGCCGGGAGATGTCTTTTATGTGGTGAGCACCAACGGGAGCAACTCGCAGGTTTTCTATCCGGTGGACGCCGCGTATGGCGGTGGCTATAAGTTCGGATGGTGCCCCACAAGTGCTCTCCCCCAAACAACCTACACCGTATCCTATAATGCGAACGGTGGCAGTGGCGCTCCCGCCGCGCAAACGAAGACGCATGGTGTGAATCTGACGCTCAGCTCTACCATCCCCACGCGGACGGGATATACCTTTGTCGGTTGGGGTACCAGCAGCAGCGCCACTACGGCGGCTTATGCCGCTGGGGCAATATATACAGCGAACGCAAGCATCACCTTATACGCCGTTTGGACTCTGAATAAATACGAAATCAGCTTCAATGCCAATGGCGGCTTTGGCGCTCCGCCCACGCAAACCAAAACGCATGGCGTGGCGCTTACGCTCAGTTCTACAATACCGCAAAAGCTGTATACCATAACCTATAACGCAAACGGGGGTACGGTTACCAATGCTTCCGAAAATATCAATTGCACATTCTCGGGTTGGGGTACCAGCAGCTCTGCCACCACGCCGTCCTATGCCGCCGGCGCGTCCTATACGGGGAATGAGAACGCGACACTCTATGCTGTATGGGCAAACCCCACCATAGCATCCTATCCGATTCCAAGTAGAAACGGATATGTGTTTGCCGGATGGTACACCGCCGCAAGCGGAGGGACAGAGCTGAGCTTAACGACGAAGATAACCGCAAATACAACGTACTATGCACACTGGGATTTAGCGCTATATGAGGTATTTTATCATGCAAATGGCGGTCAAAATGCACCAGAGCCGCAAACCAAAACACATGGTGTAGCCTTAACCCTAAGCAGCGAGATTCCGACAAGGGAAGGATTCATCTTCCTCGGTTGGTCTGCGGATGAGTTCGCGACTTCGCCCGATTGTATGCCGGGTTCGCAATATGCAGCCAACGCTTCCATTGTCCTATTCGCCGTTTGGAGTGTAGTCGCCAATGCCGAAACACCGACGATAACAAGCCAGCCTACCGATAAGGTCGTGGACTTGAATGCGGCAGCGAATCTGAGCATAACCGCCATCGTCTCCAAGGGGACGCTCAGCTATCAATGGTACAGCGTCGCTTCCAAGACGAACAGCGGCGGCACGGCGATAGGCGGCGCAACAAATGCAAGCTACAACGCGCCGACAAATGTTGTCGGCACAAAGTACTACTATTGTGTTGTCACCAATACAGACAACAGCGCCACGGGCAGCAAAACAGCCACGGCGGTGAGCAATGCCGTATCCGTGACCGTCAACCCTCCGGTGTCCAATGCCCTGTATATCGTCAATTCCGCGACCACCTTCGCAGGTGGAACAGTAACGATTGGTATATCCTTGGTGAACAATCCGGGCATCATATCCTTGCGGAACACTGTAAATTTCGATGAGAATGTCCTGGAATTGCTGAGCGTGACAGATAAAGGCCTTTTCGCGGGATTTACGCCGCCCTCCGCCACCAAAACCTCGCCCTATACGCTGCGCTGGGCGGATTCGTTCGCCACGGTAAACAATATGGCAAACGGTGAGTTTGTTACCGTTACCTTCAAAGTGAAGAGCGGCACGCCGAACGGAAGCTATCCCGTGACCATAAACCATGTGGAAGCGCGCAACATAGACGGTACGGAACTTGGCGTCGCGAACGCCACCGGGTATATTACAGTCAATGCGGCCTCTAGCACCCTGCGCGGCGATGTGGATTGCAACGGCGTGGTCGACGCCGCCGACGCCGCGGCCATCCTGCGCTTCCTCGCGGGCCTGTCGGAGCTCAGCGACCGGGGCGCAATCAACGCCGAGGTAACGGACGTGACGCCGGGCGCCCCCAACCGCGCCGCAATCACCGCCGAGGACGCCGCAAAGATACTGCGCTATTTGGCCAATATCATCACGGTACTCTAAACCTCCGGTCATTCAAGTAGGGGCGCGATATATCGCGCCCTGAAACATCCTTCATATACTCTGGGAGGGCGCGATATTAGGCAGCTCCCGCAGGAGACGCTACCCCCTACCGGATGCTCGTCCCCACAACCTCGCCCGCCGCTACCCTGTCCAACTGATCCAGCGCGAACACGAGTATAGGCAAACCTTGCTCACGGCAGAGGGTGATGGCCGTCAGGTCCGTGGCTTGCAGGCGGTCGGCGATCACCTTGTCATAGCTGAGCTGTGTATAGCGTGTGGCGCTCGGGTTCGTCTTCGGGTCAGCGGAATATACGGCGTCGACGTTCTTCGCGAGCAGCAGGGCATCCGCGCCGATCTCCGCCGCGCGCAGGGCCGCCGCCGTGTCCGTGGAGAAATAGGGGCAGCCCGTGCCGCAGGCAAAGAGGACGACCGTACCCGCGTCCAGCAACCGCTTGGCTTCGCGCGCGCTGAAGGTATCGCAGAAGCGCTCCATCGCGACGGCGGAAAGCACGCGCGCGGGGACGCCAAGCCGCTCCAGCGCGTCCTCCAGCGCCAGCGCGTTGATGGCAGTGGCCAGCATGCCCATATGGTCCAGGCGGCTCCTGTCCTGCTCCTTTGCCGTGCGCCCGCGCATCACATTGCCGCCACCCACGACGACGCCCAACTGCACGCCCGCCGCATGCAGGGCCGCAATGCCCTCCGCTGTGCGCAGAACGGTATCGAAATGAATGGGCTGCCCGGTCGTGGAGAGGGCTTCGCCGCTGATTTTTAAGAGTACGCGATTATACATGAGAACCTCCTACAATGTATTTACGGATAGAGGCACGGCAGCCAGCCGTGTCTTTTTCCATCTCATGCGTAGCTGTTAGAATGAGAGCGGATTGGACTGACGATGTAACCGAGAACTGATTGCAT
>WREI01000089.1 GCA_009779405.1 Clostridiales bacterium
AATGTGTTCCATAGGGGTTGTCTCTCCAATCTGTTTGCTTTGCACTCACAGATTAACATGGATTGACAATCCCTATGCATTTTTGAAGCCACCCTCCACCGGCTTCGCGGCGCCCGCCCCCGCCGGGCCGGGCGCCGCCGCCCGGCAGGCTAATCTCCCAGAACTATTTTACGCGAACTAATAGAATTGTATGATTATCCGCCCGGTTGCGTCGGCATGGGCGGCATCGCGATAAACAGCAAATCATACAGATAGCGCTGCTGGGTGTCCTTTTGGTTCATTACGGCGCCGTTCCACCACATGCGTGAGGTCGTGCCGCCGTCAAGGTTATACGCGAAGCTACAGCCCAAATCATCCTTCATAAAACGCGCCAGCTCGGAAAGGCGCATCCCGGAGGAGCGGGTGCTGGTTCCGCCCTCGACAAATACATAGATATAGTGTCCCGGCTCATAGTAGCCCAAAGCCATGCGCGGGTTGCGCCCCTTGAAATGATTGACAGGGCGTGTACGCTTGCTTTCGTATTTCACCTTGGCTATCGGAAAATCCTCCAAGGGCTCACCGCTTTCATCAAAGAGTATCGGGCCGAAGGAAAAGAGCTGCCAAATATTCGGGTCTTCCAAAATATCCGCGTCATATTCGCCTATGCCAAAGGCCTTCATCGTACCGTCGCGGTATACAACGCAGATATCCCATTCCTCGTCGACCGTATCGCGGATCACGACGCCGTTGCGCAACGCCAGCCCCGCCCTGCGCAGGCCGTGGAAATCGCCGCTGATGGCTGCGAGCGCGTTGACCTCGCGCGCAAAGACAGGCATATAGGCCTTATAGGGCGCCACCGGCCAGTCTGCCGCTTGAAAATCCTCAATATTCTGCAGATAGATGTCGATCATGTGGATGTATTCCCTGCCGAACTTCCAGGTGTTGTCGGTTTGCAGATAGCTGTAAAACACCGCAATGCTATCACTGCGAACAGCGTTATCTTCCCAAATCACTTCCCCATCCGTAAACACATCGTAGCGGCCGCCGCAAAGGCCGCTTGGCGTCGGCACCGGGGTGGGGGTGGGCGTGGGCGTCGGTTCCGGCGTGGGCGTAGGCTTGGGCGTGGCCGTCACTTCGGGCGTCACAATAACCGCCACAAGGGGCGGATCCGACGGCTCGGGGGGGGGGAGGTTGGTGGTGGGTATGCAGGCCGAGAACAGCAGCAGGCATAGCGTAATCAGCAGTATAAAACGAAGCTGTATTTTTTGCATCATAATCTTTCCTTTCATTTTACCTTCGGCGCGACGGTACCCGCGTGAAAGATGGCGCGCATCCAGTGGTAGCGCGGATGATCCCGCCAAATATGATTGTCTCCGTCGTTACTTGCATAATTGAACATAAAAACGCAGTCCGGCAAATTCTCTTCCAATGCCGCGCGGCTTTCCTTGGGGAAAGTGCTGGCGAATTGACTTGGCACCCAAAGCCGCTGCAATTGTTTGCAGGCATACAGGGGGGAGAAATCCGTGATCTGATTGCTGCCCAAATGCAAATCCAACAGTTTGGGCAGCGTCGCAAGGACGGAAACATCCGTCACTTTATTCATCAACAATTCAATATAGGACAGCTCTTTCAGACCCTCTAAGACCGAGATATCCGAAACGCGGTTGTCACAAAGAATCAGAATTTCCAGTTTTGTCAGGGGTTCCAAGAACGAAATATCGCTGATGCTGTTGTGTCCCAAGTCGAGCGCCATCAGCTCCGTGCAGTATCTCAGTGACTGCACATCCTCGGAAGTCAGGCGCGGGTATCCGTGGGAGGGCGTGACATAGGTCGTATAGGCAGTCGTGTCCGTCTTCAGCTTATACCGCCTATAGCGCAGCTGTATGGTCCAGACGAAGCGTATCTGCGGGAACGCGTAAAAAAGCTCGCCGATCTGGTCATCCGTAAGCCCCGTATTGTCCATCTCCACCCGCGTCAGGTTCGGGAAAGAGGGGAGGGCGGCAAACAACTCCTCCGTGTTTTCCATGGGTACCCCGTCCAAGTTGATAAGCTCCGCGCTTGTATCAAACTCCTGCCCGAACAGGGTGACAGTCGGCGGCAGGGTGGGCGGCGCTTCCGTCGGAACCGCCGTCAGATCGGGCGACGGCGTGGGCGCTTGTGTGGCAAGGACAAGAATGGGCGTCCCCGTCGGCTCCGGTGTCGCCACCGCCACAGGTTCCACCACATCATTACAGCCGACAAGCAAGCTCACCGCAATAACAAGCATCAAACAGAAACATAACCAACGTAAAAAGTCATATCTTTTCATTCTGCCTCCTTTCCTGTCCCCTGCATCCTGTCTATATCTCCCGATTCACAACCTTCGCCGGCCCTTCCAGCAACTCGGGCTTCGCGAGATACTCTTTCAAACGGCGGAATGCCGCGGCATAATAGGTACCGGAGCAGATGCGCTCATCCAACACCAAGCCGATGGGCAGGCATTTCTCATAAACAATCTCTCCCTTGACCTGCTTGGCGACCATTCGCGTATTGCCCATGGCAAAGGCCATGGAGGTCGTCCCAAAGTCATAGATGTGGTGATAAATATGGTTGGTGCGTATGCTGGCCAGGTTTGTGATGACCAGCGATGTATGAAAGGGGCTGGCGTCGATGATACCTTTTGGCAGCATGCCGTGCTTGTCCAAACATTTCAGCAGGTTCACGCCAAGGCGGCAGAGCCCCGGGATAGAGAGCAGTATGCGTATGATCTTATCGGTCGAGTTCGTGTCACCGCTGCCGCGGTTCTGCGCAATATACGCGTCCACCTTATCCTGCACGGTGAACACATCGTCCTCCACCTCCAAGTGGATCTTGTTCATCGTGCCGTCCATATCGCCCGGCTTCAGGACAACCATGCCCACTTGAAAGCCCTTGCGGGCATAGATGCGCTTATTGACCACGAAGCGGTTAATAAAGGGATATTCCGCCGCAGTACGCAGTATGGCGGCAATGAACAGGGTCAGATGGCTGACATTGTGTCCCTCCTTGCGGACGCGGTGCAGATACTCCTGAATGGGTTGCAAGGGTATATCCAGCTCAATCATGTTCATCGCGTCACTGCGCTTGGCCATAAAGTGTGCCGCAACCATATACATGGGCGGGCAATTGCGTAGCCGTTTTCCGTCTGTTCGCATGAGAATCCTCCGTAATACAACATTTTGCGCAAATTATAGCATTGAGTATGCCCCCGGGTCAATCTCTATAATGCAACTCTGAAAAAATCGATGATCGTCTGCAGATAATCGGTATCCACCGCATACAGGCGCTCCCGATCCAGGCTTTCATAAAATGCCCGCCATTCCGCTTCCGGCAGGGTCGGGCCGTAGCGCGCATGCAGATCCGAAAGCGCGGCGCGTGTCTCGAGCAGGTATGCGGCGGCGTCCTGCGTCAAGTGAACGGTGCAGTGTTGATTGCGGTATGCCGCGTCGCAGGGCAAAAAGACAACATAGGGGTTTGTGATCTCATCTGCATGGGCAGGAATTCCGATCACATCAAAGGGGACTGTATCATCATCGGTCCCGTATACAATCAGGATCGGAATCTCGGATGCATTGATGCCCGCCACGGCGCTCCCGCCCGCGTCTCTGCCGAATAGGAAAAATTCATATAGCGGCACAAAGGGATACATCAAGTTTGAAATGGCACCCACGCTCTTTTTGGCTTGCCATTGCATGGCGTCAAACGTGGTGTTGAATCCCGATACGCAAACGGCCGCCGCAATTTCATATTCGCAATCCCGAAGCATGGTCGCCACCGCATAAGCGCCCATGCTTTGACCGTACAACGCAACGGGATATTTATTGAGCGTGTCGTCCGTATAAATGTAATCGAGAGCGGCGCGCAGGTCTATCTCGGCCTGGGGCAAACCGCGCAAACTGCTTCCTTCACTTTCCCCTGTTCCCGTGCCGTCAAACGCAAAGACGCACCAACCGCTGTCCACGAAATACATAATCTCGGGCAGATAGTGATCCGCACGACTTCCGAATCCGTGGACCGGCAGTATCAATCCCTCGGCGCCAACCACAGCGTTGTATATGTACCCTTGGAGTTGATTGCTCCCGGATTGAAAATTGACGAGCATGCGCGGGTACTGCTCCGCATCGATATCGGCGTAGTCGGGCGCGATTTCATAGATATTCAGTTCGCCGCGCGCGAATATTTGATTGAACAGGATGGCTGTGAAAGCGAAAGAAACGCAACAGTAAACGATGATCGCAATCAGGGTATAGATTACAATCTGTTTCAGCAGCGACTTTTTCTTCAGGGAGCGCACGGCTTATACATTAAATCGGAACAATACAACATCCCCGTCGCGGACGATATATTCCTTGCCCTCGGAGCGCACCAGTCCCCTTTCCTTGCAGGCGGCCATGCTGCCCAGCTCCAGCAGAGCATCGAAGGCGACGACCTCCGCGCGGATAAAACCGCGCTCAAAATCGGTATGGATTTTCCCCGCCGCCTGCGGGGCGCGCAGTCCCTTGGGGATGGTCCAGGCGCGCACTTCCTTTGGCCCCGCGGTGAGATAGGATATGAGCCCCAGCAGTCGGTAGCCTGCCGTGACCAACTGATCCAGACCTGACTGCGCCGCGCCCAACTCCGCGAGAAACTCCGTCTTCTCCTCGTCGGGCAGTTCCGCCAACTCCTCCTCCGTCTTAGCGGAGATGGTGACGGCTTCCGCTCCCTCGCGCGCGGCCAGCGCATACAGCCCCCGGCAAAAATCGTTCGGCTCCGCGCCCATATCCGCTTCCGATATATTCGCCACATAAATGCAGGGCTTGCTCGTCAGCAGCAGCGCGGTTTTCAGAATAGCCGCTTCGCGCTCGTCCGTCACAAAAGTCCGCGCGGGCTGGCCGCTTTCCAAATGCCTGTAGGCGGCTTCCAGCACGTCCGTATCCGCCTGCAATTTCTTATCCCCGTTCTTGGCCAGTTTGCGCTGTTTCTCCACGCGCTTTTGCAGGGTTTCCATATCGGCGAAGATCAGTTCGAGATTGATGGTCTCCACATCGCGTATAGGGTCGACAGAGCCGTCTACATGAATGACATTCTCATCCTCAAAGCAACGCACGACGTGGACAATCGCGTCCACCTCGCGGATATGCGACAAAAATTTGTTCCCCAAACCCTCGCCCCGGCTCGCGCCGCGCACCAGCCCGGCTATATCCACAAACTCAATAACGGCAGGCGTCACCTTCTGCGGATTGTGCATTTTGGCCAATACATCCAAGCGCGCGTCCGGCACGGCGACCATGCCCACATTGGGCTCAATCGTACAGAAAGGATAATTCGCTGCCTGCGCCCCCGCACGGGTAATGGCATTGAACAGCGTGCTCTTGCCGACATTCGGCAGGCCGATTACTCCGAGTTGCATATATTTATTCCCCCACTTCCAACTTGGCAATCCCCGCCCGCAGGCGCGCAAGGGCTTCATCCCGCCCCAGCAGATAGGCGATCTCCACCGCACCGCCGGGCGTCACCTCGCGCCCCGACAGCGCGATGCGAACGGGCCACAAGAGCGTCCCGTTCTTCATACCCCAAACCTGCGCCAGCCCGATTAGCAAATCGTGTATGCCCGCAATGCTCCAATCCTGCAAGGCTTCTAACTCGGGCAGCACCCGCTTCAACACGTCCAAAGCAATATCGGGGTTCGTCTTGGATTTTTTGTTCGTAAAATAGGATAGGGGATATTCCTCCGCCTTCGCCAAAAAAGCAACCATGCCCGGAATCTGCGAAAAAATCTCCGTGCGCTGCTGCAAAATCGCGGCCAGCACGGCGGTATCCATATGCCCGATACCCGCGCTCCGATAATAGGGGAGGGCATGCACGGTAAAGGTCTCGGGCGCCAATCTTCTGATATATTCCGCATTCATCCAGGTCAGCTTCTGCGCGTCAAAGATGGCGGGGGACTTGCTCATGCCCTCCACACCAAAGGCTTCGCAAAGCTCCGCCAGCGTGAAAAACTCGCGCTCATCGCCCGGATTCCAGCCCAAGAGCGCGACATAATTCACAATCGCTTCGGAGAGATAGCCCTTATCGATAAAATCCTCATAATACGCGTCCCCGTCTCGCTTGCTCAGTTTGTGCTGCGCATCGCGCATAATCTGCGTCATATGGATATACACAGGCCGCTCCCACTCAAACGCATCATAGAGCAGGTTGTATTTTGGCGTGCTGGCCAGATATTCGTTCCCGCGCATCACATGCGTGATACCCATCGTATGGTCGTCCACCACGTTCGCGAAATTATAGGTCGGCATGCCGTCGGCTTTGATGAGTATCATATCATCCAAATCCGCGCAGTCCACAGCAATATGCCCGTAAATCACATCATCAAAGGATGCTTCACCTGAGAGCGGCACATCCTGCCGTATCACATACGGCTCACCCGCCGCCAGCTTCGCCGCAACTTCTTCATGCGAAAGACACTTGCAATGCTTATCATACTTCCAAACCTCGCCCCGTGCCTCGGCCTCCGCGCGCCGTGCTTCCAAATCTTCCTTGGCGCAGAAGCAATAATAGGCCTTGCCCGCTTCCACCAACTGCCGCGCATAGGGCAGATACATATCCTTGCGCTCGCTCTGCACATAGGGCCCGAAGGCGCCGCCTACATCGGGCCCCTCGTCCCATTCCATCCCGATGCCCCGCAGGGTGCGGTAAATCACATCCACCGCCCCCTCCACAAAGCGCGCCTGATCGGTGTCCTCAATGCGCAAAATAAACGCGCCGCCATGATGCCGCGCAAACAAATACGTATACAGCGCGGAGCGCAGATTGCCAAGGTGCATATATCCCGTAGGCGACGGGGCAAAACGAGTGCGGATGGTCATAGGGGGTGTCCTTTCGGGGTTTGTTTCTTTGGTATTATAACATGTTTTCGTGCGAGAAGCAAAAGTGCACTGCGTTTTACCGACCATAGAACTAAAAACAACTTGTCTTTTCAAATGTTACAGTATAAAATAAAAATCGACAAAAAAGCTAGATAGCGTTTACACGAGAATGAATTTATGATAGAATAGAGAAAACCACAGAGGAGGTTCTCAATGGAGGCAGCACATCGGCGACACGATATAACAGACAGGATGTGGTCAGTCTTAGA
>WREI01000090.1 GCA_009779405.1 Clostridiales bacterium
CCTACCGTGCTATGTAGTCGCCTTCTCTTCAAGGATAGTGTAGCACACTACGGGAGTGTCGCACCCGTTTTCATCACTATTTGTGCCGCCTGCGACTGCGGCGGAATGGATGTTACTATGAAAAACACCACAGAGATCACACCCATCCTACGAATCGTCACCCCCAAATACCCCGACCAATACGCGGTAGACCTGAAACCATTTCTATTGAATAACAAACCCCTGCGCTGGCAAGCGGTGCCGATTGCGGGAACCGTGCTCTCCGCCGTGGTGATGCTGGGACTGGCGGGTTGCGTTACCGCCGGTGTGCCTGCGCCGCCGCCGCTGATAGAGGTGCCGCTTTTTGAGCACGGCGAAGGGCGGGGGGTGTATGGCTGTGTGGCTATTGCCGCGCCCGTGTTCTTGTCCGAGGAGGATGCGTTTGCGATTGTGCGCGAGGAGTTTGCGAAGATTGACCTGTCTGTACAGTTGAGTGACAGAACGGTGACGGGTGTATCGTTACCGAGATGGGAGTATCCCGATACCGATTCGTTTTGGGGCGAGTTGGGCGCGCAGCAGGGAAGTTTTACTTTTGACTTTGTTGTGGAAGGCAGCGGCATTGAGATGGAATTCGTTTCGACGAGCGACTTATGGGAATGGAACGCCTTGGGTGATCGGGTATCCATATCAACCTATGAATGTAAGGGAAGCGCTGAAATCCTAAACGACAGCCTGAACAAAAAGCGGAATCTGCCCGTCCACGGCGTGTTTTATGACCCCATGGAAATGGTTGATATGTATTCGGCGGAGGATTGGTCGCCGCTGGATAATCGCGAAGCGGTTATGGAAGCGGCGCGGGCGCGGTCACTTGAGATGCTGCGCTTGCAGGTGCAGGACTTTATCGCCTGGCTGGCGGCGCAGGGGATTATCTGATATGCATTATACTTTACATTTGACCGAGCGCTGCAATATGCGCTGCCGCTATTGCTATGTGAAGCCGGGCGCGTGCACGATGCAGGCTGAGACGGCGCGGGCGGCGGTGGATCTTGCTATGCACGGGAAAGAAAGGAATATCGGGCTGATCTTCTTTGGCGGGGAACCGCTGCTTTGCCGGGATTTGATTTCCGAGGTTGTAGATTATTCCACTGTTCGTGCACGGGAGAGCGGACGGAGCCGTGTTTTCTATAAAATTACCACCAATGGGCTGCTGTTGGATGACGATTTTTTGGAGTATTCGCAGGCGCATGATATTTTTATCGCTTTGTCGATAGACGGCGTGGCGGCGGCACACGACGCGCACAGGATTGCGGCGGAGGGAGGGCCTACGCATGCACAGGTTTCGGCCGCGGCGCGGCGCTTGCTGGCGCGGCGGCCCTATGCGCCCGCGCTGATGACGGTGAATCCCGATACAGTGGGGCAATATTGCGAATCGGTTGAATATTTATACGCGCTGGGCTTTCGCTATTTGATTTGCTCCTTGAATTACGCGGCGGATTGGGACGAAAAGGCGCTGCGCGAATTGAAACGGCAGTATTTGAAGCTGGCGGAGTTCTATTACGCGCATACTGTCGCCGAGGATAAATTCTATCTGAGCCCGTTTGAAGTGAAGATCAGCAGCCACGTCCACAACCGCAGTTATCACCGTGAGCGCTGTGAATTGGGGCAGCACCAACTCTCCGTCGCGCCTGATGGCGGGCTTTTTCCCTGCGTGCAGTTTGTGGGGGACGAGCGCTACCGGATAGGCGATGTATTTCATGGGATAGATGAAGAGAAGCGGCGGCACTTGTTTGTGAAAAACGAGACCGAAAAGCCGGGCTGCGATGTCTGTGCCATACGCAAGCGCTGCAACCACTATTGTGCCTGCCTGAACAAGCAGGCCACGGGCAGCATTGACGACGTCTCGGCGACGCTCTGCGCGCATGAGCGCATCATTCTGCCCATTGCGGACGCTGTGGCGGCGCGGCTGTATAAAAACCGCAGTGCGATGTTTATACAAAAACACTACAACGATTTTTATCCGCTGGTGTCGCTGGCGGAGGATAGGACGGGGAAATAAGCCTATTGCCCCTGCTTTGCCCGATAATCTGCAATCGCGGCGGCTATCGCTTCCTCGGCAAGAACGGAGCAGTGGATTTTTTGCGGAGGCAGGCCTTCGAGGGCTTCCACTACGGCGCGGTTGGTGACGGCTTGCGCTTCATCGAGGGTTTTTCCCTTGATCATCTCCGTTGCCATGCTGCTGGTGGCGACTGCCGCGCCGCAGCCGAAAGTCTTGAAACGGCAGTCTTCGATGATACCGTCATCATTCACAAGGATGGATATCTTCATAATATCGCCGCACTTGGCATTCCCCACCGTGCCAACGCCGGAGGGGTTTTCGATTTCGCCCATATTGCGGGGGTTTTGGAAGTGATCGAGGACACGTTCTGAGTACATATGTTTTCTCCTTCTGAGCGGCGGGCGTATTGATATCCGCCCTTACGGTACGTTATACAGCGGCGACATCGCGCGGAGACGGGTGACGATTTGGGGGAGTATATCTAATACATAGTCGATTTCCGCGTCCGTTGTGTATTCGGACAGGGTGAGGCGCAGGGAACCGTGGGCGATTTCGTGGGGCAGACCCATGGCCAACAGCACATGCGAGGGGTCGAGGGAACCGGAGGTGCAAGCCGATCCGGAACTGGCGGCGATGCCGTTCAGATCGAGCATCAGTAAGATGGATTCGCCCTCGATATAGCGTATGCTGAAATTGACATTGTTGGGCAGGCGTGCGGTCGGATGACCGTTCAGCTTCACCTCCGGGATGCGGGCGGGGATTTCGCAAAGCAGTCTGTCGCGCAGGGCTTGTATTCTTGCCGTAGTTTCGGGCATATGCGCGACTGCTTTTAGCAGGGCCACCGCCATACCAACGATGCCCGGTACGTTCTCCGTACCCGCACGGCGCCCACGCTCCTGCCCGCCGCCGCTGATCTGCGGCATCAGGCGTATGCCGCGCCGCGCATAGAGCGCGCCCACGCCCTTGGGACCGTGGAACTTGTGCGCGGTGAGGGTGAGCAGGTCGATATGCAGAGCCTGCACGTCAACGGGGATATGCCCCAGGGCCTGCACGGCATCTGTATGGAATACCACATTCGCCGCGCGGCAGAGTGCGCCGATTTCGGCTATGGGGTTGATGCTGCCGACCTCGTTGTTGGCGAAGATGACGGAGACCAGTATGGTATCCGGGCGCAGGGCGGCCCGAATCTGCGCCGCCGTCACCATGCCGAATTCGTCGACGGGCAGTATGGTCAATTCCACTTCGCCCCGCGTTTGCATCAGTTCGAGCGTATGCAGCACGGCATGGTGCTCCGCCGCCGTGGTAATGATATGCTTGCCCTTCCCGGCATAGCCCTGCACGATGCCGCGCAAGACGGCGTTGTCGCCCTCGCTGCCGCCGCCCGTGAAGATAATCTCTTTCGGGTCGGCATGCAGGGCTTCAGCCACGGTACGCCGCGCATCCTCCACCGCCTTGTGCACGCGCTGTGCACCCATATACAGGCTGCTGGGGTTATAGAACTGCTCCCGGAAATAGGGCTGCATGGCCACCCACGCCTCGTCGCAGAGCTTCGTTGTGGCGGCGTTGTCCATATATACTTGCATTTTATCGGACATTTTGAAACCTCGTTGTTTGGTCGTTGTATTGATTTGCAAGATCCTGCAGGGTGGTGCCGTCCAGTACGGCGTTGATTTTGGCCTGCAATTCCAGAAAGAGCGGACGCGCGGCGCAGACACAGGCGCGCTCACAGGGTTCGCCCGCGCCGGAGACGCATTCGGAGACGGCGGAGTTGCCCTCCAGCACCTGCACGATTTGCAGAGCCGTGATCTCCCCCGCGCTCCTCGCCAGCATGTAGCCGCCGCCCGCGCCGCGCACGGAGCGCAAGAGCCCCGCCTGCTTCAGCGCGCGGAAGAGCTGCTCCAAGTACGCGCTTGAAATACCCTGGCCCTGCGCCAGCGCGGCAAGGGATAGGATGCCCTCGCTTGCGGCAAGCTCGACCATGGCCTGTAAACCGTATCTCGTTCTCGTGGACAACTGCATAAATCAAAACCCTACCTGTTCAGTAGGGTTTATTATATGCCCGAAAATTATACTTGTCAAGCGCTATTTGAAGGGACGCCTGGCGCAGACAAAGTTGGTCTTCCAATAGTTTGTGTTGCAGCTTCTGCGCACCACCTCTCCGACGCCGGAAGAAGCGTCTATCATGGTATTGCTGCCGATATATATGCCCACATGCGTAACGCCGCTCTTGCCCGGCGTGGTGAAGAAGAGCAGATCGCCCTTCTTGACCTCGCTCAGACTGTTGATCTTCTGCCAGTTGCTGTTGTTCGCATAACCCTGCGCGTTGAGACGGTGGCCCCTGTACCCCGCCGCGCGGAGGGAATAGTGCACCAGACCCGAACAGTCATATGAATTCGGGCCGCTGTCGCCCAGGATATATTCCTTACCGATCTGTGCTCTGGCCGTGTCTATCATCTTATCGATCTTAGCGGATGCGGAAGACGAGGTGGAGGAACCACCGCTGCTGTTTTTGTTTTTATTCTTTGCCTTCTCTTTTTCCTTTCTGGCTTCTTCGTCCAGCTGTCTTTGCAGCGAAGAGGAGATACGCGCATCGGCGGAATACAATTTTGCGAGCGTCTTCTCCCCCGCCAGCCCGTCCTGTTTCAGGTTGTTGCGCTTCTGGAAGGCCTTCACGGCCTCTGTGGTCTTTTCGCCAAAGACAGAATCGATGTCCGCCTTCTTCATATAGCCCATCTCATATAGTTGCTGCTGCAGGGCCTTGATATCGCGGCCCTCGGCACCGATTTTCATCAAGTAGTGCTGCGCGGTTTCGCCGAAGAGCATTTCGGCGGTCTCCGTGCCAACGATGCCGTTTTGATCCAATTCATGTTGGCGCTGGAACAGCTTGACCGCGTATTGCGTCGCGGAGCCGAAATAATCTGTGGGTTCATCGATGTCCAGATAGCCCAGCTTCATCAACCGCTCCTGCAACGCGGTGACTTCGGCCTTTCTGTCACCCCTTTGCAGGGGAACGGGCGTCACTTGCGCTTCGGGTATTTCCACCGGGTTCGCGGGTACGATGGCTTCCGTCGGCAACGCGGGGGATGGCGTTTCCTGCACGCCGACAGGCGCGGCTGCACAACGCGTCAACCCCACGATGAGGAGCGCGAGCAATAAGAGAACGATGACGAGCGAGGAGAAGCTGAGTATGAGTCGGAAATTGCGCGGCATGCGCAGAAGGCCTTCACCTATGCGTCGGAAAAAGCCTGAAACGGATGTTTTCACACGTCGCCAGAGTCCGATGGCGCGCGGCTTGATACCTACCATGTGCTAAATTATACCCGAAAAACAGCCTATTCGCAAGCGGAATAAATTTCAAAGATGTATGAACACTTGTCTTTCTTTGGGATATTCCATCGATTCATGAAAGATGTTATAATGCGCTATGGAAATTTTACAAGAAGCCTTCACGCCGGAAGAGAATGCCCGCCATTCCGCCAAAATGGGCAAAGCGCCCATCCCCCGCCTGTTGCTCGGCATGGCCTGGCCCATCATATTGTCCATGGCAGTGCAGGCCGTGTACAACATCATGGACAGCGTGTTCTCGGCGCGCATACCCGGGCAGGGCGAGGCCGCGCTCTCCGCACTGGGCTACACCTATCCCATCCAGATGCTGATGATCGCCATCGCCGTGGGTACGGGCGCAGGCATGAACGCGCTGATTTCCAAGCGCTTGGGACAGCGGCGCGTGCAGGACGCCAATATCGCCGCGGGGAACGGGTTCTTATTGCTCATCCTCTCCTCGCTCGTCTTTGTGGGCATAGGGCTCCTCCTGCCGCGCTTTATGATGCGGCTCTTTACGCAGGACGCGGAGATTATCGAGCTGGGCGCCATATACCTGCGCATCTGCTGCTGTTTCTCCATCGGGCTCTTTATGCAGATCGGCATGGAGCGCATGATGACCGCGCAGGGCAAGACCATCTATGCGATGGTCATACAGATGGCGGGTGCGTTGATCAATATAGCCCTGGATCGCGTGTTTGTGCTGGGCTGGTGGTTCGTGCCGCCCATGGGCGTGGCGGGCGCGGCCATATCCACCGTCGTGGGGCAGATCCTCGCCATGCTGCTCTGCCTGCCCATCGTGCTGGGCAAGAAGCACGAGGTGCGCATGCAAATTCGCCACTTCCGCCCGCGTGCCAAGGTCATCGGGAAGATATACCGCGTGGGCCTGCCCTCCATCGTGATGCAGGGCATAGGAGTGACGATGCTGCTGGGGCTGAACTGGGTGCTGAGCGCCTATGGTTCCGTGGCGGCGGCGGTATTCAACGTATATTACAAGTGCCAGTCGCTGGTCTTTATGCCCGCGTTCGGGATCACGCATGCGGCCATGAGCATCTTTGCCTATAATTACGGTGCGAAAAATCCCAAGCGCATACTGCGCACCTTTTGGGTCGCCCTGCTGTATGCCACCGTGTTTACCGGGATCGGGTTGCTGGTATTCCAGCTCCTTCCGGAACCGCTGCTTGCAACACTCTTTCGGGCCGAAGGGGAGCTGTTGCGCATCGGAACTGTCGCCTTCCGCACCATATCCATCTGCTTTTTGCCCGCCGCCCTCAGTATTATGGCCGGCACGCTCTTTACCTCGCTGGGACGAGCAACGCACGGCATGTGGGTCTCCCTCATCCGCCAGTTGGTGGTGTTGCTGCCCGCGGCCTTTCTGCTCTCGTGGATCTTCAAAAGCGTGACCGCCGTCTGGTGGAGCTATCCCATTGCGGAAGCTTTCGCGCTGGCGCTCTCGATTTGGCTGTTTTTGCGGGAGAAAAAGCGTATTATCGATGTTTTGTAGCGGAATTTCTATAAAAATTGACAAAATCGCGACAAATATCGCACTTAGATAGCGTTTACACGAGAATGAATTTATGATAGAATAGAGAAAACCACAGAGGAGGTTCTCAATGGAGGCAGCACATCGGCGACACGATATAACAGACAGGATGTGGTCAGTCTTAGAA
>WREI01000091.1 GCA_009779405.1 Clostridiales bacterium
AATGGCGCGGCATTGCCACGCGTTATGCCAAAACTACAGTTGCATTTGTCGGCGCCGTGATCGTCCGCTGCCTTTTCCTGTGGCTAAAGGTTATTGCATGATCTCATGTCGACACTGCCTAATCATTCTTTGTGTTTTTGCGGTTTACTCATGCCGACGCCCCCTGCGCCTGACAAGCACAGCTCCCAGCACCGCCACCCCCGCCACAACAAGCAGCACCCAAATCGGCGGCTCGGCCAGATTCCGGCGCTCGGCGGGGCGCAGGCCCTTGTCCTCTTCCATCAGGCGCTTCTGCGCGTCCCAAATCTGCTGCTCCTGTTCCGCCGTCTCCACGACGATAAACGCGCTCTGCGGCGTCAGCACATGCGCGCGGAAGCTGCCGCGCAGCGGGATCAGCGAATCGGCGCGGGAGATGGCGGGGTGATGGCGCAGCAGCGTATGCAATGTGAGCGCGTCCATATAGGCATTGCCGCTGCTTCGGTATTTCGCGGGGGACAGGCTGCCGTCACAGACGATCTCGCTGCCGCCATCGTCCCGCACAAAACGGCCCTCATGGACGCGGGCGGGCAGGAATACGGGCGCCGTCACGGGCGCATATGCGCTGTTATCGGCAAAGGACAGCGGAATCAGCTTCAAATCGGCGCGCAGTTGATAATAATAGGGGCATTCCGGGAACTGCGCGGCGAGGGCGGCGCTGTACTTGGGAAACTCCGCCGCCGCCGGATTGTCCGAAGTGAACAGGATAACGGGAACCGTAGCCGCGTCGCTGTTTTGCAGGATTTGCTTGATCGCCAGCGCAAGGTTAAAGCCGTATTGCGGCTTGATATCCGCCCACGACAGCCGATCCAACCACATTTCGGTGACGTCATAGGAGGTCAGCAGCACGCGCGGGTTCTGGATACTATACTTATACGCGTAATCCTGCACCAGCCGGAGTTGCTCCTCGACATCGCTGTACGCGGAGGAATCCACGAGAAAATGATAGACCGGCGCCCGCGCTTCCGTGACGGGCAGGCCCTCTTTATATGCGGCGGAGAGCAGCGTGCCGCCCGGAAATCCGAGCGTCTCCGGTGCGTTTTCGGCCTGCAAGAGTACCGTCTGCCCGCCAAATGTGAATTCCACGCTCTGGCTGTGCATCACTTCAAAGCCGCTTTGCCGCGTTTCGTTCGCGGTAAAGGGGAACACGCGCAGTTCCAAACGCCCGTCGTCTATATAGTGGATGACGCCCGGATCGCGGCGCACGCGAACGATGCTCTCATAGACGGCCATTGCCGCGCGCTCGTCCGCGAGTATGCCATATTTGCGTGTCCCGAACACGTCTAAGTAATAATCGCTGATATACGCGCCTTCGGGCAGGGAGAAGAGCGTGACATATTCCTCGTTGTTGCCGTAGGGGTTTTGCAGCTCCAAGTGCACCCAGGAGCGGTAAGCGCCTATGTCCGCATCATAGCGCGTCTCCGTTGTGATCTCGTTCAAGCGCACTATGCTTGCCGCGTTTTCGTTGACCGTCAGGCCGTCCCGAATTGCAAGGCTGCCGGTGCTGCCCACTTCACCCGCGGGCAGGAAGATGCGCTTCAGGGCCTTTATATCGGTGTCGCGCAACTCGCCGCGCCGCAGCACCAGCGCGGAATAGACCGAGGACAGCAGGGGGGTATTGTTCCCGTTGACGGCCCCGCCCAAGAGATCGCGGGAGAAGCTGAAGTTTTCTTCGGTGACGCCGTTTTCTATCGTGCGCTCTAAACGCTTCACGTCCACCGTTCCCTGCGGCGCGCTTTCGCTGCTCTCCAAATAGGACATCGCGGTTTGGAAATTCGCGCGGTCGCCGATCACGCTGCTCAATAAAAGCAGGGGCAAAAGCAGCAGGGACGCCAGGAAGCAGGCCAGCACGCGCCCGCGCGCCCAAAGCGGGCGCAGGGCCTTCCATTCGCGAATCAGCGTGAGAATTTGCAGCACCAGCGCCACGGCGGGCGTGAGGATCAGCACGCCGAGCAGATAGAAGATAAGACCGAGTACGCCTAAGGGCATATAGGGCAGGAACACGACGAAGAAATAGACGTAGTAGGGCAGGGAAGCGCAGAGCAGGCAGAAGCGCGCCAGACGCAGGCGCCTATCCGCGGTCTGCGGCAGAAAGAGCAGGAGACCGTTGAGCACGGGGACGATAAAAAAGGCCGCATGCGCATAATTGCCGAAGATATTGCCCATGGCGAGGTTCAGGAACAAGCCCGCCATCGGCAGCGCGACCGAGAAGATGGCGTGCAGGACGATCATCGCGATCTTGCGTCTGCGGGCTTTTTTTGTCATTTCCACCGGGATGGCGGGCTCCCTGTCCCTGCGTCTCGCGGCGATCGCGCGCAGGAGCAAAAACAAGGCGGCAAACGCGCCCGCGACAAGGATGATAATGGCAAGGGTCGCCGCGTTCGCACCGCCGGCGATATTGAAAGCGAGGAACCACAGGAAGGGCAGCGCGGCCAGACCCAAGAGGTAATGCCCCGCGTCCGCCTTTGCGGGTGGCGCAATGGCCCGCGCCAGCACTACAATGGAATAGAAGGCCGGGACGGCGCAGAGGAGGAGGGCAAACAGGCGGAGCCCGATGGGTATGCCCAAGAGCCAAACGCGGCCACCCGTGCCCAGCAGGAGGGAGAGCACAAGCAACGCAGCAGAGACGGCGCAGAGCGCGATGGCGGCGGGCTTGTCGAACTCCTCCTTCACGCGGCGTATGATGCCATAGCCGACGGAGACAAGCACCACGGCAAGGGTGGCCAGCAGCAGCGGCAAGGAGCCGCTCACAGGCTCGCGCGATGACAGGTTAAACTCGAAGCTGAGCACCAAGCTAAGAAAGCCTATCGGCAGCGTGACGAACCAAAAAATATGTTTCGGTTTAGCGATGCGTTTCATGTGGAAGACCTCCTGTTATTTTGCGAAGCAGTATGTATACGCCCGTCAGAGCGGCGAGGTAGAGCGCCGCGCCGATGCCCGTATGCAGGGCGGCAAACTGCGCGTGCGCGATGAGGGGGATGGAGCCGAGGATGCGGATGCAGCTGACCGAAACGCCGAGCAGAACAGACCCGACCAGCGCCGCCCCAAAGAAAACGGGCTTGCGCCAAGCGCGAAACCTGTGCGTAAACACGCAGACGCACATCCAAAAGAGCATCACGATAAAGTTCAAACCCATACAGGCCGCGCCGATGGAAAACGCGTCGGAATACAGATAGCCAACGCCATCCCGATAGACCAAAGGGACATGATAGAACCATTCCACGGTTTTCGCATGGGGCAGCAGCAGCACGCGCAGCGCCCCGTCGCCCGCCCGGGCAAAGCCCCAAAGCGCGGCCAGCCCCAAGGCGATGGCAAGCAACCCGAGCAGTATATCCCACGTATACAGTTTCAGAAAGCGCCGAATGGCGGGCATAATCCCTCCTGTAAGGCAATGCGTCAATGGTCAACGCGCAATGAATGTTGATACTATGCGTAAAGGATCATTGTGCGTTGCGCGTTGAACATTGCGATTCTTGCCTTTTAGAATACACCTCTCCGTGCAATTTGTCAATATAATTTTATTGCGATTCGATATAAATGTATGGATTGCTTCGTTGTGAGGTTGTCTTTATGCGAAAGACCCTCCTCCTCGCAATGACGGTAATCCCAACCGAGTTCGACGTACCGTCATTGCGAGGAGCAGAGTTAAGCTTATTATTGATATCCCACGACGAAGCAATCCATGCAATCGACCACGCCCACAGCCGTCACTCTGCCGCCTTGAAGTTATACAACGGCTTCACAGTCGTCACAATCTCCGCTGTCTCCCCGATATGCCCGATGATCTCCGCCATCGGCTTATAGGCAAAGGGCGACTCGTCAATCGTGCTCCTGTTGACCGTGGAGGAATAGATGCCCTCCATGGCCTTTTCGAATTGCGTCAATGTGATGCTCTGCTTGGCGGCCGAGCGGCTCATCAGGCGGCCCGCGCCGTGGGGGGCGGAGCAGTTCCAGTCCTCGTTGCCCCGGCCCGTGCAAAGCAGGCTCCCGTCCCGCATATTCATCGGAATCAGCACGCGTTCGCCCGCCCGCGCGGAGATGGCCCCCTTGCGCAGTATCATGGAAGAGAGGTCGATATAGTTATGGACCGTGGTAAACTGATCCTCCGCCTTAAATTTCATCTCCTTCACCAGATCCCGCACGATGGCGCGGCGGTTCCAGTCGGCATAGCGCTGGACGATGGCCATATCGTGCAGATAGTCGTCAAACAGCGCCCCCTCGCAATAGGCGAGCCGCCTGTCCACCTTGTCTTTGCATGCCACCGCGGCGGCGTTTTGGTAATATTCCGCCACCTGTTTGCCGAGATGGCGGCTGCCCGTATGTACAACGAGCCAAAGCCGTCCGTCGCCGTCCCGCCCCAGTTCGATGAAATGGTTCCCGCCGCCCAGCGTCCCCAAACTCAGCTCGGCACGCCCCAAATTGGCATGCTTCGCACAGCGCAGTTGTTTGAGGTCCATCTCGCTCATATAAGTATGCGCCGAACCGCGTACAGAAAAGCCCGCCGGAATCAGCCGCCGTATGGCCTTGTCTAACTGCTGTAATTTGACATGCCCGTCCCGCAACAGCAGGGCCTCCATGCCGCAGCCTATGTCCACGCCGACCAGATTGGGTACCACCTTGTCCCGGATGGTCATCGTCGTCCCGATCGTGCAGCCCGCGCCCGCGTGGCAGTCCGCATCACGCGTATCTTGCTGCCCGCAACAAAGGCCTGGTTCAGCAGATTCAAAATCTGCGCGATGGTTTCGCCGTCCGCACTGTCGGTAAACACTTTGGCAATATTATATTTTCCGCGTAATTCAATCAAAGAAATTCACCCTTCCTTTCGATATGTCAATTATACCATACGCACCGGGGTGGCAGGCAATAGGCAGCAGGCAGATCCGCAATCTATATACCGTTACATCTGTGACAACCGTTACATCTGTGACGCATCAATGCGGCAATGGTCAATGCACAACGCTCAATGAAGGTAGAGATGCTTGCGGAATCTCTTTGGCTAAAAGGAAACTATACAATCAATAGAGAAACGCCTTGGCGTTTCCACCAACATTGAACATTGCGCGTTGCGCATTGAACATTACAAAGCGTAACAGTTGTAACGGTTGTCACGGTTATTTTGATATACAGCGCCCCTCCCCACTCCTACACCCTATAAGAAAGTCTCTCCGAAATCCGCCCCAGTATGCCAATGGGAATCAGCCGGGTCAGGGTCGCGGAAAACTTGCCGAACTTGCGGTATAGGAAATTGAACAGAAAGAAGGGCATGCGCTGCCTGCGAGTCTTGGGGCAGCGGCGGAAGATGTTTTTGAAAGAATAGAAGCGTTTATATACGCGCAGATACCCCTTGAAGAGTGCTTCGGGCTGCAGTCGTTCGGGCCGATATACGACGTTCGCGGTGTTATAGTGCGCCAAATCCTCGTCCGTGATGCGCCCCGCCGCCCGCATGCGCTCGTGCAGAACCGTACCCGGATAGGGCGTCAGGATATGCGCAGTCACGGTTTCGATCTTGTTCCCGATCAACCAATCCAGCGTGTTGTCAAAGACATTTTCATCATCCGCGTCCAGACCGAAGACCATGCTGGCGTTGATCATGATGCCCCGCGCATGCAGCTCCCGCACCAGGCGGTCGTAGTCTTCCGCGTCGTTGTCTTTATGAACCGCTTTTAAGGAGGCGCTATTCACCGATTCAAAGCCGATAAACAGGCTCTTGCAGCCCGTGTCCACCATCAAATCGAGCAAGTCCAAATGCTGCAATATTTTGGCCGTCACCGCTGCGTTCCAGCTGAGCCGCATATCCTTTATAGCCGACAGCAGTTCGCGCGTATAGGCGGGATTGCCGATGAAATTGTCATCCACAAAGAAGATATGCCGCGTTTTGAGCGCCTGTATATCGTGGACGACATCGGCGACGGGCCGCCAAACGCAACAGCGGTTATGGGCGCTGTTATAGCAAAAATCACAGCGATGCGGGCAGCCGCGGCTCGTGAGCACGACGTTTGTATAGAGATATTTCTTGCTGTCGGCCAGCGCCGCGTATTGGGGCGATACAATCTCGTCCCCCCGGAAATTCTCCATATCCCGATATACGGGCCGCAAGGCACCGCTCTGCGCGTCCGCAAGCAACTTCGCCCAAACGCGCTCGGCGGGGCCGACGCAGATGGCGTCGAAATGCCCGGCACAGGTTTCGGGGACACAGGTCACATGAATGCCGCCCGCGATAACGGGAATGCCCCGCGCGCGAAACGCCGCCGCGATTGCGCAGGCGCGCGGAAACACATCCACGGTGACCGTAATGCCGACCAGATCCACCTCCATATCAAAATCAATCTTTTCAATGTTCTCGTTGCACAAAACGACCGCATGCCCGGGCGGCGTAAGGTTCATCAGCGTCAGCAAACCCAGGGATGGCGCCATGCGCGTCTTCAGAATCGTATCCATGGGCCGAAATATCATTTTTGGTTGTACAAGAATTATCTTCATGATAATAATATATCGTATATCAATAAATATGTCAAGCATTTCGTGAAACAGCCATCGCAGGGGCGACCATTGGCCGTCCGGGTATGCAATGTACCGTCCTGACTGTCCGAATCATACATTTGTAGGGGCGCGATATATCGCGCCCTCCACCGGGTTTCATGTATTCCATCAGGGCGCAATATCATGCGGCTCCTGCGGCGCCCCTACTGTATAATATACTGTCAAAACTGTCAAGGCGTTGCGCGGGAATGCGCAATAAAGCGGGATATCGGCAATGTGCAATGCACAGCGCACAATGTTCAATGGTTGTGGAAACACCCTGCGGGCGTTTCTCTGGATCTAGACAGTGTTTACACGAGTTATGCGACGACCAGTAACCACATGAAGATGCACTTGACGTACAGAGAAGCAAGGAAAGAGTCCGTCTGCTTTGCATAGCGAGTAGCGATGCCACGCCAGCCC
>WREI01000092.1 GCA_009779405.1 Clostridiales bacterium
CGATGAAACCGTTGTTCCCCCCATTCTGGATGGCAACGGCGGCTTCATGAACTAAGGATCGGTTTATCACCGATTAAGCTTCTCATAACAGATAAAAACGAGACAAGTCCCTTGTCTCGTTTTTGTATTTTGGTAAAAGCGAATTTACTAAAGATATCTTGACTTGTTTTCAAAACTGCTATATCCTATATCTATCAAGGAGGAGGAATGCCATGTTCATCGGTCGAAAGAAAGAGCTTGACACGTTAAACAAGCAATACGAACGGAACGCGTTCACCTTCATCCCCATCTATGGCCGCAGGCGCATCGGCAAGACGCAGCTGATCGAGGAGTTTATTCGCGACAAGCGCGCCATCTTTTTTACGGGCGTGAATAAGGAGCACTATAAGAATCAAATCGCGCGCCTGTCCCGCGCTATTTTCGATGGCGCGGACACCGCGCCTGTTTTTGATAGTTTCGACAGTGCGATGGAAACAGTTTATCGGATGGCGCAAAGGGAGAAGCTCGTTTTTGTCATCGATGAGTTCCCCTATCTTGCGGGTGCCAATGCAAGCGTTGTTTCCGTATTGCAGCAGTTTATCGACTTGAAATTTCTGAAAACGAACATGATGCTTATACTCGCCGGTTCTTCCCTTTCGTTTATGGAAAACCGGGTGTTGGGTGCGCAAAGCCCCCTATATGGCAGGCGAACGGGGCAGATAAAATTGCTGCCGTTGGATTTTCAGACAGCCCATGCGTTTGTGCCAAAGCTGTCCCCTTTCGATCAGGCAGTGCTGTATGGCGCAAGCGGCGGCATTCCGAAATACCTTTCGCTCTTTGATGATGATTTGAGTTTGGATGAAAACTTGGCAACGCAGTTTTTTGATAAAGACGAATATCTTTTCGAGGAACCGGGCAATCTGCTGAAACAGGAGTATACGGATCCGTCGCTGTATCAGGCGATTATCACGGCCATCGCGTCCGGCGCTTCGCAAATGCGGGATATACAGGGCAAGACGGGCGAGGAGAGCTGCACCGTCGCGACCTATATCAAGTCCCTGCTGGATACGGGTATCGTCAAAAAAGAGGTTCCGGTGATGGATAAACCCGGAAGCCGCAAAACGCTCTATCGCTTGGAGGACGGCATGTTTCGGTTTTGGTATCGCTTTGTCTATCCGAACGTGTCGCTTGTCGCGCTGAACAAGGGCGATATAGTTTACAATCGGATCAAGCCGCAAATTTCGGATTTTATGGGCGAGGTTTTTGAGAAGCTTTGCATGGAATACATGTGGAGCGAGTACGGCAACATGCCCTTCGCGTTTCAAAACATTGGCCGTTGGTGGGGCAACAATCCCGATTTGAAAGCACAGGCGGAGATTGATTTCATCGCGTATCGCGACGAGGGGGAGCAGGCGATCTTCGGTGAGTGCAAGTGGAGAAATGAGCCATTGGATAGAAGCAATATTGACGCGCTGATCGAGAAATGTGAGATGTTCCGGCAGTTTACGCAAAAGTATTATTATCTCTTTTCCAAAAGCGGGTTCAGCTCCGGCGCGCGCAAACTTGCAGCCGAGACAGCCAATATCCGCTTGATTGATTTCAAAGATATGTTTGCAAATCCGGTAATAAAGGAGCCCCCATGCAAATCGTAATCCTCGACGCCCATGCCGCAAACCCCGGCGATCTCAGCTGGGAGCCCCTGCGCGCGTTCGGCAACCTCTCCGTGTATGCCCGCACGGAGGAATGCGAAGTCGCCCGCCGCCTGCGCGGCGCGGATATCGCCTTGGTCAACAAATCGCGTGTCACGGCCGAAACCCTGCAGGACGCGAACCGCCTGCGCCTGATCTGCGTGCTTGCCACGGGCTATGACTGCGTGGACGTGGCGGCTTGCCGCGAACGGGGCATTGCGGTCTGCAACGTACCCGCGTATAGCACCGAAGCCGTCGCCCAGCTGGCCATAGCACTGCTATTGGAGCTGACCCACCGCGTCGGCGACCATTCCTATATGATCCACAAAGGCGCGTGGACGGCCGGCGCCGACTTCTGCTTTTGGAAACAGGCCCCCGTGGAGATACACGGCAAGACTCTCGGCATACTCGGCACGGGGCAAATCGGCCTGCGCGTGGCGCAAATCGCACAAGCTTTCGGCCTGCGCGTGCTGGCCCATTCGCGCACGCAACGCCCGGACTTCCCGGGCTGTTACGTGGACTTGGATACCCTCCTCGCGCAAGCGGATATACTCTCCCTCCACTGCCCCGCAACCGAACAGACGACGGGGATCATCCACGCCGAAACCCTCGCCAAAATGCGCGAGGGCGCGCTACTCATCAACACGGCCCGCGGCGCGCTCGTCGTCGAGCAGGATGTGGCCGACGCACTGCGCAGTGGCAAGCTGGGCGGCTATGCGGCGGATGTCCTCACCCGCGAACCCCCGCCCCTCGAGCACCCCCTGCTCGGCGCGCCAAACTGCATTCTCACCGGACACTACGCCTGGGCCACAACCGCCGCCCGCGAGCGCCTGTTGAACATCACATTCCAAAACGTGCAGGCCTTTTTGGCGGGGGAGGAGCTGAATAGAGTATGCTAATCGCCGGACTCCAAAAACTCTCCCTGCTCGACTATCCCGGCGCGCCCTGCGCGGTGGTGTTCACGCCTTTCTGCAATATGAACTGCGCGTATTGCCACAACGAGCAGATACTCCCCAAAGGTACGCCCCTGATTCCACAAGAGCAGGTGCTGGATTTTCTGCGGCAGCGGAAGGGACTCATTCCCGCGCTGGTCGTCAGCGGCGGGGAGCCAACCCTGCAAAAAGATTTGCCGCGCTTTCTGCAAACCGCGCGCGACTTGGGCTATAAAACCAAATTGGACACGAACGGACTGAAGCCAAACACCCTGCGCGCGCTGCTGAAAGGGGGCTTGCTGGACTATGTGGCCATGGATATCAAGGGTCCCCTGCATAAATACAATGAGATCACCCGCACGCACTGCGATACGGGCGCGATTATCAAGAGCATATTCTATCTGCGCAACAGCAATGTCCCGCACGAGTTCCGCACGACCTTCGCCCCGCAGTTGACAAAGGAAGACATACTGCAAGCCGCCCAACTGATCGTAGGCACGGATAAATACTACCTACAGCAATACCGCACCCGTCGCGAAAGCGACCCGTCCCCGCACCCGCCCGCATATCTCCGCGAAACCGCGCAAGCCGTGCGGGACGCAGGGATAGTTTGTGAGGAGCGGGGGATATGATAGGGTATAGGTAATAATGCAGAATGCAGAGAGATTGTCGATAGGACTCTCTGCATTCTGCGCTATTGCTTATTACTTCTTTTCACGCTTTCCCTCAAAAAAAGCAGTCAATAAAGAACCGCACTCCCCCTCCAACAGCCCGCCCCGGGTTTTCACGGAGTGATAGAACCAGTGGTCGGTTAGGTCTATGCGGGAGCCACAGCAGCCGGCTCTCGCGTCGAACGCGCCGAAGACGAGTTCGGGCAGGCGATAGTTTAGGATTGCGCCCGCGCACATGGCACAGGGCTCGAGCGTGACAAAGAGGGTGCAGTCTTGGAGATTGCCGAGTTTGCGTTGTGCTTCGCGCAGGACGATGCACTCGGCGTGCAAAGCGGGATCGTTTTCCGTTTCGCAGAGGTTGTGTCCGGCGGCGATCACTTCGCCATCGCGCACCAATACCGCGCCGACAGGCACCTCGTCAGCCGCGGCGGCCTTCCTTGCCTCGTGCAGCGCCAGACGCATATATTTTTCGTGTAAAACGCTATCCATCCCGCAACTCCAAGGCCCGCTGATAGGCGGTCTTCTTCGCAATACCGCAGAGCGTTGCCGCCTGCGCCGCCGCGTCCTTTACGGAGTGGGCTTTCAGCAGTTCGCATAGCACCGCGTCCAAATCGGGTGCATTCCCTTTTTGCTTCCCCTCCGGCAATACGCAGATCACGCATTCGCCCTTGGGCGGCTCGGGAAAGAGGGGGATTAATTCCGACAGGTGGCCCCGGTAGGCCGTTTCGTGGAGCTTGGTCAATTCCCGCAGTACGGCGGCGCGGTAGTCGCCCAACGCGGTCTGCAAATCGATGAGCGTGGCCTGCAAGCGGTTGGGGCTTTCGTATAGGATCACCAAATGGCGGAGTGTTCCCAACTCCTCCAAAACGGCCCGGCGCGCCGCACCCTTGCGCGGCAGGAAGCCATAGAAGGAAAAGGGCTGGCAGGGCAGGGCGGAGAGGACGGCGGCCGTCAGCACCGCGCTCGCGCCGGGCAGCACGGTAAATTCCAAGCCCGCATCGACGCAGGTGGCGGCCAGGAGCGCACCGGGATCGGAGACGCCGGGCATGCCCGCATCGGACGCGTATACCACGCTCTGTCCCGCGCGCAGTTTGTCTATCACTTCCTCCACGCGAGAATTCTCATTGTGCGCATGGCAGGAAAAGAGTGGTTTTTTCAGTCCCAGATGGTGCAACAAACCACCCGTCACCCGTGTATCCTCGCAATATACGCAGTCGCAGGCGGCGAACGCGTCGCGCGCGCGCGCGGTCAGGTCGCCCAGATTGCCGATGGGCGTGGCGGTCAGGTAGAGCATACGGATACAATCCAATCTACAATGTACGCGAAGCGTTCCGCCGTCAGCGCGTGTCCGCCCGTGTATCGTTTATGATACAGGCGGTCTGCGCCGAACTGCGGCAAGGCACGCTCGGCGATAGAATCGGCATCCCTTGAATATTTATCCCCACTTGCCGAGACCAGCAGCAGTCGGCGCGGCGCGATACAGTGCGCGATGTCGTCTATATCATATTTTGCGATAAAGCCGGGGATAACGCTTGCCATCTCGATGCCCACATCATGCTGCATGCGGTTCCTGTAAGTGACGGCGGCGCCGCTGGCGCAGGCAAAGCGCAGGCGTGGGTCCAGCGCGGCGAGAAAGAGCGCCGTGTTCCCGCCATAGGAATGGCCGAGCGTGCCGATGCGGGCGGCGTCCACAAAATCCAAGTTTTCCAGCAGGCGCACGCCCTGCATAGCGTCTTCCAAGACTTTTTGCATCAGATTCCCGCCCGCAAGGATGTGATAGCACATCTCGTTGTAGTGCTGCATAAAATCATCGTCACCGGGCAGCGGTATGGTTCCCGAGGCATTCCTGCGCCGCGCTTCAAAGCAAACGGAGTCCGGCGCCAGGACAACAAAACCCCGCCGCGCTAAGGCAGGACCAAAGGCTTGCAGCGGGTTGCCTGTTAAGCCTACAACCTCACTCTTGCCGAGATGCCGCTCGCCGTTGTGCTGATGGTGGACCAAGACCGCCGGGTGAGGGCCCGGGCCGTCGGGAATCAACAGAAAAGCGGGGATGGTGTCGCCATCATACGCATACTCGATGCGCTGTCGGGTATATCCATCCTGCCGGGATTCTTCGGTTATCTTATATTGCGGCGCGGCAGGGGTATAGTGCAGGCCTATGGCGGCTGCTATGGCGGCGCGCAATGTTGCAGTATCATTCATATGCTAAAACAAATCGCTGTGCGTGCCTGTTCGCGCCAAGACAAGCACCAGAATGTCATTCTCGATCCTGTATATCAAGAGCCAGTCCGGCTCAATATGGCATTCGCGATAATCCGTCCAGTTGCCGGATAGGGCGTGGTCGCGGTTTTTAGGGGGGAGCCGTTCACCGCATGCAAGTTTGCCGACAGTCGCCTTGAATGCGGACATATCATATTCGCGTTTTTCGAGAAGCCTTAGATC
>WREI01000093.1 GCA_009779405.1 Clostridiales bacterium
CCCGCCGCCGCGCAACTCCGCGACATCATTCTCCACTTTCAAAAACAGGCATTGCTGCCGGAGAGGGGTGAGTCCATTGGCAGTAACAAGTTTATGGGCGATCAAGGGACGGATTGACCACCTAATCCATTATGTTGAGAATCCCGAAAAGACAATGACGGGTATTGCGGATAAAGACTTGCACATGATGCGGACACCTTTCCCTGACGGGCTGATTTCGGCGGGGCTGTCCATTGCGTCAATGATGCCCTGCGCGAAGCTGTTCACCTTGCCGTCCTCCGCACAATCATCAATGTCGATAAAGACTACATCGCTGAACACGCCGATTCCCAAGCCGTCATACCGCTCCACGGCCGACAGGGCAGTATGGAAGTTCGAGAACGTGGCTGGATTGTTGCTCTGCGCCCTGCCGCCCGTCACGGGGTTATATGGAACTTTGTCCGGCTTATCTTTTTTGGGATTGCGTTCATATCGCCAGACACACCATATCGACATGTCTTTCAATTCCTGTGGAATGTTCTCGTACTGCTTCATGCGTTTACCTCCCAGATTACCCCCGCAAAATCATTAAAATCGAACCCCCTGTGCAAAAATATTTTCCGGAATACCTTTTTACTGTTCATTCCAACGCTCTCCGTTTCTGAGAGGAAAATCTGCGTCTCTCTGACATAAGCCACGGGAACTGCCCGAATCGGGTAGTCGAACAGAATAGTTTTCTCGCTTCCCATGTCCTCTCTGCTTTCTACAGACAAATGACGGGCAGTTGCGTACCGCTCTGGAAAAGTTTTTTCAACATATGCCGCACGAGAGAATGAATTTTGCGCGTAAAAAAGAAAAAAACCTCGCCGCCATAAAGGCGATGAGGGATAGGAAAGTAAAAAGGCTCGGAATCGGCGTGGTTAAGCCTTTTCCGAGCCTTATTTGTATTTGTCCTTAAATCAACTTAGCTTGCGCGGATTGCGGCAAGAAACTGTATTACAGCACAAGCAATACAGGCAAGGCATCCAACGACCACTTTGTCTGCGGAAACTATAGGAGCATTAAGGGAGCTTGCACCGCGCATTATATCCGCGAAAAAGCCGTGCATGATCTGGTACTAACGCATATGCAACGGGTGCTCGCCTATGTACAGCAGTACGAATCGCTGTTCGTCCGCGTGGTCAACAAGAAATCCACGGAAGACCAGACCCGCGCAATCGCCGCCAAGCGTAAGTTGCTTGACCAGCACCGCAAACGCATTGCCGAACTCGACCTGCTGTTCCAGCGAATCTACGAGGATTCCGTGGCCAACCGCATTTCGGAAGAACGCTTTATGAAAATGTCCGAAAGTTATGAGTCCGAGCAAGCCGCGCTGAAACAGGAATCCGAGCAACTGGATGCCGAACTAAAAGTGGAAAAGCAGTCCGCCGCGAACATCGTGCGCTTTCTGTCCATCGTCCGCAAATACACGGAGATAGAAGCCCTCACGCCGACGATCCTGCACGATTTTATTGAGAAGATCGTCATCCACGCCCCGGATTACACTTCCGGCAAGCGGAAACAACAGGTAGAGATCTTCTACAATGCTGTGGGCATATTGGACGTTCCGAGTACGGATGAGATGATTGCGTATTTGCGAGAGTGGAAAGCGAAGCGAACAACAGAGCCGGTACAGCTAACCAAATCGGCGTAACCGGTAAACGGCAATCAACAGAAAGACGGTATATCTACCGTCAAAAATCATTCAGCGGCGCAGTCTCACCGGCTGCACCGCATACATACTTCTTTATCGGTGGCGTGTCATGGGTCGCCCCATCTAACGAAGTAATCGGGGACAGTTGCGCGAACCACGGAAGTATTGGGGCTCCTGCCCCAATACTTCCTTAGTAACAGCGGGCCATGGTTGACGACTGAGAGCGGCGGGCGCAGCGTCTCCTGCGGAGCCGCGGGCTATCCGCCCCTACGGTTGCTTAAGCAGTTCAATATCTGCGCGGGGGTGGGCGCATCATGATACACTCCTGCAAGTTCCACCGCCCACAGTCCCAAAGCAGGCTTCGTTTTCGGGGGATTCACTCCCCCGAAAACATAAAAGAAACAGTCCGGGACGGACTGTTTCTACCACACAGTAAACCGTTTCCGATGGCTTTGCCATCGGAAACGAAGCGCAGCGTTACTCCGCTTTGGCCAGCGCCGGCCTGCGCCGGGACTGCTTGACTTCGCCGCGCTTGGTCAGGCGCGGGCGGCCTGTCTTTTTGATGGTGGCCGCGTCGATTTCGCAGGAACCTATGTCGGTTTGCGAGGGGATATCATACATGATATCGAGCATGACATCTTCCATGATGGCGCGCAGGCCGCGGGCGCCCGTCTTGCGGTCTATTGCCATTTTGGCGACCTCGCGCAGGGCGTCTTCCTGCACCACGAGTTCCACGCCGTCCATCTCAAAGAGACGCTGGTATTGGCGGGTCAGCGCGTTGCGGGGCTTGGTGAGTATCTCGACCAGCGCGTCCTCGCTGAGATTCTCCAGCGTGACGATGACGGGTACGCGGCCGACAAATTCGGGGATCAGGCCGAACTTGAGAAGGTCTTCGGGCAGGATATTTTTCAGGATCTGACCGATATCCTTTTCCTCGCGGGACTTGATATCCGCGCCAAAGCCCATCATCTTCGCGCCCGTGCGCTTTTCGATAATCTTTTCGACACCGTTGAACGCGCCACCGACGATGAACAGGATGTTTGTCGTATCAATTTGCAGACATTCCTGCTGCGGATGCTTGCGCCCGCCCTGGGGCGGCACGTTGGCGACCGTACCCTCTAAGATTTTCAGCAGGGCCTGCTGCACGCCCTCGCCCGAGACGTCGCGTGTGATGCTGACGTTCTCGCCCTTGCGCGCGATTTTGTCGATCTCGTCGATATAGACGATGCCGTTCTGGGCGCGGTCGATATCGAACTCCGCGGCCTGGATGAGCTTCAACAGAATGTTCTCTACATCGTCGCCGACATAGCCCGCCTCGGTCAAGGCGGTCGCGTCCGCGACGGCGAAGGGGACGTCCAATATCTTGGCGAGGGTCTGCGCGAGCATGGTCTTGCCGCAGCCCGTGGGCCCCAGCATAACGATATTGCTCTTTTGCAGCTCCACATCGTCCTTCTTGTTGCGCAGGCGCACGCGCTTATAGTGGTTGTATACCGCAACGGCGAGCGCGCGCTTGGCGCTCTCCTGTCCGATGACATATTCATCGAGCGCGGCGACGATCTCGCGCGGCTTGGGGATGGAAGTGCCCGGCTCGGGCTCTCCGGGATCCACGATCTTGGAGGCGTCATTGAGTTCCTCCTCCACGATCTCGCGGCAGAGCTCCACGCATTCGTTGCAGATATAGACATTCGGTCCCGCCACTAATTTGCGCACTTCTCCGCGCAGTTTGCCGCAGAATGAGCAGCGGACGGAATTGTATTCGGTTTTTGTAGCCATATTTTCTACCTCCTCGGCGGAACTACCTCGTCCACCAGTCCATAGGCTTTCGCCTGTTGTGCGTCCATATAATTGTCGCGGTCACTGTCCTGCGTCACCTGTTCCACGCTCCGGCCCGTGCGCTGCGCCAGAATCTCGTTCAGGCGGCGCTTGGTTTTCAGGATATGCTCGGCGTGGATGCTGACGTCCGTCGCCTGGCCCTGGGTGCCGCCCGAAACCTGGTGGATCATCACTTCGGCGTTTTCCAGAATCTTGCGCTTGCCTTTCGCGCCCGCCGCCAGCAGGAACGCGCCCATGCTGGCCGCCATGCCGATGCAGATGGTCGACACCTCACAGCGTATATACTGCATCGTGTCATAGACGGACAGGCCCGCCGTGACGGAACCGCCGGGGCTGTTGATATAGAGGAAGATATCCTTGTCGGGATCCTCCGCTTCCAAAAAGAGCATCTGCGCGACGATGACATTCGCCGAGTCGTCGTCCACGGGACCGCTGAGCATGATGATGCGGTCCTTCAACAGGCGGGAATAGATATCATAGGAACGTTCGCCGTGTCCGGTTTGCTCGACGACCATGGGGATTAGGTGCATTGTTGGCCTCCATTTTTCAAAAATAAGCTAAGGAATAGGTAATAGGGAATAATGCAGAGAGTTATGTATTCAATTATCCCTCTCTGCATTCTGCATTATTACCTCTTACTTCTCCACCGCCGCTTCCACCACCAGCGCAATCGTTTTCCGGGTGATTACGCGGTCTTCGAAGTAGGCGCGGTCGTCCTCCGTGAAGCGCTCGCTGAGGGCTTCGAAGGTGGAGCCGTTTTCTTCGGCGAAGGCGGTGATTTCGGCGTCGATTTCCTCGGGGCTCGCCGTGACGGACTCCGCCTTGGATATGGCTTCGACAAAGAGCTGCATCTTTACATAGACGCCCGCTTCCTCGCGGTAGCTCTCGCGCAGTTCCTCCTTGGTCTTGCCGATATATTCGCAGTAGAGCTCCATGTTCATGCCCGCACTGCGCAGGCGCCGCTCCATATCGCGCAACATGGAGTCCATGCGGCGCTCGATCATGCAGTCGGGGATCTCCACTGTCGCGTTCGCGCAGGCCGCTTCCAGGGCCTCGTTCTCGCGGGCGGCGTCACTTCGCTCCTTTGCCGCTTTTTCCAATTCGGCGCGCTTGTTCGCCTTCCATTCGGCGATCGTATCGAACTCCGAAATGTCGGCGATAAACTCATCGTCCAACTCGGGCAGCGTTTTTTCGGCGACGGCATGCACTTTGCAGTGGAAGACCGCTTCCTTGCCCGCCAGATGCTCGGCGTGGTATTCGGTCGGGAAGCTGACGAGCACATCCCGCTCCTCCCCCGTCTGCGCGCCCACGAGCTGCTCTTCAAAGCCGGGGATAAAGTTGTGGCTGCCGATCACGAGTGTTTGCTCACTCGCCGTGCCGCCCTCAAAATATTCCCCGTCCACCGCACCGGCATAGTCCAGCGTGATGCGGTCGCCATCCTGCACGGGGCGCTCGACCTCCTCGTGGCGGGCTTGCTTTTCAAGCTCTGCCTGCAAAGCAGCATCTATCTCCGCATCCGTAACAGTATAGTCCTGCTTAGCTACCTCTATACCCTTGTATTGCCCCGGCGTGAGCTCGGGCTTGAGGGTCACATCGGCGGTGAAGGTGACACCCTCCTCCGCGGACATCGTGAGGATATCGAGCTCGGGCCTGTCGACCACAAAGAGCCCCTGCTCGGTGACGGCGGCGTCATACGCGTCCCCCCAGAGCGCTTCGAACGCGCCCTCGAAGAAGACTTCGCGCCCGTACATGCGCTCGATCACCGGGCGCGGCGCGTGTCCCTTGCGGAAGCCGGGTATGTTATAGCGTTTCACCTCTTTGCGATATGTATCCGCCAGCGCCTTGCCAAAGGTCTCCGCGCTGAGTTCGATGGTCAACTTGCCCGTGTTTGTACCCGTCTTTTCAAATTGTGCCATTACTTCTTTTCTCTCCTGTCCGTATGTGTCCGCTTGCGAGCGGGCACATAACCCCAATTTATCGGGAGCATATTAGCACAACGGGAAGGGGATTGCAAGGGGCTGCGGGATTGTTTGAAATATTTGTGAATCGCAAAAGTGAATTCCGGAGTAGAGCGGCGTGACTGGACGTTAGAGGTGCATGAGATTCCCGAACAAGTTTGCACGAGTAAGAGCTGTGTTTCATAATTGAGACGTACCGCCGA
>WREI01000094.1 GCA_009779405.1 Clostridiales bacterium
AACAATGGCGGCAGCTTCTTCATCCACGACCAGGCGGCGGCAGTCGTTCGGGTGCTTGGAATACCCGTATGGTGCCATTCTACCCACAAAGCGCCCATCCGCAATATTCTGACGCTGTACCGAACGGCATTTGCGGGATATATCCCGCGCATACGTTTCCGCGATCATATTTTTCAGCGGCAACTGGCTATTGCCGTCATCCTTAATCGAATCATAGGAATCGGTTATCGCAATAAACCGAACGCGCATTGCGGGCAGGAGCTGTTCAATGTAGTAACCCGCGTCAATCGCGTTCCTGCCGAAGCGCGTGAGGTCTTTCACGATAATGCAGTTAATCCTGCCGCATTCCGCGTCGGCTATCATCCTCTGAAAGTCCGGCCGGTCGAAATTCGTGCCGGTGGTCTTATTGTCGCTATAAAGTTCAACCAAACGAATATCCGGTGACGCGGCGATAAAGTTTTCAATAATATCCTGTTGTGTTTCCAGCGAATCACCGCGCTTGGAGTCATCTCTGGAAAGACGGACATATGCCGCGGCATTACAGGTTGTATTATGCTGTGCTTGCTCCTGCTGTTGCTGTTCCGATACGGATGCAGCGTCAAGCTGCTTTCTGCTCTTCCGTGCCATTATGCCGCGGCCTCCTTTTCACAATTCACCACATCGCTATACGGCATCTCGCCGGCGAAAGTCAGTGCCTGTACTTGCGGCATCTCACCGGCGAAAGCTGCTGCCTGTCCTTGCGCCATCTCGCCAATGAACGCCAACGCCTGTTCGTATTCGTCCTGATAATTAAAAACAATCTCCAATTCGGTCTTGCTTATAACGCGGACGCTCTGAATCAGATTCACCACCGTGCGGCGGTCCAGTGTGCGCAGGCCCTCAAATTGCCTGAAATGCTCCATCCACCGCAACCGCTCGGCACTGCCGTCCAGAGCGTGGTCGCGCTCTGTTTCCAGAGCGGCGATGGCTTCGCGCAATCGGGTTTCGTCAGCGACATATCTGCTTTTCAGCGTCTTATAGTCCTCTTTGGTCAAAAGGCCGCTGACCATGTTCTCATATAACGTGGCTTTTATTTTGCCTGCCTTCGCCAACTGGCGCTCATTATCCGCGATTTGCTCCTGAATCTGAGCTGCCAACAACGCTGCCATCCTCCGGCTGTCGCTTGCGGCAAGAACCGATTCGAGGGATACGATATTGGCGATATGCGCTTTTACGCTTTCCAAAACGCAGTCGCTCAGATCTTCCTCTTTTACCATGGCCGCGCCGGTGCAGTTGTGCTTTTTACCTGTTGGGCAGTAATAGTAGTAATATTCCCGCCCCTTGTAACGATTGGTCTTGCGGGTCATACGCCCACCACAGCACCCGCAGACCAGGATGCCCGAAAAGAGATACACCCTGTCGCTGCCGGGCGCAGAGCGTGTGTCCAGTCGCATAATGCGCTGCGCAAGGTCAAAGTCCAATGCGTTAATGATAGCTTCATGCGCGCCCTCGGTGCGCTTCCACGCGGACTGTGGCTTGTCCACCACATCCTTGATTTTGTAGTTGAGTGTTCCGCGCTTGTCCTGCACCAATGTGCCTGTATAGGTCTCATCGTTTAGGACACGGAAGATCGCCGTGGCTGACCATTTTGCGTCGGGGGTATCGGCGAACCCGCCTGTGGGATGCGGCAGGTCGCGGTCACGCTTGTAGGCCATAGGGGACAAGACGCCCAGCTTGTTCAGCGTTTCTGCGATTCTGAGCGCACTCATACCGTTTATCTTCATACGGAAGATGTCCCGCACGATAGATGCGGGGTATTCGTCGATTGCGAGCCGGTTCTTATCTTCCTCTGAACGCTTATAGCCATAGACGGGGCAGGCACCGACATAATCGCCGTGTTCACGTTTGGTATTCAGCGCGGAGCGCGTCTTAATGGATGTATCCCGGCAGTATGCGTCATTCATGATAGACTTCACGCCAACGACCAGATCGCCGGCATCGTCCCGCAATGTGTCAATGTTGTCGTTAATGGCGATAAAGCGCACACCATACGCCGGCAGAATGTGGCGCAGATATCGACCCGTCTCGATATACTCCCTGCCGAAGCGAGAGAGGTCTTTGACCACGATACAATTGATCTCACCGGCCTCTATTTCTGCCATCATCTCCTGAAACGCCTTGCGGTCGAAGAAGATGCCGGACGCGCCGTCGTCCACCTTTTCTGATACCGCTTCCATATCCGGTTGGGAAGCGATAAACCGGTCCAGCATTTTGCGTTGGTTTTCCACGCTGTTGCTTTCGCCCGTATCGCTCTTGCCGTTTTTGGGTTTTTCCTTTTTGTCATCGGCATACGACAAGCGGATATACTTGACTGCCCTATACGTTGTTTCTGACATAACAAATCACTCCTTTTTCTGCGGTTTTCGCCGCGAATCAGAAGTGATTGAGGACACTCTTGGCCGGATATTCTGCTCTTTTCCCACTCCGATGTTAACTCTTGTTCGCGGCGATTGCAAGTCATTTCTTTGCTTTACGCGATAATTCTTTGCAGGCAATCCTCCAGCGTGGGGCCGCTCTCGGCAAACCGCGCGGTCACGACAAACTTGCCGCAGCGGAATCGGTAAGGGTTCCGTATTTGCCGCACGAATTCGGCGATGCGCTCCTGCCTGGACAGATTTGTATCTACGCGCACATCACGGATATCGACCAAATCATCGCTTTGGCGATCGTTCACACGAATATCCACCAAATCAACGCTCCGGGGGTCGCACACACGGATATCCACCAAATCGTCGCGCTGGGGATTGTTCATGGTGATGCTATTTACGCTGCTTCGCATATGGCTTCCTCCGCAAAATATGATTGTGGTTTAAATTCCCGGATAAATTGCTCGACCGCCGCGGTATCGGAGGTCACTTCACAGGGCGGGAGCGTCTTCAACACATGGCGATGGTAGGTTCCGTGTCCTCGCAAACTGCGCTCCGCTTCGCCCACGCAAGCTTGGGCATCCCCTCCGCTCCGCTGCTCGTCCTCTCCCCACGAAACTCCGTTTCGTGGGACCCCGATACCGGCTCTGCAATCCAGAATGGCGCAGACACCGGTGTCGGTTTCGGTGCGAATGAGGCGCCCGAAGCCCTGCTTGAGCTTTACCAGCATATCCGGTATAAGCGCTTTCACTTTGTACAGTTCCGTTGATCCGAACAATGATCGCTCATAATCCCCGATTGGGTCGGGGGCCGCAAACGGCAGCTTGACGATGATAAGCATGGACAGCGCGTCGCCGGGTACGTCCACACCCTCCCACAGCGCGCCGGATGCGAACAGAACGCCGTTGCCGCTTGTCTTGAATTGGTCCAGTGCCGAGGTGTCCCGCCGCCCCATACGAAACAGGGGGTATGGGAGATATCGCTCTTTCAGAATGGCATACACCTGTCCCAATACGTTGTATGAGGTAAACAGAACGGCGGCATGCCCAAGGGAAGCGCGGGTAAGCCGTTCCACTTCGTCCGCGATGGAGGATATATATTCTTTATCATGATTGTTCGGGAAAAGCGTCTGTTCGCTTAGGTACAGCAGGGTGTTCTTCTTATAATCAAAGGGCGACGGCAAGCTGATGGATTGCACATAAAAAGCGTCCATGCGGTCAATACCCAAGGTCTGCTTGGTGCGGGTGAAGTCCCCGAACGCGGATAAGGTGCCGGAGGTCAGAACAAACGGAATGCCCATGTTCCAGATATCCGCGTACATCTGTGCGCTCAGCTCTTTCGGGATAGCGCGCAGGATTGTTTCGCTGTTTTCCTCGCTGTCCTGCTGCTCTATCCAGCATATGAGATTCTCATATTTCCTGAAAGCGAGCGCCCTGTCACGAACGCTTCCTAAATTGCGCACCGCTTGCTTTTTCCTCTCAAAAAGGTGAGTCGGTACAATGCGACCTTCCATTGCGGCAATAAGCGCGCCCGCGATTTCCGCGATGTTTTTCAGGTGCCGCGCAGTTTCCGCATCCATAACGGCGGGGAACTGACCGGACTCTGCGTAATCCGCAGCCGAATGCGTATTCTCACGCAGCCGCTTGAATAGGCGCTTCGATTGCCCTGCCAGCTTCTTGGCAAGGCGATGGACGTTGCTGCCGTCTGTCGCCATCATATAATCCGCAAAGCTGTGGATGCTGTCTGCTATACGTGGGATTTCTACATCCGAAAGCTCCAAGCCGTACATCTGACGGGCAGCAGTGAGGAATTTGTGCGCCTCATCCATAATGACAAGCTGGTAATGCGGCAATAAAGGATGTTTTTTATTTCTTCTGTGCGCAATATCCGCCAGAAAGTAGTTGTGGTTCGTCACCTGAAAATCCACGGTGGAATCGTTGGCCGCTTGTATATGGCAAACATATCGGCAATTGTCGCGGTAACGGCAGCTCGTGGCGCATCTGCCGCCGACACAGACCTGCCGTTTCATATACGGGGTCAATCCATCCGCGTCCGAAAGGTCGCAGGAAGCGGATCGTGAGAGCAGCGGCCCGAGAACTGTTCTGGCAGCAATATCGGCGTCCGCGTAATATGTCCGGAGCCGCGCTTCGCAGAGATAGTGTTCCTTGCCCTTGCGTATCACGCAGGTCAAGGGTGTTCGAATGATATGGTGCGCCATTAGGATGCGGGACAGATCGGGGATATACCCGGTGACGAGTGCTTTTTGGAGCGCGATGCTGGACGTGGCGATGACCACCGGCATATACGCGCCCTCGGCATAGCTTTGGCCGGGGAGGTTGCCGCGCAGCCAGGAGTCATTGAACCGCCCGCGCTTGGCAAGTACGGCGGCTACGAGATAGGCCAGGGTCTTGCCTGTGCCTACTTCGGACTCGGCAAGGGAGATACCCTTGCGGGTAATGGTTTCGAGCATATGCTCCGAGAGCCCCAACTGGTTCTCCCGGAACTTATAGCCATGTTGGGGCAGGACGCATTTGAACACATGGTTCAAAATCTCGTTCAGTTTATCCGCGGGCAAACGGTCGCCCGATGGCCTGTCCGCTTCATAGCGCCCAACATCGCGAAAGGGCAGCGCATAGATTTTTTGTACCAGTTTGGCATGGGAGCCAAAGTCCAAAGGTTTCTCGCTGCGGCAGAGTATTGCTTTTCTGCCGTTCGAAAGATTGACCACGCTATATACATAGCTCTTTTCCGTGCGCCGCTCTGTCAGCACGCAGCCAAAGGCGGTGAGTATATATCGTTCCCCATCAAGGTAGCGGTCTGGAATATCTATGGGTTGTTTATATGTAATTTCCCGATTGTACAGTGCATAAGCCTGCCCAAACATAGTTCCTCCTGTTCTGTCTGAGCGGCTTGATAATGCGCCGCACAGTACGGCACAGTGTTCAAACCGCCCAAACCTTGAAATTGATAAATGCTTTTGGATAGTTTTGCGGTAAATACCTCGTCAAAGCAAACTGCGCTTAGCTCGCTTCCGCGCAAGCGCAAAAGCTTGCAACGCTCCGTTGCTTTTCCTCTTCCCACGAAGTCTGTGACTTCGCGGGAGCCCTAAATAGCCCCACCAGACGGCTGCATATACAGCCCATGAAAGCTCCCCCCGGCCTTTTTCAGCCGGGACGATGCTTCCGCCGCGCGTTATCCCTACTACCGCGGCCCCCTTACAGTCAGGTTCGGGGAAGTATCATAA
>WREI01000095.1 GCA_009779405.1 Clostridiales bacterium
ATGCAATCAGTTCTCGGTTACATCGTCAGTCCAATCCGCTCTCATTCTAACAGCTACGCATGAGATGGAAAAAGACACGGCTGGCTGCCGTGCCTCTATCCGTAAATACATTGTAGGAGGTTAATATCATGAAGAGGGCCAATTTATTAAACTTAGCGTTATTCATAACCATCATCACATGTTTCAGCAATTGCGCAGAAAACCCTAAGGAGCGAGTATCCATGGAGACCCAAGATGCTATCATCGCTATTGCGGACAACACGACGGCGAAAGAACTGATAATTACAGACGAATATCCTCGCGAATTGTTTTTGGATGTGCCGAAGCCCTATGGATTGACGATGGTGGAAATTAATGAGATAATGCCCATCCAGTGTATGCGGAAAATTGCGCAGGGGTATTACGCTGTTTTTAGGAGTGTGGAAGGAGGATGGTTTTATCTTGGCTTCGAGAGCAACGACAGCGGTGTATTCATCGCCAAAAATGGATGGTATTACGAAATACCCGTACAAAAAACGGATTTTTCCAATCTGATAATTGGCGAATCCACTTTGGAGAATGTAAGGGAAATTGACCCATTTGGTCTTGAGTATATAAGCCCATATACCGGAATGCTCCCGTGCTCAATACACCAAACTATAGATGGGTTTTTCGTAGAAGTTCGATACAGGAATGGAATTGTTGAAAAGATCATTTATGAGCAACGCGATCATGTAATGTCAAATTACATATTGCCAATCGACATGTAAGGAGCAAACAATTATGTTTCAGAAAAAACTGCGTGAAATGATGGAAGCTAAATCTTACGTCTCCATATACAAAGATCGTGACGATTTATCCTTATTCGGCTTTGGATGCATTGTCGCCTGCAATGATGCGCATTTCATCTTGGCGTCGTCTGACCCCCATGGTGTAAACGATGGCCTGCAACTCTGCAAGACAGATACTATTTGCAAAATTGAATATAATGATTTTTATGCGCGAAGGATGGAAAAACTGATCAATCACTATAAATCCAAACATGAAGACTATCATTTTCAAGATGATCTCATTATGGAGCTTTTGGAGTATTCCAAAACGAATGCTTTTATAGTAAGCATCGAAATATGCGACAGTGGTCATTTTGAAGCCATTGGTTTGGTCGATGGGCTCTATGAAGAGGGTTGCAGAATATTGCTAATCGATGAATATGGAAATGAAGCCGGATATGCCGAAATAAAATATTCTGATATCAGTCAAATCAATAGCAACGAATATGACGAGAGATATAGACGAATTCTGTACCAGACGTCTGATAACTAAACCCGTCCCGCCTTTACCCGCTGCTCCTTCGTCAAATACCGCTTGCGCATACGCAGATTCATCGGCGTCACTTCCAAAAGCTCATCGTCCGCGATAAATTCCAGCGCCTGTTCCAGCGAAAACACAGTCGGCGGGGTCAGGCGCAGGGTCTCATCGCTGCCCGATGCGCGCATATTGGTGACGTGCTTCTTTTTGCATACGTTGACGACGATATCCTCGTTGCGGGAGCATTCGCCCACAACCTGTCCCTCATATACCGGCACGCCCGCGCCGATAAACATGCGCCCGCGCTCCTGCGTATTGTAGAGCCCATAGCCGTTGCTTTCGCCCGTCTCATGCGCCACCAGGCTGCCTGTGCGCCGCTCGGAAATCTCACCCTTGTGCGGTTGGTAGCTGTGGAAGACGTGGCTCATCACGCCCTCGCCGTGGCTGTCCGTCATCAGCTCGGAGCGATAGCCCATCAGCCCCCGCGCGGGAACCAGGAATTTCAGGCGCATGCTCACGTCGCCCTGCGGCGCCATATCCACAATCTCGGCCTTGCGCTGGCCCAGCTTCTCCATGATCGCACCCACATAGGCCTGCGGCGTATCGATCGTCACTTCCTCGATGGGCTCGGTCACATGCCCGTCATCGTCCCGCTTGAAAATCACCCGCGGTCGCGTCACGGCAAATTCATAGCCCTGGCGGCGCATGGTCTCGATCAGTATGGATAAATGCAGTTCCCCGCGCCCGCAGACTTTGAAAGTGTCGGTGCTCTCCGTCTCCTCGGCGCGCATGCTCACATTCGTCTTCACTTCCGTAAACAGCCGCTCGCGCAGTTTGCGGGAGGTGACATATTTCCCCTCGCGTCCCGCAAAGGGGCTGTCGTTCACGCAGAAGAGCATGGAAACCGTCGGCTCGTCGATATGCACAAAGGGCAGCGGTTCCACGCAGGCAATGTCGCAGGCCGTCTCGCCCACATTCAGATCCTCGCTTCCTGCCACGCAGACGATATCTCCTGCAAAAGCTTCGGCAACCTCTGTGCGCGAAAGCCCCTCGTAGCGATACAGGCGCGAGATCTTGCGCTGCACCTGTCGGTTCTCCGTGCCGCCGCAGAGGATGATGGGCGTATTCGGATGCGCGGTCCCGCGCTCAATGCGGCCTATACCTATCTTGCCGACATAATCGTCATAATCTATCGTGGAAAATAATATCTGTAAAGGCTGCTCCGTATCGCGGCAAGGGGCGGGTATGGCGGCAATCACAGTATCAAACAGCGCCTGCATACCCTCCTCCATCGCGTCCGGTTCGTAACCCGAAAGCCCGTCTCGCGCGGATGTATATACGATGGGGAAATCCAGCTGCTCCGCGTTCGCGCCTATCTCAATCATCAGTTCTAAGGTCTCGTCCACCACCTCGGCGGGCCGCGCCTCGTTTCTGTCCACTTTATTTACAACCAGCACCGGTTCCTTGCCCAATTCGAGCGCCTTGCGCAACACAAATCGCGTCTGCGGCATGCAGCCCTCAAAGGCATCCACCAGGAGCAAAACGCCATCCACCATCTGTAAAATGCGCTCCACCTCGCCGCCAAAGTCCGCGTGGCCCGGCGTATCGATGATATTGATCCGCGTATCCCCATAGGTCACAGCCGTATATTTCGATAAAATCGTAATCCCGCGCTCGCGCTCCAGATCATTGCTGTCCATCACGCGCTCCACGCCCAGCTCACTCCGCTTCAAGCCGCCCGCGTAACGCAAAAGCTGATCCACCAGCGTAGTCTTGCCGTGATCTACATGCGCGATAATGGCGATATTGCGAATTTCCATGTGCATCCCCTTGCAGCCTACGATAAAATACCGAACTGATTATACAACAGCGCTCAAACGCGCCGCAACGCCGCAGGCGGGGGAGGGGGGTAATGTTTGCATGAATTCTTCGTAAATATGCGTTCTTGTTATTATTTTTAGAGATTTTATCTTCTCACATCATTCAGGCACTACATTAGCGCATAATAATAGTTGAACCGAATAACTTTATAGTATATGAGCCATTAGAGCATAATATTTCAAGAAAATATGAATACGTATAACAAAATGATGAAGAATACTGTCGAAAGAATAAATAAGAGCACGTGATCTGGTTTGTGGCGAAGAAGACGTGAGATAATAGGATATGTATATGAGGAGTAAGCTATTCAAGGGAAATTGAGGGGTTCTTAAGTAGTATAATGCCTGTTCGATTTCCTTTGACCCAAAATTGAAAGAAGGGGGCGAATGGCTATGTTGCAAATACTTTTAGGATCAGCAAAAGTGGTTTGATTTCATTAGTCTCCGATAATAATTCTACTGAAGCTTCTACATTTGAACCGATTATTGTTGTTGCATTAATTGGATTGATTGGATCGGTTTTATCTCCAACAATCGTGAAACTTGCCGAGAAATCCATTGATATTTGGATTGGAAAGAACGAGCAGAGAGCACGGGAAAAGAAACAACAAAACAATAAGGAACGGTGGTGGGACAAGCCTGAATAAATTGATGCCCATGCTTTGGTGAAAAAACTTGCTTACTGTGATAAATCTTTTCATTTTGATACTTGACGATATTATTGTCATCAAGGGTTGGATGCTCAGACACTATGATTAGGTAAAAAGCAATCTCCACAATTTGATGCAAAATTTAATGGATGCCAAAAGGCATCCACTAAATTTTGGTGACCCGTCGGAGATTCGAACTCCGGACACCTTGATTAAAAGTCAAGTGCTCTACCGACTGAGCTAACGGGTCATACTGGCTGGGGTGGCAGGATTTGAACCTACGAATGCGGGAGTCAAAGTCCCGTGCCTTACCGCTTGGCTACACCCCAATGCGCGGGTCAAATGCGCGCCGCCGTGGTGCGAAGCCCCTTTTGTGCACTCGGCTAATATACAACATTGCAAATATTTAGTCAACTGAAATTTAGATTATACCATTATATCCCACCGGTTGAGGAACTGCTGCCTGCCGCTCACTGCCTATTGTCCAAATGTACATTTGCATCAATCCACACCAAATACAACATATTGTATCCCATTTGCGAAAAATACTACATATTGTGACGCAAAAGTTTCGTGAAAATTCCAACAATTCGTCAAATTTACACTCTGTTCATATTTCGCGGATTTGTTACAATACACCTACAGCGTTTGCGGCGCGTCGGGGGAACGCCACCGCGGAGCGGATAGGGAGGAATGAATGGCAAAGTACAGGATACTGCTGGTGGATGACGATCCGGCATTTACGAGCGGGATGCGCGGGTTTCTGCTTTCGCAGGATCAGATCGCGGAAGTGGACGTGGCGCAGGACGGGCGCGAAGCGTTGCAGAAGCTGCGGGACAAGCAGTATGACGTTTGCACGCTGGACCTGATCATGCCCAATGTGGACGGGTTGTCCGTGCTGGAGCAGGTCAACGCCGTTTGCGGGGCGCATGCCCCCGCGCTGGTCGTCATCTCCGCACTGCGCAACGAGGTGATGGTGCGCCGCTGTTGCGCGTTGGGTGCGCGCTACTATATGGTCAAGCCCATCGAGCCGGACATGCTCTATTCGCGCCTGATCCAAATGTTGAACACCGAGACCCAGCGCGGCGGCATACTGCCCTATGCCGCGGCCCCCAAGTCCTTTGAAGAGAAGGTGACTGCGGTATTCCTGACGGCAGGCATCCCGGCGCATATCAAGGGCTATCACTATCTGCGCGAAGGCATCAAAATGGTGGTGCAGAATCCGGATATGATCAACCGCATCACAAAGGAGCTGTATCCGGGCATCGCGAAACACTTTTCCACCTCCGCGAGCAAGGTGGAGCGCGCCATACGCCACGCGATCGAGGTCGCCTGGACGCGCGGCAAAATCGAGAACCTCAACGCCCTATTCGGCTATAATATCTATGGCAAGAACGACAAGCCCACCAACGGCGAATTCATTGCCCTCGTCGCGGACAAGCTTCTCATGGAGGAACAAAAAAAGCGCGCGGGATAATCGAAAAAACCGGCTCCGTGTAACAGCGGAACCGCGAATAGCTTGCGGGACGCCCCATCCCGCAGGATGCCCCAACCTCATAATCCGTGCGGCGCTGCAACCGGGAAATTCTCCATCCCGAGGGTGGCGTCGTACGGATGTATGGGGGTTCATGGTCGGATGGGGGACACGATCCGCATAGAAATCGGCAAGTTGTAAAATAAACTGCCCAAAGAGAAATAAAAAGCGACCCATGCGCAGCGGAATCCGATACACTGTAAGTTGCAAGACGAAAAGCAACGGAGGTGGC
>WREI01000096.1 GCA_009779405.1 Clostridiales bacterium
CGAAAAGGAAGCCCTCCAAAACGGCGAACACCAAGGCTTCGACTTGGGCTATGTAAAAATCGAAGCCGTGGAAGCCAACAACAAAAACCACAGCCCCAAATCCTGCGTCGGCTATATCCTCACCCTATCCGACGGCATACAAATCTATATCTCCGGCGACACCTCCCGCACGGCGCAAATGGAAACCTTCGCGGCCCGCAACCTCGACTACGCCCTACTCTGTTGCGACGGCATCTATAACATGGACCTCGCGGAAGCCGCGGAATGCGCCGCCCTCATAGCCGCCCGCCAAACCATCCCCTATCACATGGCCCCCGGCCAACTCTTCAGCCAATCCCGCGCCGAACAGTTTGCGGCAGAATCCGCGTTGATCATAGCCGCCGGAGAGGAGATCACGCTTGCCGGAAAATGAAACATTGCAAGGTAAAATGATTGCATTGGCCCCTTGCACCAATGTGTCTTGGCACGCATTTTACAGAGACTACGAACCCGATCCGATGATGGATACAACGCCGTATGCCTACGATGCCCCGCGCTGCGAAAAAGCCTTCCATATTAGAATGGAAGACCTCACCCGCGCATATTTTTCAATACTCTGCGAGGGCAGGGTCATCGGCGAGATTTATCTGAAACGCATGGACAAAGAGCGCAAGACAGCCGAATTCGGCATCGCGCTGATCAACGACTCGGTTAAGGGAAAGGGTTACGGCACGGAGGCAATCAATCTGCTTACAGAGTATGCGTTCAACATGCTGGGGCTTGAAACCGTAAACGCCGATACTGTCCTGCGAAATACAAGAAGCCAGCATGTTTTGGAGAAAGTCGGATTTGTGTATACGCACGAGAATGCAGACTTTCGGTATTACAAAATCGCGCGCCGTATACCACCAAACTCGTAGGGGACGATTGCGAATCGTAAGCGATTGCACGCAATTGCTTACCCCGCCGTATACCCACGAACCCGTAGGGTGTAGCGCATGCCTCACCCGCGAACCCCAAAAGGAGGCCCCCATGAAACGCCTGCACTGCCTGCTCCTCTGCATCCTCCTGCTATGCGCCTGCGCCCCCGTCGATCCCATCCTCACCCAACAACCCACCCCCACCAGTGCCGCCGCCATACCCGTACCCGTGCCGCGCCCCACCAACAGCCCCGAACCCACCACCCTACCCATCGATGACCCGCGCGACTTCCTCGTCGGCTATTGGGCGGATGTCGCGCGTGATAAGATATATCAATTCGCCTATTCTTATGATTACGACGAAGAACTGGACGATTATATATCCGACTTCTTCCTCTCCCCCTATGAATATTTCACCCGCTACGCCTTCTACCCCGACGGCCAATTCCTCCGCGCCATCCCGCATGGCTCATATGTCTATCCAACATACGAGTATGGCAGCTGGCAGCTCTCCGAGAATCATGATTCTGTGATATTGGACATCTCCGAACGCTATGTCTGCGGTGAAGACGAAACTTGCAAGCAAACCCAAATCATCATGCAGGAAACCCTCCCCATATCGATAGGCAGCGAATACCTCAGCAGAGGTCAAAATACAATATTGATAAACGAAACGGAATTTTTCCGTTCCAATATGACTTGGGACTTGATGAACGATTTCAGCTATGCCAAGACGGGAGAGATGTATCATGGCAACAGTTGGGACAGCGATACGGACAGTGCAGATTACAATGGTGAAATAGGCTTACCCAAAATCTACTTCGAGGGAACCATAGTACCGGGTTCGGAAGAGAAAATTTACCGTTCGGGATACGGCACTTTAAGCGGATATCGTATACAGCTTTCGCGGGGCGCCGATGGGCTCGTCACCCATTTTAACAACTATCCCACAATTGCTGTGATGGAATCATCTACCCTTTCTTTTGTTTGTGACGATCCGATTGAGGACTATGGCAACAAACAGATCCGCTTTACCGGATCCACTCATTTTCACGATGGCTTTTGGTTTGAAATAACTGATATAGAAGTACCCCCCGAGGCGCAAGGCTGGAACTACGCCGACGGAACCCTGACCATCACAACAAATCTCGGCATAGGCCGCTGGATGGATGAACGGGAAAGCAGGCCGGGATATTACGAAAAATCTGTCAAAACACTTGCCATCGCGGAGAATGTTTATTCCGTATGGGACGGCGCGTTCAAAGATTTGACCGTCCTCACCATCGTTCAATTTCCCGCAAGCCTAGGTCGAATAGAAAGCAGCGCGTTTCGCGGTTGCGCTTCACTGAAAACCTTGGAATTCCCCCAAAACTTATCATATATCGGCAGTCACGCCTTTGCAGACTGCATCTCCCTGAAGCAAGTGACATTGCCGAAAGACATTAACGGCTGCTTCGCAGCGTTTGCGGGTTGCACCGCACTAACGGAACTGCATATTGACAGGTGGTTCTTCAATATGGACATGATCAAAGGCTGTGATGCATTACAACGCCTATCCCTGCCGGCAAGCGTAACCTATATAACGGATATGTATCGATTTCTATATTCTACTGATGATAAAGATACAGCAGTCAACCAAAGCCTGCGGCAGCTGGTAATCTGGGGCGACAGCATCGGGATTAGCACTTATTTACTGCGCGACTGTATCAAATTGGAGCAATTGGTGTTCATGAAAGGTCCGTCGAATAATTTATATGACAAATTGTTTGTAGACGCCATCGCCCGCCCCACCATCTATTACTTCCGCGCCTATGCCCCCCTCTGGGCTCCCAACAACGAAACCGAATGGAACGGCTATCCCCTCATCCCCATAGACAGTCTCGACGACCTGCCGCCGTTAAATTAACTGCAAACCTTACACAGCACCACCACAATCACCCCAACCCCCAACAAGGCCAGCGCCCAGTAGGGCATCAATATCAACAGCAACAAAAATCCCAAAACCGCCCCCGCCAGCAGCAGGGCGGTTTTTGACGTCAATCCTTGTAAATGCTTCATGTTTCCTCCCACATGCAAGGTTACAATACAATACGCCCCGTTCACCGAAAAGGTGCATCCTTCATATTGATAACCATATTGCAAAAGATACAAGGAGGAAACATGCCCGCGCCATTGCTTTCATTACAGGATGTTTCGCTGATCTACCACGATCGGGAGGGCGAAACCCCCGCCATACAGAACCTGAGCTTCTCGGTCTATCCCGGGGAGTTTGTTGCGATTGTCGGCCCCTCGGGCTGCGGCAAGACCACCGTATTGTCCTTGATTATGGGCCTGTTACAACCCACTTCCGGCACGCTCACCCTCCAAAACGGCCGTGCCGACATAGGCTATATGCTGCAAAGTGACCACCTTTTAGAGTGGCGCACGGTCGAAAAAAACGTACTGCTCGGCTTAGAGGTGCGTCGCGCGCTGAACCCGCAAACCCGCGCGAAAGCCCGTGAAATCCTGCAAACCTACGGTCTCGGTGACTTTATGCGCCACCGCCCCGCCCAGCTGTCGGGCGGCATGCGCCAGAAGGCCGCCCTGTTGCGCACGCTCGTATTGGAGCCCAACTTATTACTGTTAGACGAACCCTTCTCCGCGCTCGACTATCAAACCCGTCTGGGCATTGCCGACGAGGTATACGATATCATCAAGCGCGAGGGCAAGACGGCTGTCCTCGTTACGCACGATATCGCCGAGGCCCTATCCCTCTCCGACCGCGTGCTGATATTCTCCGGGCGCCCCGCAAGCGTCAAAACGGAGATAAGGATCGCTTTGGATAAAACCAAGTCGCCCCTGCAGCGGCGCAGCGAACCGGAATTCCAAGCCTATTTTCAGCGCGTATGGGGGGACTTAAACCAATGAAACAGAAAATAATACATTCCGAAGCACATAAAAAATTCCTGCAAAAAATCCGCCGCCACACAGCCCTCGTGCAAATATCGCGGATATTGTTTCTTATTATATTAGTCGCCCTCTGGGAAACAGGCGCGCGCCTGCAATGGTTCGATCCCTTTATCCTCTCCAGCCCTTCGCGTGTCCTCGCGACCATCACGCGTCTCGCGCGCGACGGCAGCTTGTTCACGCACATCGGCGTCACCCTCTGGGAAACCGTGCTGGGTTTCCTCCTCGGCACGGGCCTGGGCATCCTGATCGCCGCTATCCTGTGGTGGCTGCCCACGCTTAACGAAATCGCCGACCCCTACCTCGTCGTCCTGAACGCGCTTCCGAAAATCGCGCTCGGCCCCATCCTCATCGTTTGGGTGGGTGCGGGCATGAAGAGCATCATCGTGATGGCGGTGCTGGTCTCTCTGGTCGTCACCACGGTCACCATGCTCGGCGGCTTCCTGTCCTCCACCGCCGATAAGCAACTCCTCATGCGCACACTCGGCGCGAACAAATGGCAGATCTTCCGCAAGGTCGTGCTCCCCGCGGGCGTGCCAACCATGATCTCGGCACTGAAAATCTCCGTGGGCATGAGCTGGGTGGGCGTTATTGTCGGCGAATATTTGGTCAGCCGCGCAGGCCTTGGCTATCTGATCGTCTATGGCGGGCAGGTGTTCAAGTTAGACCTCGTGATGGCCAGCGTAGTGATCCTCTGCGCGCTGGCGGCGGGCATGTACGCCCTCGTCGCGCTGATAGAGCGCAAAACATGCAAGGCATAGCATAAAAAAAGGCGGACACCCGACATTTGGGTGTCCGCCGCTGATTCCGTTATTCCTCGCTCTCCGTGCTCTCCAAACTCTCGGCTTCCTGTGCAGGTGCCGCCTTCTTCCCGCGCTTGCGCAGGAAAATGAGGACAGCAAGCCCGATCAGGGCCAGCAGCAGGACGCCGCCCAGTATCCAAATCCAAGCGCCTTCTCCGGTGCGCTCCCAACTGCCGTCCGGGATGTTGACGATCGTAAAGGTGATATTTCCGTCCTCGTCCACCTCCATCGTGATCTCATCCAGCAGGAAGCGTTTGGGCAGGGTCAGCTCCCGCGCGCTCCAATCGCCGTCAGCATCCATGCCCTCCCAGGTATGGGTCCAGTCATTGTCCGCGTTCAGCGTCACAATCGGCCCGACCGGGGTATCGCCGTTATAGAGCTGCACAGTAACGCTGGCCTGCGGCGGCAGCATAACATGCGTCGGGATATCCCACTCTTTGATGACGGTGATATCAATGAGTTCAGGCTCGGGCTCGGGCTCGTTCGTCACCGTGAAGGTGATATTGCCGCCGTTATCCGTGGCCTTGCCGACATTGCCCACTTGCAGGAAGCCCGCGGGGCATACTTCTTCGAGACTCCAGGGGCCATCCGATTCGGACAGGCCCGTCCAGGTATAGGTCCAGCCCGGCCCGCTGAGGGTCTGCGTATCATAGAGACCGTCCTTGTTATAGAGCTTCACCGTGACGGTGGTACCCGTCGGCAGATCGGCAACGGCAATGCCCCGCCAGACCTTCACAACCGTAATATTGATGGTTGGCGGCGGTGGCGGCGGGTTATTCGTCACGGTGAAGGTGATATTGCCGTCGTTATCCGTGGCCTTATCGATAATCTCTACCTTGATGAAGTCCGCAGGCGTCCATTCAGCTTCGTCGATGCTCCAGTCGCCGTCCGGGTCAAGGCCCGTCCAG
>WREI01000097.1 GCA_009779405.1 Clostridiales bacterium
CGGGGGTGGTTTTCACCTTCGGCTTTTCGTGTTTATGCATAACGGAGATTATGTATAAAGTGCATAATTGTATTGACACGTTACGCGCCGCACTTTTTGACATTCAATTCGCCGCGCTACAGATAGAAATCGCAAAGACGGACGAAGATGAAAGCATTCGCGTAAGCGCGGCAAAGAAAATTACGGAGACGGCTGCTCTGATAGAGATGGCCAAGACCGATGCAAGCGAAGCCGTCCGCAAAGCCGCAGCGGCGCAAATAATGGACGCGCCCGCCCTGATCGAGATAGCGAAGACGAACGCGGATCCATGGGTCAGAGCCATCTCGGTACGAAAAATAAGCGACGAAGCCATTCTGGCGGAAATAGCGCGAACGGACATAAGCGAAGCGGTCCGCCGCGCCGCGATAAACCGAATAAGCGATGAAAGCATACTGTTGGAATTCGCCATGAACAGCGAGGACAGGCTTGTCTGCTACGATGCCGTCAGGCAGATACACGACGATCGGCTTCTCGCAGAAATCATAGGAAAGGATACGGATCTGCTCATCTGTGAAATTGCTTTCTCTATGCTCAGAGGGAAAAGGATTGCAAAGAAAGCGGTGGATATACTCAGCGCCAGATACCCGCACATTTTCTGCAAGAATCAAAGCGATTTGTTGGACCACGAGTACGCGGGCAGCGGCCAAACCTGCAAGCGCTGCGGCTATGCAAAAACACAGAATGGAAAGGATGGTGCTCATGTTGACTGAGAAAAACGAGGATATTATACAAGAAGTGCGCACCCTATTCGGGGATTAAGACGCCGTGGAGATAAAGAAACTCTCCGACATTATTACAACGAAATTCTTCTGAATCCCATAGAGGAAGCATTCAGGTGTTGTGACAGAGAGTGGGAAAATCTAGAAGTTGCTGAGAAAATAGAGATTCTCGTTGCCCTTGCTGTAAAGATAGAACTTCTCGAAAATAACGCAATGGCCCAAGAGTATTACAGAGATATTGTCTTAACGCCCGGGCCTTTTCAACATTACCGGATAGACGCTGCCGACAGATTGGGGAGATTGGGAGATCTCGCAACGACTCAACAATACTACGCAAGCGCTCAACAATATTACAGGCAGTTATATAAAGAGGATGTGCAGAATTGCTCTTTTGCGCTTGCCGGCAGGATCGCTATTGTTGTGCTTTGGCACGACATGGAGATAAAGAAACGGCGCGGCAATATTACAAAGAGTGTTTTGAGGGGAGTCTCAGTTTCGACCGGAGAGCAAAGAAGTCTTGTGCACAAGGCTTAATGAGATTGGAAGACTACGAAACGGCGCAGCATTATTTCATAGCGATTGCCGAAGAATCATATGAGTATCGTAAGATATGCAGACAATACGCGCAAGAATGTTGCCGCTTTCAGAGAGAGCGGGAGTTGGATACGCACAAGCCGGAATAAAGCGACAATAGAAGGAGGAGACTTTATGCGCATTGTGATGAGGGTTTTATGCATCATACTTACAGTTGTGCTTGCAATATTAAGCGTTGCGCTCATTTGCGGGTTGAATCCGCTTATAGAAACATTGAAGAGCCCGGAACTCAGATGGAAACCCGGCATATCCTGTTTGTCGAATGTTTTATCAGAGTGGAAACTTGTTATTTATATTTTGTTGGGTTATCTGGGTTTTATGTTGACATTGGCCATACCCGTTGGAGTATGGCCAAAGATTGATGCGAAATATTGTACCGGAATAAGGCATCAACTTGACAGTGAATGTCGCTGCGCAGTATGCGGGAGTGCGTGCCATCGGTTCAGAAAGGATCTAAACTTTGCTTCCAACAATCATGAAAGCGGCACCTATCTTGGCAGTTGCATTCGTTGTCACGCTGTGGCGATCGAAGTGCATCGCGTAATGACTTGTCCCCGTTGTAATGGGGAGGGCGGCAGTTATAGGTGGGATGATGACGGCACTTGCGATCACTGCGGCGGTTCCGGCACCATAGGAGAGACGGAGAGAATTATACGCAAGCCAAAGTGAGAGAGAGGGAACGTGATGATTGACGTCCGCTCCATTTCGCCGTATACTGTCCGCATAACCCACCCCCACCACCCCGCAGGAGGACCCCATGCCCATCACCGCCCCCAAAGGCATGAAAGATATACTGCCCGCCCAGAGCCCGCGTTGGCAACACATAGAGCAAACGATGCGCGAAACCGCGCGCCTTTTCGGCTTCCGGGAGGTTCGCACGCCCGTCATCGAGCATACGGAGCTCTTTCTGCGCGGCGTCGGCAGCACCACAGATATTGTGCAAAAGGAAATGTATACCTTTGCAGACAAGGGCGGGCGCAGCATCACATTGAAGCCCGAGAGCACGGCGGGCGTCGTGCGCATGTATAACGAGCACGCCCTGCACAGCGATGCCGCGCCGCAGAAGCTCTATTATCTGAACAGCCCCCACTTCCGCTATGAGCGCCCGCAGGCGGGCCGCCTGCGTGAGCACCACCAGTTCGGCGTGGAGCTGCTGGGCGCGTCTGCCCCGAGTGCGGACGCGGAAGTCATCACTCTCGCCTCGGCGCTGCTGCAAAAATTGGGTGTGACGGAACTGCACGTCAAACTGAACAGCATAGGCTGCTCCAAATGCCGCGGCGCGTATCAAGTCGCCCTGAAATCCTTCCTACACGCGCAAGAAGAAAATCTCTGCCCCCTCTGCCGCGAGAGGATGGATGCCAACCCCCTCCGCACCTTGGACTGCAAAAACCCCAATTGTCAGGAAACCCTGCAAGCCGCCCCGCAAACCATGCATCATATCTGCGAAGATTGCCAAACCCATATGTCCGTCCTCCAAACCCTGCTCGACGCCGCCGACCTGCGCTATGAAATCGACGCAAAGCTCGTGCGCGGGCTGGATTATTATACGCGAACCGTCTTCGAAATCGTCAGCGATAAGATAGGCGCGCAGGGCGCGGTCTGCGGCGGCGGGCGCTATGACGGGTTGGTGGAGGAATTGGGCGGTCCCCCAACCCCCGCCATGGGCTTCGGCATGGGCATGGAACGCCTGCTGATGGTCATGGAGCAGGCGGGCGCATCTTTCCCCGAAGCGCCCCGCTGTGATATCCTGATCCTCCCTCTCGGCGAAGCGCAGCGCGAAGCGGCGTTCCGTCTCGTCTGTGAACTGCGCGCGTTGGGCATTGCCGCCGACACCGACCACGTGGGCCGCAGTCTGAAAGCGCAGATGAAATATGCGGATAAGGCAAAAGCCCGGCATACACTGGTATTGGGCGAAAACGAACTGACAAGCGGCAAGGCAATCGTCAAGCGTATGGAAGACGGCACGCAAACGGAAACGCCCCTCGATGCCGCCGCCATCGCCGCCACCCTCGCATAAATGCAGGGCGGCGAGGGAAAAATTCAAAGGGATCCCTGCAGCGGCAACTGCGAAAATTGCGGCATGTGCAAACCCCCGCCCGTTCGCCGCCCATTGCGTTGGGCATTTTACACTCTGCCCCTCGCCGCCCTGTTGCCCGGTCTGTGGTTCGGATCCCGCCGGGGCGACGGCGCGGCCATAGCCTGCGGACTCGGTGCAGCACTATTCACCCTATTGGTCTTATGGCTCTGCCAAAAGAAACTATACAATCGGAGGAAAAAGAATATGAGCATCCAAATCGGAACAACAGAAAACTTTGACGCTATCATCAACGGCGAACTGCCCGTACTGGCGGACTTCTGGGCGTCCTGGTGCGGCCCCTGCCGCATGCTTATGCCCATGGTGGAAGCCTTGGCGGAGGAATACGCGGGCAAACTGACCGTCCTCAAAATCAACGTGGACGAAGAACCCGGTCTCGCCGCGCGCTATTCCGTCACCACCATCCCCACCCTCATACTGCTCAAGGGCGGCCAAGTCCTCGACCGCAGCGTAGGCGCAAGGCCCAAGCATCTGTTGCAGGCGTTTGTGGAGAAAGCGATGTAGGGAGTTATCAGACGTCAGACGTCGGACTTCAGTCCTCGTATGCGGGGTCTTGTTTCCATATAACATAAGGAAATTGTCTCTTTGTGTTTTAGTTTCACAAGAACACCCGTAGGGGCGGATAGTATCCGCCCGCTGACAGGAGACAACACCATGGCACAGAATGCAAACCCTTTCCCCCGAATGCAGAGGAGCCTTATGCTGTTGTTTCTCTGCCTAAGCATAGGACTCTTGCTTTCGGGTTGCAAGGAAGAAGTAACCCCTCCACTCCCACCCGCCGAACTCCCGCCATTCGAATACGCAACCATCAATATACAAGACGATTTCTATTCCCCCCATAGCGGGTATTTTCGGGGTTATGCCACTACACTCGGCAACCTAACCCTCGGAATTGACGGAGGGATATATGACGAGGAGAGTGCCCCCGCACGATTCCGTGAGATAGAAGCGGATTATACTGTGCTGCAAGCTTTTCTTGCAAATGTGTTGCCCTTGCGTGAGATCACGGTTAATATTGAAGCGGGTTCCATTGCAATTGCGTATGTCAAGGGATCGCATATCTATTTCTCGGACGGTGCTTGCTCCCCGGAAGAATTCCAATACGCGCTTGTTCGCGCAGCCACCGAGTTGGAGCCATGGCAATGCTATGGCATACAGGCAATGGCCTTTGGTGATACGGAGCGCATCGCCGGAAACAACAGCGCCCTCCAAGCACACTTTCAGACCATCGAAAATCTGAACATGTGCAGCCTGTTTGCCGGATATTTTGCGACAAACTTCAACACGGACAGGGAGATTGCGCTTGCCATCCAAAGCGCCCAAAGCCTTGCGATGTATATTATAGAGCAGGACGGATTACCTGCGTTCCTGACGGTTACAACCCTCGCGCCCTATGTGCAGGGCTGGCTGCAAAGTATCGGTGTAGAGCGGGATTACGCGCCCGAATTTGATCTTTCGGAATACGCGAACAGCACATATACTTTTCCATACGGAGACAGTGAACATGCCCGTTTTGTCATGCATACCGAAGTGGAGACATTCCATTTCGCACCGATAACGGAAATATTCTTAACCGCAAACGATGTCTTGCTTTTTTTGAATAAGTACTCAAAAGATAAACAGGCGTTGCTACAGAAGATTTGTCTGGAAGCACCAAGGAATGCAGGACATGTGCAGGAAAGGTTGCATGAACCAAGCGAGGTTTTCTTTGAAAAGCAAAGCAATTACTACCCTATAAGTTCCACCAATCATTTGAATCGAATAATCCAACTTGTTCAAACCGAGGTGATAATGCATGAATTGATGCACATCTTGATATGGAGACCAGAAAGAGGATGGGAGATAGAGGGTGTAGCTGAATATCTAAGTGCTGAGTTTATGCAGGATTCTCTATTCCCAAATTTCTCGGAAGATTTTCATCAGATGACAGGTTCTGCTTTAGACAGTGTTTACACGAGTTATGCGACGACCAGTAACCACATGAAGATGCACTTGACGTACAGAGAAGCAAGGAAAGAGTCCGTCTGCTTTGCATAGCGAGTAGCGATGCCACGCCAGC
>WREI01000098.1 GCA_009779405.1 Clostridiales bacterium
AGGGGCAAGTCGAGGGCGCGCTGATAGTTGTATTGATAGAGGTGGCCCGGATACGCCTCGTGCGCCATCGTGAAGAAGAGGGTTTCGTCCTCGTCGGGCTTGTTGACCAGCACCGTGTTGCGGAACCAATCGTCGATGGGCGGGATGAGATAGGCGGCCGGGGAGAACTGCTCCTCCAATTCCTTGGGCACGTTGACATAGTTCACGCTGTGCGCCTGCAAGGCCGGCAGGAAGGTATAGGTTAACTCGCGCAGCTCGTCCGCCGCCTCGCTCACGCCATCCATGCGAAACTCAAACAAATCGTCGGATTGGTCGATGGCGCCTCTATATAGGGATATCCACCGCGTCATGCCGTCTTCCAACTGGGCATAGGCCTCGTCCAAATCAAAATTATAGCCGGTCGTTATGCGGGTGCGGTCCATAAAATAGGCCATGTATTTCTCGTCCCCGCTGGCCAGCGCGCCGAGGGGCTCGCGGCACTTGGGGCGCAGCGTCTCCAAGCCGTCGCGCAGGGCGATGAAAGCGGCGTTGTAATCGTTGACGACGACCTTGCGGTGCACGGCGATGTATTCGGCCTTCTGCTCGTCGCTCAGATCCGCCATCGCGTTCACGCAGTCATCGAAGTGGGAGAGGAGGGCGTTGGCGTCCTTGGCCTTGATGGTTTCGCCCAAATCGTCCAATATGCCGTCCAGCGCGTGCTCGGTCATGAATATGCCCGCATCCGCGCGCAGCTGCTCCCACTCGAGGATGTTCTCCAAGAAGGCGGGGACGTCGCGCAGTAGCACCATATAGATTTCGATGTCGTCCACGTCGTCCAGCTCCCAGATGGCGAAGGTCAATGGCAGGTTGGACTGCATCCCCACATAGGGCACCAGTGGCTCATAATAGATGTCATAGTCCTTTTCGGCGGCAATCAGCTCGTCCGCCAGCTCTTGTTCCATGGTCGCATAGGCGATTTTATTCTGTGCACTGAGCTTGCTCGCGTCAATCTCCTGCAGGCGCACCGAAAAATCGCGCATATCCGCATACCACTGCGCTTGGTTATCCAGCGAAAAACGGCCCAGATGCATCTCGACCTCGGACAAATCGATGCCATAATCCTCGGGCTTCGTCATGAACTGGACGATAGAGCTGGGGTCATCCATCAGCATATAGATGCCATATTCGCGGTCGAGGGCCAAAAAGGCCAGGTCGGCCTCGCTCAAGCGCTGCTGCTGTACACAGCCGAAAAAGGACGAAAGCGCCAGCAGGAGGACGAGGAGGAGGGTGAGGGCGCGGAACTGTTTTTTCATGGAGGAGCTCCTTTCTTTTTAAGAGGAAAGAGGTGCCTTCCAACTTTCCAAGAAAGCTGGAAGAGGGAAAGTTAGAGCAGGCAGGGAAAATGCAGTGAAACATCTTTCCCCTTACCTCTTTTAACTTCCCTCTTCTCTACGGCACACTCTCCGGCGTCGGCTTGGGCGTGTCGGTCGGCCTTGGTGTGGCGGTGGGCGGCGGGGGCGAGGGCGTCATAATGCCCACGCTGCGCCGCTCGCGGATGGCTTGGTAGATGGAATCATATTTGAATACGTTGCACTCAAATTCGCCGTTGATATACAGATCCACAAACCATGTGATATTGATATAATCGTGCGGATTGCGCGTAATCTCATCCTTGCTGCCAAAGGGCTTGTTCTTGTCTTCCACGATTTCCGGCGGTTCCGGCGTGCACCGCGGCTCGTTTTCCACGGAACGCAAGCGGTATTCGTGACCCGGCGGCAACGCCCGGCCATAGACTTCCACGCAGATATTCTTCTTGTATTTGGATCCGCCCAAGCTCACATCCTGCGGACGCACATAGACGAAGACCCATATATCGGAACTCGTGTTGTTTCGGAAACGGAAATCGATGCGGGGATAGTCCACCGTGGCATCCCGTCCCACGGGTACATAGTCGCTGGGTATGCTGTGCGGTCTGCGCGTTGTCACCTCTATGCCGCTGGTAATCAGCGCGTTAAATATGGTGGTGGCCACTTGGCAAACGCCGCCGCCGTATTCTTTGACATAGGTCTTGTCATTTGCAATAGCGTTGGCAAGAGCCCATCCGTTCTTTTCGTCACGCTTGCCCGTCGAATCATTGAAGGACCATTGCTGCCCCGGCGTCAAGTGGATGACGTTCATCGTGTTCGCGGCCTTGGTGATATTGTGGTCGCGGCCCATGTTGTTTTCGATTTCGGCCTCGGTCTGGGTGGCTCCGCCCCTGCCGGGGCGATATTCGGTGATAAAGGGGACGTTCCGATCGCCGTGGATGTTGGTGTTCAGCATGGTGCGCTCGGCTTCCAACATCTCCCTCGTAATATTCGGCTGTGAGATCACCATCTTCGGCGTCACGGTAAAGCTCAATGTCCCCGCCGCGAATTTTCCGCAGATATCGGCGGCCAGTTCGCTCGTCTGTATCGTCACGCCCGCCACGCCGTCGGTATACTTAAAGCGCGGGCGGTTGGTCTCGTCATCCAATTCGATTCTCACTGTGGCGTCGTGCGCGGCGTTGGGGACATCCTCCTGCAATGCGGCGATGGTCTCGGCCAACACGGTTTCGTCGATCAGCAGGGGCGCATCATAGCTCTTGTTGCGATTGCCCGCCGCCGCCACGTGCAGCGTGGATTCCACATCAAAGTACGCGCCCAAATCTTCGGCGCGAAGAACGGAATTGAAATGCTCGGTCTGGATCGTGACGGCGATGCTGCCGAGACGCGGTCTGAGCTGGTTCTCCACAATGGCGCGCGCCTGTTGCACTTGCATATCGCCGATGGCAACGCCCGAAACGGTGACGCCGCGGGGGATATAGCTTTCCTCCGTGATAATTTGCGGCGGCACAGGGCCACCGGGGCTGCACTGTTGCAGTTCACAGCCGTTCATGCGGGCCAGCACGACGATCAGGCCGAGGAGCATGAGCGTCAGAACGAGGAGCAGCAGCGCGCCCCCATTCATCCTGCGCTTCTTCTTGCGTTTGCGGTTGCCGCCGGACTGCGGGCGGTATCCGCCGCTTTGCGAGCGGTTTTGGCTTGCGGGAGGACGCGAGGAATAATACACGGTGGTACTCCCGTGCGCCTGCGCATTCTGCGGCACGCTTTGCGGTGCACTGCGTACTTTTTGGATGGGGAAGGGCTCGATGCGATCCGCGTTATTTCCGCGTGAAATCGCGCCCGTCTGCGCGGGTTGACTCTCCCTGTATGGGCTATCGGAAACACTGCGATACATAGTGGTGATAAGATAGCACAAATTAAATCCGGCGGCAAGGGGGCGGTGCAAAAAAAGTACATCGTTTTACAAATATTCCGAATTTGACGGGATTCAGAGAGTATTGTCGAAACGAAGCGATATCTTTGTCCCGTTCTTCCATCTTGCCTTCTGCAAATCCATGCCGTTTTCTCCAACTATCTGTTTGCGCGCCAGGAGTTCCCGAAATGCCGCGCCGGAAAGCCCGAGCTTTTGGCGCAGTATCTTGGACAAGTGTATATCCAGATCGAAGTCGCCTTCAATCGTGATCTCGGCGTCGCCCTGCGGGATTGCTCCGATAACCGCAAAGCGGAGCCCGTCATAGCAGGGCAGGGCATTGTTGCGGCGCAGGAGGGCTTTGTCGAAAGCGCATTTCTCCGCCAATTGTGCGTCGTTGCGCAGATACGCGTCATACTCCGCCGCCGGGATGGACTGCGGCTTTACGCGGGCATGTATCTCCATATTCCAGCTGTTGCCGCAACATGTGCAGCGATAGATCAGCCATATATCCAAATTGCGGCCCTGTGCATTGACGCGGAACAGACCGCTCGATTTGTATTCCTGCTTCCCGCCGCATTTGTTGCAGTTGCGGAGGACGGCGGGGGTGTCCAAGGGGTTCACTTTCCAAGTGATATATTCTGTATTTGACATGGCAGCCCTTTCCGCAGGGCTATATATTGCTCGGCAATATAAAGCAAAAACAGCCTGAAAAACAAGCTGTTTCGGCGTACTCTCTATATATGAGTTTTACGGCCCTGCTTAATTTTCAAATTCCGAATACGCAAACAGCCATGCGAGCATGGTCATTCACGCGGATGCAGTTGAAAATTAAGCGTTTGCGGGCATACTACAATTTCACAATCCTTGTTGATGTTTATATTATATCCGAGCCCGTGGGGACAGGCAAGTGGCTTTAATCCATGATTTTTGGCGACCTGGGCACTTTGTCATCACGCCATTATTCGCACTCGCCGCACTGAATCTCAATAGTGATGCCTTCGTTGCAGTTGGGGCAGATGAGCCCTTCCGGGAGGTCGACCATGCTTTCATCGAAATAGATCGTGTTCCCGCAATGCTCACAGGTCAATTCCAAGAAATCTTCGGCGTCAAACTCGTCGTCTTCGTCCTCGTCTTCCTCATCCTCGTCCCAATCCTCGTCATCGTGCCACTCCATGTTCGCGAGAAACGCGCGCGGGTCGAAATCCTCTTCGTCCTCCATCTCCTCAATGGCATCCCAGATGTCCTCCACCTGATCCTCCACGTCCTCGATATCCTCTTCCAAGTCTTCCAATTCGTCGGCTATCTCGCGCAGGGCGTCCAAAATGCCACGCAGCATCTTTGCGGTCTTTTCGTCCTGCAAATCCAGACCGTCTAATAAGCCCTCCAAGTAGGAAATTTTATCGGATACCTTGCTCATTTTTGTTACCCCATTTCTTTTTTGTATAGTTTTCCCGCGGGGGGAGAGCTTATGCGATGTTAAGAGTGAACAGTTAAGAGTTAAGAGTTGTGGTAGAAATTCCTTCGGAATTTCAATTAGATTTAGGAATCGCTTGCGATTCTTTTACCGCAACTCCACACTCCACATTTCACACTCGCACGGGCGAGGCATGCCTCGCCCCTACGCTCTTTCCATATACTCCCCGCTGCGCGTATCAATCCTCACCAAGTCTCCCTCGTTTACGAAGAGCGGGACATTGATTTTGTAGCCCGTTTCGAGCGTGGCGGGCTTGGTGGTGCCTGTGGCGGTGTCGCCGCGGAAGCCGGGCTCGGTTTCGATGATGCGCAGGGTGACGAAGTTATCCGCTTCGACCGCGAAAGCGGCATCCTGATAGAAGCGCACCTTCACCGTGTCGTTCTCGCGAATGAAGTTCAGCGCGTCCGCCACCTGGTCGTGGTTCAACGGCAGTTGCTCATAGGTCTCAACGTCCATGAAGTAATAGAGTGAGCCGTCGGAATAGAGATACTGCATCTCCTTGGTCTCGATGTGCGCGCGCGCGTACTTGTCCGACGGGTTGAAGTTGCGCTCCAGCACCGATCCGGTCATCACGTTCTTCAAGCGCAGAGAGACAAACGCCGCGCCCTTGCCGGGCTTGACATGCTGAAAATCAGCGATCATCCATACTTTTCCGTCGATTTCGACCGTCATTCCCTTGCGGAAATCCCCTACCATTAACATTGCGTTTGTTCTCCTTCGTTTATAATATGAT
>WREI01000099.1 GCA_009779405.1 Clostridiales bacterium
CCAGTTGCCGGATAGGGCGTGGTCGCGGTTTTTAGGGGGGAGCCGTTCACCGCATGCAAGTTTGCCGACAGTCGCCTTGAATGCGGACATATCATATTCGCGTTTTTCGAGAAGCCTTAGATCTTTTTCTATCTTGTTGGAGAACTTAACGGTGTATTTTGTCATATGCCCAAGGCTCCCCAAAGTTCATCCATATCACGGTAACCCTTCACCTCTGGATCGCGGAGCAGACGTTCGCACTCCTCCATGGCGGCGAGCGTCTCGGCATTGGGCCTGCGCGTGACGGGGAAGGGGATGCCCTGTGCTTCCACACTCTTGCGGAGAAACAAATGAAAGGCCGCGCTCATGGTCAGTCCCAGATCGGCAAATAATTCTTCGGATTTCTTCTTCAGTTCGCTGTCCACGCGTATGCTTACACTGGTCGTCATGGTTGTACTCTCCTGTGCTGTCGATTATAGTATATGCATTGTAGCACATAAGCTATACAATGTAAAGCTACTTCACGAAAATAAATTACACCCCACCCTTTTCATAGCGCAAGTTATGCCCGGCGAGCCGAATATGCCTAAAGACATCCTGGTCCAGAAGACGGCTGGTGACGCGCTCGCCGAAGCGGTCGGTCAGTTCATTCAGCGAATAATTGGAGATAATGCAGGTCGCCCGATTCGCCAACAGGCGTTCATTGAGCAGGGAGAAGATGCTTTCCACGGTCACGTTCAGCATAAGCGGCTCGGTGCCGAGGTCGTCTATCACCAGAAAATCCGGTTCGATATAGGCGGGCAGGCGCGCCCTGCGGTCGCTGAACCCGTCGGTGATATCGCCGATAAAGCGATAGGCGGTCGTGCGCAGGGCGTGCACGCCGTTTTCAATGGCCCGATGCGCGATGGCGTTGCCCAAGTAGGTCTTGCCCAAGCCCGTCTGTCCCAAAATGAGAAGATTGGCCGGGCGCGGGCAGGGCAGCTCGTCCGCGTATTGCTCACAGAGCCGCATGGCTTTCATGGCCTGCTTACGCTGGGTCTCCTCGGGGTATATGCTCTCGTCAAAATTTTCAAAGGTCTCGGCATGGTTGATGCGCGCGCCCTCGGCCAAATGCTGCTGCAAGAGCAGGAGGTGACAGGAACAAGGCTTTTTCAGAACCTCGCCGACAAAACCCGTGTCCTCGCAATAGGGGCAGTGATAGGCAGGCTCTAAATAATCCGGCGGAAAGCCCGCTTGCTGCAGGGCGACCTCCGCGTCCGCCCGCAGTTGCCGCTGCAAATCGAGGGCCTCCGCCAGCGTCAGCTGCCCGCGCCCCACGGCAAGGAGCAGGCCGTGCAGTTCTTCGGCGATCTCCGCCGCGCGCGGCACAAAGACGCGGCAGTCGTTCAACCGCTTTTCATATTCCTTCTCATTTTCGCGCCGCACTGTTTCATAGTGGGCTTGCAGGGCCGGATGCAGTATCATATATCCTCTTCCAAATTCAAGAATAGGTGTTCAAAATCTTCGTCGCGTATCTCGCGCTGGGAATAGGCCGTGGCCGGGTTCTTTTTATACAGGTTGCCCCCGCGCGCTTTCGGCTGCCCGAATGCGGAGAGCTTGGCTATAGCCCCTTCCTCCGTTTGGATGCCCTCCTCGGCCCAATTTTTCAGGATGGTTTTCAGCTTGCCGAAGGGGCGCTCGGCAGTTGCGCAGTGCTCCGCCGCCAAGAGCAGCACCTCGCGCGGCAGGGTGAACGCGGCAATCTGCGCCGCCTGTTCGCGGGTGGGCGGCACCTGCATACGCATGCGCGCAAAGAGCTCGGCGGCAAAGGCGCGCGCTTCATCCGCGCCCGTAAACTCGGCCTGCAACTGCTCGGCAGTCCGTATATTCTTCCCGCGCAGGGCGTCCAATCTGTCCCCCAGAATTTTGAAGCTCGGGGTGGCAACATCGGTCATCTGCCCGCAGACGGCAAGAATGGCTTCCGCGTCAAAGCCCCAGTCACGGCGCCAGCGCTCATACAGCGCCATCTCATCCTGCGTGGGCGCGCGCCGCTTGTTCCAGCGCAGGAGCAGTTCCGCCGCCCCGTGGCGTCCGATCTCGTAATCCCGGATATATTCCTTCGCCTGCGCTGCCGTGACAATGCCGCGTTCGTTCCAGCTGCGCGCCACAGCGGCGAGATAATTCATGGAAATGCGCTTGCCCCGAAGCTGCACGCAATGCGCCAGCAGTTCCGGCACCGCGTCCTCGTCCATGCCGTATAACTCCACGCACTCGTAGATCACGCTCCACTCCCGCGAAGTCAGTTCGCGCGGGGCGAGCAGGACATTCACGGCGCTGGCCAGCTCGCGGTATTTGCGCGGGGCTTCCGTGGTGACGGCAGGCTGTTGCGCCGTCAGATATTCTACGCGCAACGGCTCGCCGTTCGCAATATGCACCAGCCCCCGCTCCTGCCAATAGAGAAAGGCCAGTTGTACGCGTTCCGGTGACAAGCCCAGCGCATCGGCCACGGAGACGTCGCGCATCGCGGGATGATAGCACTGCATCAACCCGTAGAGGTACACCATCACATCCGTCCCGTCGGCATCGGGCAGATATTCGGCGATAAACAGGTTGTCCACGGGGGTCAGCTCGCGCCGTTGCGCCCCGGGGGAAAAGCGGATGGTCATGGGTTGATTATACGCGATATTAGTGTTGAAAGGCAATAGGCAGCAGGTTTGTAAATGCGCAACGCGCGATGTTCAACGCTCAATGAACTGTAAACAACCATTGCGCGTTGTGCGCTGCACATTGCACATTGCCAAAATTACATATCGCTTACAATTTGTTGATTTCCTGCTTGCAAATTTGCTATATAATGGTGGCATGCGAAACAGAATTTTGATTGTCGAGGACGACGAGTCCATCTCCGGGGTGATACAGAAGAATCTGAGCGCGGCGGGTTATGCCGTGGTGGCTTGCTATGACGGGGCGGAAGCGGCCAAGCGCGTGCATGCGGACGCGGATTTTGATTTGGCGATTGTCGATCTGATGCTGCCGGGCATGGATGGGTTTGAATTGCTGCCCTATTTGCGGCACGAGGATATTCCCGTCATTTTTTTGACGGCGCGGGCGGACCTCGATTCCAAGGTGAGGGGATTGCGGCGCGGCGCGGAGGACTATATTGTCAAGCCCTTTGAAGTGTTGGAGCTCCTGGTGCGCATTGAAAAGGTGCTCGAGCGCACGGGCAAACTACGGGATACGCTGGAAGCGGCGGGCCTGCAAATCAATCTATTGGAGCGCACCATCCGCAAAAACGGAGAAGAACTCTCACTCAAACCCATGGAATTTGACCTCCTTGTTATGCTCGCCAAGAATAAGAACATCGCGCTCTCCCGTGAGCGTTTGCTGCATGGGGTTTGGGGCGTGGATTTTGTCGGTATGACGCGCACCGTGGATGTGCATATCGGCCAACTGCGCCAGAAACTGGGCCTGCACGACGCCATTAAGACGGTCTCCAAAATGGGCTATCGGCTGGAGGACGGCACACCATGAAGCTGTGGATTAAGATTTCACTGCTGGCGGTTCTCGTCGTGGGCCTTGCCACGGGCATAAGCAGCGCAATCCTCCTGGCGGGCGCGCGGCAGAGCAGCGTCGAACTGGCGGTGCAGAGCGCGCTATTGGACCTGGGCCTGCGCGAGAGGGCCTGGCAGAACGCGATGGCGCGGAACCTCACCGTGAAGATGAGCAGCCGCGCACAACGCAGTCTGGCGCACTATCACATCAGCCAATACGGGGATGCCAATACGATACTCCTCTCCGGAGAGGATGTAATTTACAACAGGACAAGCCTTGATCCGCAGGCCTGCCTGCCGCTCTCGTGGGGCATGAAGGAACATATCATAGTGGAAGTCCCCGGGCAGACCCTCCTGATTACGGGCAGCTACATGGAGATAGCGCAGACACCCTACGCACTGTATCTGATCCGCGATATCAGCGATGTATACGCCGGGATACGCAGTCTCGGGCTCCGCTTCGCGCTGGTCGGCGCGGCGGTGCTGGCGGCGGCGACGGGCGTCCTTATCCTGCTCGTGCGCGCGGTATTGCGACCCGTTCAGACGCTCAAGCGCAATACCGGGCTGATTGCGGGCGGCATCTATAATCGGCCCATTGTTATCAAAGAAAAGGACGAGATAGGCGAGCTGGCCGCCGATTTCAACAAAATGGCGGAAGCGGTGGGCGCGCATGTGCGGGAATTGGAGGAGGAAGCCGCGCGGCGCAGTCTGTTTATGGCCGCCCTGACCCACGAGTTGAAGACCCCAATGACCGCCATATCCGGCCACGCGCAGACCTTACTGCGCACCCGTATGCGCGAGGAGGAGCGAGAGGACGCCCTGCTCCGCATTGACGACGCCTGCACCCGCATCGAACGCCTGAGCCAAAAGATGATGCAGCTGCTCGTCTTACAGAGGGGTGAAGATATCGATTTGCGCTTGCAGAGCGTATCCGACCTGCTGGAAATCGTGCGCGGTGCCTGCGCCGAAAAGCTGAGCAGGCACAAGCTCACCCTGCAAATCGAAAACAGCATGGAGAACCTTTGCATGGATACAGACCTGCTCGGCAGTCTGCTGATTAACCTAATCGACAACGCCTGCAAGGCCTCCCCCGTGGGCGGCACAATCACACTCCACGCGGCAGGAAACGCCCTCACCGTCATAGACCACGGCAAGGGCATCCCCCCGGAGGAGCTAAGCCGCATTACCCAGGTCTTCTATACGGTGGATAAGGCACGCAGCCGGGGGGCGGGCATGGGCCTCGGTCTCGCGCTCTGCGAAACAATCGCAAAGCTGCACGGCGCAAATCTGGAATTCGAGAGCGAAGAAGGGAAGGGAACAGTGGCACGGGTGGTTTTCCGTACTGCCTACTGCCCACTGCCTATTGCCTAAATTACAACCCGCTTACAATCCGTTGAATACTTGTTGCATATTGGCGCGTTACACTCAGTGCAACAAATAGGAAATGAGGTATGACCACATGAAAAAACTTATTGCACTTATGCTCATCGTACTCCTCCTGCTCGCAGGCTGCACGGCGGCAGCGCCAGCGCTTGACGGCATGCAGAAGGATCGGGAGCAACTGCTGGCGACGGCAGCAAGTGGCGGCGTAGCGGACGGCAGTACCCTGCGCGAACAGTACGATATCCCCGAACAATATAAGGACACATACGCCTACCCCGCGCAGGGCTTCAACGGCACGCTGACGGTTGCGGTGGACGCGGATATCATTGTCCCGGAAGGCAACGCCATTCCAATCTACCGCATCCGGGCCGTCAATTTCTCGCAGGAGCAGATAGACCTGCTCTGGCAGGCGCTGATCGGCGATACCGAGATGTGGCAGGCGGCGACCGAGCGCACAAAGGCGCAGATTCTGGAAGAGATCACGGAGCTGAAAGAGCTGATGAATGACGCGCGCAGATTGCGGGATCGGTTTTTGCTGGAGCCCGGC
>WREI01000100.1 GCA_009779405.1 Clostridiales bacterium
CCGGGCTTGACATGCTGAAAATCAGCGATCATCCATACTTTTCCGTCGATTTCGACCGTCATTCCCTTGCGGAAATCCCCTACCATTAACATTGCGTTTGTTCTCCTTCGTTTATAATATGATTAATTCTTTGGTTGCCGTAACGAGATTGCGGTGGCCGGTTTCGGTCAGCACACAACAGTCCTCGATGCGGACGCCGAACTGGCCTTCGATGTAGATGCCCGGCTCGACGGTTACGCTCATGCCCGCCAGCAGGTGGTCGGTGCCGTTGATGCTGGCCGTCGGCGCTTCGTGGATTTGCAGACCGAAGCCGTGGCCCAAGCCGTGGCCGAAATTCTTTTCATAGCCTGCGGCGGCGATATGCCCGCGCGCAACGGCGTCCAACTCCTTGCCCGTTATGCCGGGGCGCAGGGAGGAGAAAGCCTTTATTTGCGCTTCCAGCACGATGCCGTATATCTCTTTCTGAAAATCGGAGGGCTGACCCATGCTGATGGTGCGGGTCATATCCGAGCAATAGCCCGCATAGATGCAGCCGAAGTCCAGCACGACCAGATCGCCCTTTGCCAGTTCGCGTTCGGTCGGCACGGCGTGGGGCATCGCGCCGTTCGGCCCCGCGCCGACGATAGGGTCAAAGCTCGGGCCGTCACTGCCCATCCTGCCGCAGATATAGAGCAGCTCCGCGACGACACGCTTCTCGCTCATGCCGGGGCGTATCACCTGCAACAGCTCCAAAAACGCGGCGTCGGCGATATTCTGCGCTTCCTGCAATTTCTGTATTTCTGTCGCGGATTTTACGATGCGCAGTTTGGCCAGTTCGTTGGAGTATGATATAAATTCCACGCCCAGGGCGTCCAAGCCCTGACGCCGCGCGACGCTCATATGCGCGTCCTCAAAGCCCAGCCGCTTGCACGCTTCCGCTTGCAGTTTTTCCTGTAATTTGGTGACGGTCTCGCGCGGGAGCAGTTCAATGACTTCAAACAATCCCGCCGTCTGGTCTTTGGCCTGGATGGTGTAGCGGAAATCGGTCAGCAGATACGCGTTCTCACGCGTGATCAGCAAAGTGCCGTCCTCGCTGGAAAAGCCGGACAGATAGCGTATATTCGGCGGGCTCGTCACCAAAACGGCGTCCAAGCCCCCGGCCAGCATTTGTTCGCGCAGACGCGCGGTTCTGTCGTGCATAGGCACCCCCACGTTGTGTTTCCGCGCTATTCTACCACGGGATTTTGTTTTGGGCAAGGTTTTTATTAAGCCACGCCGCTCAATGAGCGGCACGGTGCGCAATTGCGCATTCATCAATCCTTCTGGTGACGGAATGGGTGTACGCGGTGAAATGTTTCAGCCAAAATCCGTTGGACGTCAGATTGAAACTCTCGAAGTCGACGCCCAGATTGTGCAGATCCTCCGCTTGCAGTTTTGTAATCACATAATTCAACAGCGCCTGCATAATTCCCTTGCCCCGATATGCGGGCAGGCAATACGCGCCGCAAATGTTTTTCATGTCCTCTTCCCAAGTCGCGAAGTTTTCGCCGTCCTCCGTCACCTCGATATAAGCGATCGGTGCGCCGCTGTCTGACGCGGTGAAGAGCCGGGAATCGCGGGCTTCGGCGCGAGCGATCCAGCTTTCGCGCTCGCTTGTGCTTGCGCGCATAAAGCAGGGGCTTTCGCCCAGATGGACGCTCAGCGCAATCCGCATATCTCTGATTTTGGCGGCGTCCGATTGCGCCAGTTCGTCAAAGCGTATTCCCTCGCAAACTGAATGCGCAAAGTTCTCGAGCGGGCGGACGGCATCGACACAGCGCAGGCCGAAACCGCAGGAGAAGAACGCGTCACGGGTCTGCGCGTCGTGGGCATACAGGCCGATGGTATGATAGCCGATACCCTTGCCAACCCATATCTCAGCGGCGGCCTGATAGAGCCGCTTATAGATATAGCCCCTGTTTTCGGGAATGGCACCGTGCGCGTGGATGGGTACAAAGGTACCCCTTGCCGTCGAGTTGAACGCGTTCTCCCAAGGATCGTCACAGCATAAGAAACCCAACATTTTGCCGCCTTCAAACATCGCCACGCCCAGTTCGTTGTCAATATATTCTTCAAACGCCGCGTCGGGAATGCCCTCGATAAGCGGCAGGATCGGCACGGCGGCGCGTTCCTCGTTATAGTTCGCCAGCGCCAGCGCTCTTGCCGCCGGAATATGGTCTCTTTGAAACTGTTGAATCCGCATGGTAATTACTCCTGATCCCGCTCTTGCAGATATTGCGCCCGCCCGATTTGATAGAGGTCGTTGCCGAGGGTATCGATGACGACCACGACCGGGAACTTTTCCAATTCCAAGCGGCATATCGCTTCCGCGCCCAGATCTTCAAAGGCGACGACTTCCGCTTCTTTTATACAATCGGAGAGCAGCGCCCCCGCGCCGCCTATCGCGCCGAAGCAGACGGCGCCGTTGCGTTTCATGGCCGCTATCACCTCGCCATTGCGCACGCCCTTGCCGATCATGCCCCGCAGACCGCGGTCTAACAGGGCCGGGGTATAGACGTCCATACGCGAGCTTGTCGTTGGGCCTGCCGAGCCGATCACCTGTCCCGGCTTGGCCGGCGTGGGGCCGACATAGTAGATGCTTGCATTTTCAATAGGAAAGGGCAGGGGCTTGTTTTCATGCAGCAGCGCAGTCAGGCGCGCATGCGCCGCGTCGCGGGCGGTATAGAGGGGGCCACTTAAGGTGACGCTGTCCCCGGCGCGCAGCTGCTTTGCGGTTTCTTCGGTTAGGGGGAGCTGTACATCATAGTGCATCACAGCACCTCCGTCATATGCCGCGCCACATGGCAGTTCAGATTCACTGCGCAGGGCAGGCCCGCGATATGCGTGGGCAGGGTCTCGATGGCGACAGAGAGCGCGGTCGTCCGCCCGCCGAAGCCCTGCGGGCCTATGCCGAGGGCGTTGATTTTTTCTAACAGCTTTTTCTCTAAATCGCGGTAATATGGGTCGGGATGCGGTTCATCCAAGGGGCGCAACAGTGCCTTTTTCGCCAGCAGCGCGCATTGCTCGAAGTTACCGCCGAGGCCTACGCCGACCACGACGGGCGGGCAGGGATTGGATCCCGCTTCCTCCACCACGGACAGCACGAAGTTGATCACACCCTCCACCCCGTCGCTTGGGCGCAGCATTTTAAGCTTGCTCATATTCTCGCTGCCGAAGCCCTTGGGCGCGACGGTCAGGGTCAATTTGTCGCCGGGCATAAGCTCCACATGCAGCAGGGCGGGCGTGTTGTCGCCCGTGTTGGCGCGGCGCAGGGGGTCGCCCACGACGGACTTGCGCAGATAACCCGCCGCATAGCCGCGGCGCACGCCCTCGTCCACCGCCGCGCGCAGGCTGCCGTTGATATGTACATCCTCCCCCAACTCCGCGAACACGCAGGCCATGCCCGTATCCTGACAGATGGGCACGCCCCGCTCCGCCGCCAGCGCGTCGTTTTGGAGTATCTTCTCCAATATATCCTTCGCTGCAAGCCGGGGCTCCGCCGCCGCGCAGGCGTGGACGCGCGACAATACATCTTCCGGCAGGCGGCAGTTTGCCTCTATGCAGAGCCGGGCGATGGCGTTGGTGATTTGGGTTGATTCGATAATGCGCATTGTTTCCCTCTCAAACGGAAAGGAACGGCTTGCCGCCCTGTATAATTTCGGTCAGCGGTTCCGTCCAGGGTTTGACCTCTATGCCGAGGGTCTCCAACTTTTCGACAACGCCGTATTGACCCGCACAGGAGATGCAGGCCGAAAAATGAACCCCCGCATGCCGGGCGATTTGCAGCTGTTCCTGCAATGTTTCATTCTCGGTAATCAACCGCACGGGCGCGCCCCAGAGGATGACGGTAACGCTGTCCCAGAGACGATAGAGCATACTGTTGGCCGCGTACAGCAACACCATGCGATGCGCCGTGTCCGGGTTGTCGGTGATCCACAGGATGTGGAGTTTCTTGGATTCGTTCATGTGGCCCTACATAATTTTATTGAGGTCGCTCAGCTTCTTGCTGTGCTTGTTCTCGCCCGCTTCGCCCACGAGCCCGAGCAGGAGGTGGCGGCCCGTGATCGGCTCCACCAATAGATCCTTATAGAACGTCACCTTATGAATCTCGCCCGTCGATTTGACGTGCATGCGTGGGCCGGAGCAGGGCCAGCGCTCGCTGCCTATGCGGATATGCGTGTCGTCGTCATAGGAGATCGGGATATCCAACGCGATCATATCGTTGACCTGCGCTTCGAGACGCTGTATGTCGATATTGACCTTGTTCTGATAGCTCAAGATAAATCCATGCTGCACATCGGCGTGGACATAGGGCTCGCGCTGCCCATCCGCCGCTAAGCAATAGGAGGTGATATCCTCGGCGGAATGCGTCATCAGTCTGAGGGGCAGGGTCTTGAAGACCTGATCGGCAATCTCGCGCGGTTCCGGCCCGAACAGCGTGGGGCGGGTGATAAGCAGCTGTTCGCCTATGCCGATGAGCAAATCGGCGTTGCGGTTCAGGAAGGGATAGACCAGCTCAAAATGCTCCACAATCACGCGCTTTTCCAAACGAACAGCTTCCAGAATGCAGGTCGCCAGCTCGTGCATCTGCGTAAACGCCGCCTCGAAGCGGATATCGAGGTGATAGGTATGGGGGGTATAGAAGCCGGACTCCTCACCGACGCTCAGGAGCGGCAGAGGGCGCACATTGACGCCGCTGTCGTCGTTGGTCAGCTCCAAGCCGGGGAACATGCCCTTCGCGAACATGCTCTTGCCCGAACCCGAATCGCCGACCAGGCCGATGATCTTGTCGAAGGGACTCAGAAACTGCTGCGCGATCTGCATCCCCAGATCGGCCAGGCGCGCCTGCCCGCGCGGCGCGAAATAGACGCTGTACATATGGCTCTTTTGCATGCGGTCGGAGTAGGACACTTTTTTGCTCCTTTCAGTCGCAGTGAATAGTGAATAGTTACGGTAGAAATGCCCTTCGGCATTTCTTATTATAGTTTATCCGACAACAGAAAGAAAGGCTTTAATTAAGAACCGCTTGCGGTTCTTTCCACAACTCTTTACTCTTCACTATCAACTATTAACTGCAAAAACACCGCCTTCCGGCGGTGTTTTTACCTCAATATTTCCGTTTTCTCGCGGCTTCGGCCTTTTTCTTGCGCTTGACGCTGGGCTTTTCGTAATGCTCACGCCTGCGGACCTCCGCCAACACGCCGCTGCGGGCGCACTTGCGCTTCCATCTCTTCAGCGCGCTTTCCAGGGATTCGTTTTCGCCGACTCGTATTTCCATTCTGTTTCCCCCCTTTCGAGCGCGAA
>WREI01000101.1 GCA_009779405.1 Clostridiales bacterium
GGATATCGGCGCCTTTTATATAAAAATTCTCCCCAAACGAGTTGTAGATCATAAAGATATGATAGGGGAAGAGCATCAGTACGGCTATCCAGCGCAGGTTGTCTATGTGGTGTTTTCGCATGGGTGCCTCCATTATATTTTCGCCCGTTTCAGGCGCAGCGCGTTGGCGAGCACAGAGACCGACGATAAACTCATTGCCGCCGCCGCGACCAAGGGGGAGAGGAGGAGGGCGGGGTTGTCTGTGAGGAGGTATAGGAGGCCGGCGGCTATGGGGATGCCGAGGACGTTGTAGCCGAAGGCCCAGAATAGGTTTTGTTTGATGTTGCGCATGGTTTTGCGGGAGAGAGTGAGGGCGGCGGGGACGTCGTTCAGGTCGCCGCGCATCAGCACGAGGTCGGCGCTCTCCATGGCGACGTCGGTGCCTGTGCCGAGCGCGATGCCGATGTTCGCTTGGGCGAGGGCGGGTGCGTCGTTGATGCCGTCGCCCACCATGGCGACACGCTGCCCCGCTGCTTGCAGCTTTGCCACTTGGGCGGCCTTATCGCCGGGCAGCACTTCGGCCAATACGTGGGTTATGCCCGCCTGCGCCGCGATGGCGCGCGCGGTCTTTTCGTTGTCGCCCGTCAGCATATACACTTCCAAGCCCATGCTTTGCAGGCGCGCCACTGCCGTTGCGCTGCTTGGTTTGATTTTGTCCGCCACGGCCAAGAGGCCGGCGAGGGAGCCGTTTGCCGCCGCGAAGAGGGGGGTCTTGCCCTGTTCGGCTAAGCGGGAGGATTGTTCGGTATAGTCGCCCAAACCGATATTATTTTCCGCCATCCACTGCGCGTTGCCGAGCAGCACTTGCGCACCCTCTACCGTTGCGGAGATGCCCTTGCCGGGCGCTGCCTTGAAGTCCGTTGCTTGTAATAGCGGAAGTTTGCGCTCCTTTGCGGCGGCAAGCACGGCCTGCGCGAGCGTATGCTCCGAGCCGCTCTCCGCGCTTGCGGCAAGACTTAGCAGTGTCTGCTCGAAGCCCTCGGCGGGGTATATATCCGTCAGTGCGGCCCTGCCCTCGGTCAGCGTGCCTGTTTTGTCCAACAGCACGGTCGTTACGCGCTGTGCGGTCTCCAATGCGGTGCCGCTCTTGACCAAAATGCCACGCTCCGCACCCCTGCCCGTGCCGACCATAATGGCCGTGGGCGTGGCCAGGCCCAATGCACAGGGGCAGGCGATCACCAACACCGAGACGGCGACGGTGAGCGCGAAGGAGATATCCCGCCCGCCGAAGAAATACCAGGATAGGCCCGACAGGAGGGCGATGCCGAGCACGACGGGAACGAATATACCCGAGACTTTATCCGCCAGCGCCGCAATTGGGGCCTTGCTGCCCTGTGCGCTCTCCACCAATCGGATGATCTGCGCCAGCGCCGTGTCCGCACCCACGCGCTCGGCGCGCATGGCGACAGAACCCGTTGTGTTCAGGGTGGCGGCATAGAGCCGATCGCCGACTGTCTTATCCACGGGCATACTTTCGCCCGTCAGCATGCTTTCGTCCGCCGCCGTATGGCCTTCGATCACCACGCCGTCCACGGGGATTTTTTCGCCCGGGCGTACGATGAGTATATCCCCCGGCAGCACTTCGGCGATTGGAATCTCCAACTCCTCCCTGCCCCGGCGCAGGCAGGCGGTCTTGGGCGCGAGCTCCATCAAGGCTTCGATGGCACGGCTCGTCTTGCTCTTGCTGACGGCTTCGAGGGTCTTGCCCAACAGAATCAGCGCGATAATCACCGCCGCCGATTCATAATAGAGCGCATCCACGGCGCTTGCGTTGCCCATCGCGATCAGGACGGTATTATAAGCGGAGTACAGGAAGGCCGCCGTGGTGCCGAGCGCGACCAGGCTGTCCATGTTCGGCGCTCCGGTCACCAACGCGCGATAGCCGACGGAATAGAAGCGGCGGCCCACAACGAGCACGGGCAGGGTCAGCGCCGCGCTCACCAGCGCATAGGAGAGCGGCGCGCCCATCATCCAGCCATGCAGGGCGTGATATAGGGGCAGTTTGACAAAGCTGAGCATCGGCACCATCACGATATAGAGCAGGGGCAGCGCGAACAGGGCGGCCACACCAAAGCGGCGCCACATACGGCGCAGGGCCTTTTCCCGTTTGGCGTGGATGGTTTCAACATCCTCGGGCGCGGGCAGTTCGGCGCCAAAGCCCGCTTTTTGGATAAGGGCGCGGAGCTCGAAGAGCCGTACTTTGCTTTCATCGAAGCTGACGTTCAGCTTCTCCGTGGCCAGGTTGACGGCGGCGTCCAAGACGCCCGCCTGCTTTTTCAATGTGCGCTCAATGCGCGCCGCGCAGGATGCGCAGTGCATGCCGATAATGTTTAGGGTTGTTTGGGTCATGGGAACCTCCGGGGGGATAGGCAGTAGGCAGTGGGCAGTGGGCAGTGGGCAGCAGGCAGTAGTTTCTTAGGGCATTGACATATGCCTTGCGGCTCATTATTATGATACCATATTCCGCGAAAAAAGGAAGACCCCGCAGCTTGTTCATAACTACTGCCCACTGCCTACTGCCTAAGGAGGTTCCCATGAAACGCGTTCTGCCCATACTTCTCATAATTCTGCTTCTCTTCGCCGCCTGCGAGCGTTTGCCGGAGCCTGTGACGGAAGTGACTGCCATGCCTACGCTTCCCGTTGCCATGCCCGAGCCGACGGCTGTGCCACGCCCGAGCCCACGGCGGAGCCGACCGCGGAGCCCACCGCGGAACCTACGCCCGAACCCACGGAGGAACCCACCCCCACCCCGCGGCTCGTGACTTCGTTTGAACCGCAGGCGACCCCCGATACGCGGCGCGTTGTGCAGGCGGAGATTGCGGATGACGCCGCGCTGACCGCGTGGCTGGCGAAGGCGAACACGGCGCAAAGCCTGCGCTTTTCCCTTGTGTTGCAGAGCGGCGTTACGGAGATTCCCTGGGAGACCCTGGCCGCCTGCCCCAACCTCGCGGCGCTGTTGCTGCCCGAGGGGTTGACCGAGATTACGCAGACGCGCATCCAATTCTCTTCCGGCTTTGAAAAGCTGGTGCTGCCGTCCACATTGCGCGTGATTCCCGCGGACGCGTTCCGCGGCTGCAACAATCTGCGTGAGGTGATTTGCGCCGAGGGGTTGGAGGAGATAGGGGCGAATGCCTTTGACGGCTGCTCCAATCTGGTCAGTATTGAACTGCCCAACTCACTGCGCAGGATCGGGATGCTCGCCTTTGCGCATTGCGATGCACTGCGCAGTTTCAGCGTGCCGCCGCGGGTGGATTTTGCGGAGTATATTTTTTACAGTGTACCCCTTGCCGGCATAGTGAATTTGGATACCCTTATCTTCCGTGGCAAGGATACCCCGCTCTCCTGGCCGCCCCTGCGCGACTGCGAGAACTTGCAGCGCATGGTGTTTTTGGATCGTCCGCCCCAAATTCAAGATGCGGAAATATTGCGGAGCCGTGTTTTCCCGCCCGAATTTAAGATCTATTATCTGACCAAGAATAAATATTTTTGGGCACCGAGGAACGAGACCGAGTGGATGGGATTCCCCATCTATGCCATTGAATCAATCGAAGATTTGCCGCCGCTGGGGCCGCTGGCATATGCGTATACCACAAAAGAGGTGGATATCAGTTCTAATGAGGCGCTTGGGGACTTTATTGCGTTCGCGGGTGAAAACGAGCTGCGGGATGTGTGGCTCTATATCACGGACGAAGTGACGGAAGTGCCTTGGGGGGATTTGCGCGCGCTGGATTGCGTGAGCGTGCTGGATATGGACGTCCGCATGGCCTTCCCGATGCCGCTAGAAAGCTGGCTGCCCCGCGGCCTGCGCGAGCTGCGGCTGTATGACATCAGTTATGGCAACTCTTGGGATGAAGCGCTCTTCTATGACTTGCCGGATATGCGGATTTGGGATTGCAAGGTCGACTTGATTGTTGAAAACAATCTGCTCATGAACCGGGCGAAGACGCGCTTGTATGACTGCGGTGACTCCCTGACGCATGTTGTGCTACCGGATACGATACGCGAGATCATGCCCCGCGCGTTCAGGAATCACGGGAAGCTGGAGGAAGTGGTTTGCAATGAGGGTCTGCTCTTTATTGGGAAGTACGCTTTCTATCAATGCGCCAATCTGCAATCCGTGCAGTTCCCGCAGAGTTTGCTGTTCATCGGCGAAACCAATTTTGCGGGCTGCGATGCCATGAAAGTCCTACGTCTGCCGCCGCTGGTGCGCTTGGGCGGGCAGTTTGGGGGCGGCATAGACCTGCAGGGGTGCTTTGAGACCATTATATTCGAGGGCAGCTTGCCGGATATCGATCGATACAATTTTGATGCCTGCAAGAACCTGCGCCAATTGGTCTTCCTCTCCGGGCCGCCGCGCGTGCAGGCATTGGACCCCGCCTGGTTTGCCGAGGATGTGCATATTTATTACCTGATGAAAAACCGCATGCTCTGGGCGCCTAAAGGGGAGACGGAATGGTTTGGTATTCCTATGACGCCTATTTTGTCGCTGGCGGATTTGCCGGGATGGGGTGTGACGGGGTAGGTTTATGTCCATCAGGGCGCAATATTGTGCGCCCCTACCACGAAAAAGCAAAAAAAGAGCCTTTCGGCTCTTTTTTTTACTTTTTCTTTTCTGCGATGCGCTCGCGGATCTTGGCGGCCTTGCCTACGCGGTCGCGCAGGTAATAGAGCTTTGCGCGGCGCACGACGCCGTGGTGCAGCACTTCGATGCGGCCGATGCGCGGGCTGTGATAGGGGAAGGTGCGCTCTACGCCGATGCCGTAGGAGATACGGCGGACGGTGAAGGAGCGGCGCACGCCGCCGCCCTGAATCTTGATGACGTTGCCCTCAAAATTTTGCAGACGTTCGCGGTTGCCCTCGATGACCTTGACGAACACGCGGACGGCGTCGCCCACTTGCAGTTCGGGGAGGTCGGTGCGGAGCTGTTCGCGTTCCAGCTCCCGGATGATATCAGACATGGAATTTTCCTCCTTTAGTTTAACTCTTGCGCGTTCATA
>WREI01000102.1 GCA_009779405.1 Clostridiales bacterium
ATGGGGTGGACAATGGGAGTTGAACCCACGACCTCCAGAGCCACAATCTGGCATTCTAACCAACTGAACTATGTCCACCATATGGCGCGCCCGCAGGGACTCGAACCCGGGACCTACGGCTTAGAAGGCCGTTGCTCTATCCTGCTGAGCTACGGGCGCAAGCGCGTCCGATTGCGTATTATAGCGGAGCGGACGCAAATTGTCAAGCGTGCGGAACGCGTTTTACGCGTCCCTGCCGGGCAACCACGTTTTACCCCGCATCCTCCCAATCAACAAATATAGAAAGCAACGGCGGCGCATCGGTATTGTCGGAAATTGCATAATACCCGTCCCGCATTCGCGCCAGCAGCGCTTCGTAATCATCGCGCGTGAAACGCGTGAGGTTCCATTCATCGCGAAGCATCGCGAGCTGCACGCAACCCTCCCGCACGCCCAGACGCAGGGTCTTGCCCGCCATATGCGCGGGCCAGGCGTTGCCGTTTTCCAAATACGCGCGCAGGGCAATCACGGTGGCTTCGCGGATATTTAATGTGGGACTGAAGAGAATTGCGGAATCCTCGGGGTCTCCATAACCCAAATATTCCATATTGAAAACACCCGCAACGATAACTTTTTGTTCGGGCTCCTGTACGGCTAACTCGCAGGAGATATATAAAGCCCCTCCACAGCCAAAAATAAGTTCCACTCCATCCGCATACCATTGTGAAGCTTTTTCCTGAACGTGCTCCCCCGGGCCGAAAGTGTCGGCGTTCCAATGCCGTATGGAGAGCTCGGCGCTTATCCCCAGCTCCGCCGCCGCGGCATCCGCTCCCTGTAAGAATCCATAGCAGTAGCGCTGCACTTCAGGAACGGCAAAACCGGCGATTATACCCAAGTTCGTATACCCTTCCCGCACGACGGCATAGCCCGCCAAAAACCCGGCCTCCTCCACATGAAAGCGTATACAGGCCACATGCTTCGAAGCAGGGGAAACATATGATTCGCCGTCAAACGGTTCTGCATCCATCAGCAATAAATCCACTTCAGGATAAGCGATTTGCAGTTTATATGCCGTGTTTTCAAATAGCCATCCGGGGGAGATGATAAGGTTGCTCCCGCCTGCAATGGCTTCTTCAGACGCTTGCATGCGCGCACGCTCGGAATCTTCAACAGCATATGAATAATCATAGAGAAATGCCGGGTATTCGTCGGCGACCAACTTGAACGCATCCCAAATGGAATCGCTGATACCACCGGGATCGCCAATCCCTCCCGGTATATCGATAACAAGACAAACGCGAAGCGCCGCTGGCCGCTCCGCGCAGGCAAAACAAATGCAAAGTGCAGCGCAAAGACACAGACAAAGTGCTTTGGATAGCGTGCGCACCCTAATCCACATAAATCACGGGCAGGCCGTTGCGCTCCACCACGTCGCCGAATTTCTCGAGCAGGGTCAGGGTATAGCTGCCCCAGGGTTCATCCATCGCGACGATGCGCGCGCGATAGAGCTCTATGCTGAATTCCGTGGTCAAAATCGCGAGCTCGCTGTCCCGCACCGCGCAGTCGGTGAAATAGCGCGTCATGGTCGTGAAATCAAACATCCCAATGGAGCAGGTCTCGTCGGGATCATACCCGGCGGAAATCGTGTAGATCAGCTCGGCAATCCCGTCCTCGTTCAAGTCGAACATCACCAGGTCGATTACGCCCGTGGTGTTGCGCGCTTCGTCCAAGGGATAGGTGCCGCTCGGATGCAGCAGATAGGTGATGCCCGTGTCATAATGGCGGAGCACCCGCGCGCCGGGCTGTGCCTCGGCCAGCCCTTCGGGGGAGACGTCCAACCAATATTCCCGCGTGAACAGGAACTCGGCTTCCTCGGGGTCCTCCGAAACAAATCCCTGCAGCAGCGGCATCTTGGAGATATCGGGGTCGAAGTCGATCGCCGTGCCTATAACCTTGTTGGGTTCGGGCGTGGCCGTCGGCTCCGGCGTGGGCGGGGCGGGCGTGCCGGCGGTCACGGGGGCGTTCTGCGGCCCTGCCCGGAATATGCCCATCACCATGCCGGCCGAAAGATAGAACGCGCCGACAAACAACAGAAGCAGACAGACGATCACGGTGGGTATCACCACCGCTTTGCTGGAGAGCACGCGCTTCCAGGCACTCTTGGGTTTTGCTTTTTTCATAGGGGGCTCCTTGATTTTAAATCCGCCATCTGCGCTTCGAGTGCCTGCTTCAACCGATATACATGCACGCCGTCGAGCAATCTGTGGTTGATTTGAACCGTGTAAGGCAACACTTTGCTTCCGTCCCGCTCCTCGAACTTGCCCCAGATGGGCCGCGGGATGGAATCGTTTTTGTCGCCGGGCAATTCCTGCGCAATCTCCGTATAGCAGAGCCAGGGCAGGGAGGAGTAGTAGATCAGATCGTCGCGCGCGTCCTCCGCCAAAGAGGGCAGAGGCGTGCCTGCTGCCAAACAGGCAGACTGCGCGGCGGCGGCTCTGGCGCAGAAGGCGACCGGGCTTTCACCGGGTATGGTATCCATATTGACGATCCCGAACAGATCCTCCGCTTCATTATACATGAATGTAAACGAAGGGGAAAGATATTCCCACAAAACTACCCCGTTTTCGCGCAATTTATAGCGAAAGGCCGCCATGGAATTCATGGCGCGGGTGGAAAGGTAGATCATCAAGTGATAAAACGAAAGCCCGTGGCGCTTGGCATAGGCATAGGTCTCGCTTACATCCAGCGGGAAGGTGACGGTAAAGAAGGGGTTGCCCGCCCGCGCGAAGAAGTCCGCATAGGGCTTGCGCGGCCAAGTGTCTTCATTTATATAAGTAAAACTGGCTGCCATTGTCTCAGAATACGCGGCGCGCGTGCGCGAATACGCTCTGCCAGTAGTTCGTTCTGTAGGAACAGCGTATCACCTCGCCGCGGGAGGAGGAAGCATAGATCATCTCGCCGCCGCCTATGCAAATGGCCACGACATTGATCTCGCCCTCCGGCGCGTCCCGGAAAAAGAGCAGGTCGCCGGGCTGGAACGCGTCATAGGATGTGATCAGAGTCCAATTTTCCATCTTCGCATAGTCGCGGGAGGTCTTGCGGCTCACCGATTCGCCCACTTCGATCAGACAGGCATAGACGAGTCCGCTGGTGTCATAGCCGCCCTCTTCGTCGCTCTCGCCGCCCTTGACATAGGGCTTGCCGAGCCGATCCATGGCGGACTGCACGAGCGCGAGCGCCCGGTCGTCGTGCGAGGTGGGTACCTGTGCCGACGCGGGCGCGGCACTCGCCGCGGGCGCCGGGGTCGGGGGCGGGGTATCCGTGGGCTCCGGGGTCGGCACTTCCGTCGGCAGCGGCTGCGCCGTGGCGGACTCGGGGCGTGGTTCCGCGGTGATGGTCTGCGCCACAATGCGTATGGGTTCCGCGCTTACGAAAAAGTCCATGCCGTAGCTCGGCGCCGTCGTCGTGTTGCAGGCGAGCGCGGCCGGGAGCAGGGTGATGCATAGGATCATTCCGAAAAATTTACGCAAGGATAAGCCTCCATGGGAACATGATATGCATCATCATACAGCATTTCTCTGCCAAAGTAGCCCGAAATCTGTATCCATTCCGCAAATAAATTATGAATTGTGCTTTGTTATGAGCTGTACATCGAGACGAGCGCGATATAAATCGCGTAGGCGATGTATTCCTGCATATAAATATCGGAGAGCGCGCTCTCGTCGTCCGGGTTGCTGAGACAGCCCATGTTCAGCCAAACGGCGGGTACCGTGGCCCAGTTCAGGAAGGGGTTGTCCCGTTGTTTGATGATGGGATCGTCCCACATCGCAAAACCGGACTGTTCCGCATATACAGATAAGAGAACCTGTGCCAACGCTTCGTTGTCCTCGACGTCCGCCGATATGATGGCAAACGAGCCGCGCTGCATCGGGTCGTTCGAACCCTCGCAGTGCAGGGAGACGGCAAAATCGAGGTCTTCCGCGCTCAGAATCAGCGCGCGCTGGGCGTTGGAAAGGTTGACGTGGTTGTCATCGCGCGTCATCACGACCCGCGCGCCGCTCGCGGTCAGCATGCGTTGGAGGTGGCGGGCGATGTTGAGGGTGATATCATATTCGCGTGCGCCCATCAAGACGCCCGCGGTGCCGACGGACATGCGGTTGCGCGTCTCCTGCGCGCCGGGCGCGATGGCCTCCTGCTGGCGGTCCGAGCGCGATTGGTGTCCGGGGTCTATGCCGATGCTGATGCCGCTGAGCGCGCCCGGCTTGGGCGTGGGCAGCGTAGCGACGGGCGTACTCCTGGGCGTCACATCGGGTACAAAGGCCTGCGCGGGCGTCGGACTGGGCGCAGGCGTAGGCGACTCAACGGGCGGCGGCGCAGGGCTGCATGCCGCCGAAATTATTATTAGGAAGAAAAAGAGTATGAACCAAGGCTTTTTCATGTTGCGTATTGTAACAGGCCCCGATCATGTATGCAATGGCGGCTTTTGTCTGATACTGCAAAATAGTATGAACATTTCATCTTTACACGAAAAAGTCACGAAAAAGGCAAGATTTTTGCAAAAACCCTGTTGACAAGGGATGAGGAAATGCGTATACTACAAAAGCTGTCGCTGAGCGGGCGAGTGAAAACGCGCGCCGCAGGCAATCGTAGGGGCGGATAGCATCCGCCCGCCGAATACG
>WREI01000103.1 GCA_009779405.1 Clostridiales bacterium
CAATAGCTCCTTGGGGACATTGATGCAGGCGAAGAAGAGGATGGAAACCGCCATCACGAGGAACATATAATTGGTGCCGCAGCGCGGGTGCAGGCGGCGGCAGCTTGCGGCGTTCTCGGGCGTCAACTCCATGCCCGCTTCATAGCAGGCGATGGTCTTGTGCTCCGCGCCGTGATACATGAAGACGCGCTTGATATCCTTGATGCGGGAGATCGCAAAGAGATAGCCGAGGAAGATTAAAAGGCGTATGCCCCCCTCGCAGAGATTGACGAGGAAACTGTTTTCAATCGGCAGCAACCCTGTCAGAACGGAGGGCAGCACGATAAAGAGCCCGAGGGAGAGACCGACAGCGAGAATGACCGCAATGACGATGGCCACATCCATCGCGCTCTTGCCGAGCTTGTCCGCCAGCCATTTTTCGAATTTGGAGGGCTCCTCGGAACTCAAATCCCCCCCCGCCAACTCCGCGCTGCGCGTGGTGATCTTCATGCCGCCCGTCAGGGAATCGACGAAGGCATAGACGCCGCGCACGACGGGCCAGGTGGGGAACGAGCCCTTTTTCGGCGCTTCCTTGTTCTTTTTCAGTTCGGTGACGATTTCGCCCTCCGCTGTGCGGACGGCGAGCGCGGTATAATCGGGTGATTTCATCATAACGCCTTCCAATACCGCCTGCCCCCCGATTTGGGTGACGGTACATTGCGCTGCACTTTGTTTTTTCTCTTTCATGGGAGTATTATAGCACGAAACGATGGCATATTACAAGAAAAACCCCGGAATGCTCCGGGGTTTGTGTATTCATTTGCGTGAACGCTCAGTTGAACTTGCGCTTGCGGATGACCGTGTAGGCCAGACCCGCGATGGCAAGCAACAGGACGCCGCCCATCACGAAGATGAGCTCACCCTCACCGGTCTTTGCCAATTTAAGGCCGTTGATTGCGCCTTCGATTTCTGTCGCGCCGGCATTGTGCTTCGCGTAGATCAATTGGGCAGCGGTGAGCGCCGCCTTCCACTTGGCTTGCAATTCCTTGGACAGCTTGTCAAAGGTGGGGCCATCAATGAATTTTTTGGCTTCGTCGATCGCGTCTTTCAGCGCTTCCTTGCCCGCGAAGATGCAGCCGCAACCGCAGCTGCCATCGCAACTGTCGGCGGCTAAGCAAGCGGCGCATTCGCAGCCGCAGGTGAAGCTGGGACCCTCTTCTTCTTCATGGCAAGCGCATTCGCAGCCGGGCGCGCAGTCTACGCCATCGCAGAACCCTAAGCCCACGCACATATCGCATGTGCAACCGCAGGGGAGATCCTCATCGCCGCCGCCGCCGTGATCGCAGGTGCAGGGGCAACCCGTCGTGCAGGCCGAGCCGTCGCACGCGCCCGCCGATACGCAGACCAGGCATTCACAACCGCAGAGGAGACCCTCATCGCCGCCGCCGCCGGGGAAGCAGATTTCGCAATCGCATGCGCCCTCGGTGCAGATGCATCCATCGATGCTGTTCAGCTCTGCGGGTGCCGAGCCAATGATGATTTTGCCGCTGATTGCGCCAAAATCGAGCTCGGGCAGACCGTTGCCGGCGTTCTTGTGAATATATTCACCCGTTATTCGCCCGTTTACATCTCTATTGCCATCGTCCCTCAGAATACCCAAGGAAGTTACATTGGTAATGGAGATGTCTATTACAGTGCCATCCACTGCAGCGGGGTTCAGCAGGAAATAAATGTTGAAGAGGGCATCCGTGTCGGAAGGAGTTGCAAAGGGGATGGACTGGGGATCCCCATCCGGATTGTCGTAGAGTCTGTAAACAGTGCCGGTCGCCGCTTCGAAAGAGACAATGCCGGGCGTCGTGCCATTGCAGACAACCAGATCCAGAGGAGCTTCGACCCATCTGCGACCGGTAACCAGAGTGCCGGCCTGCCCGCGAATATTGTGCAGTGCCAGGTCATATGTCAGAAGTGTCTGGTTGTATTGAACTTTGAATCCCGCAAAGCCGAGATAGAATTGCTGGAACTCATTGCCCGGATCAACAGCGTTTACGGATTCAAATGGATAGAACGCGTCGCTGTGCAGACCCTGCAACTCAACCGGATACTTCAGATAGGTGGTTCCGTAAAAATCTACAGTAATATCATCCGAATAGACCGTCGGTGCGACGATGTTGAACGCGTGGGGCTCTACCGGGGGCTCGGGATGGCAGACGGGGCAGGGTATGCCCGTCGGGTTTTCGCCGCAGTGCGCGCAATCAACCGGGCCGCCGCCGCCGCCGATTGCGGTGCCGGTCAGATAGAGACCAAACATGCGCAGTGCACCGGCATTGCTGCCCGGTGTAGGATCTGTCGCGCTGGCACGAGCACCCACATTTTGCACCAGACGAATCTGGAGATCATCGGCATCGTTGGCGAACGCAGGCAACGCAACATTGATGGCTGTGGCCGTGGCTGCTGTGCTCACGTTAATCGCAGGATATACCAAATTATCGTCGAAATCCGTCCATGCGCCTGTGCCGAGCCTGTATTGTACCAAAAACTCACCGGGGACACGGGCATTGCCGCCCAAACCGCCTTTGAGAGTTATATTTTCATAGCCATCGGTGGGAACATCCAAAACAACATAACATTCCACCGAGCCCGGCACAAAAGCCGATCCCATAAAGGACGATGCGCTTATGAATTCGGGCATCGTGGTGGGCGGAGGGGAGGTGTTGTAAGGGAACATGGGCGCATAGGTGATTGCAGGATCTTGCACGAAAGTCATGCCGTCGATATCGTCGCAGTCGACCCAATCATAGAGCACCACCGGCGTACCCGCTGCCATCGAAAGCGCGGGCAGCAGTGCCAGCACCATCACCAAGGCAATAAGGAGAGAGAAGAATTGTTTCATGTGAGATTGCCTCCTGTAAAATTCGCCATTTATACAAGTGTGCAGTTATGCATATGGGAGTATATCACGTTCGGGACGCGCTTGCAAGCTTTTTTGTTAGATATTCGTCATAAATAAGACACATTCTGTTGGGAATTTATGGGCCGTGCAACCTGCATAAAATCTTATGCAAAATCCTCGGAATAATGATATAATACCCCATCCGTTTTTGCAAGGGGCTCTTTTTATGCTTTGGGTTTCGCTTGTGTTGTCGGCGGGCGCGCTGGCCGTTGGCATCATTATATTGGTACTGCTGTTGCGCAACGCATCCCTGCGCAGGGATGCCGGGCGGGATTTTGCCGAACTGCGCATGGAATTGGGCGGCAACATACACCGCTTCGGCGAGAGCGTGCGCGGCGCACAGCAGAACGCGGAATCGCGGCAGGCCCAGCGGCTTTCCGAGCTGCAGGGTCTCACCGAACAGAAATTGGAGGCCATACGCCAGACCCTCGAGCGGCGCATTTCGGCTATGCAGGCGGACAACAACCAGCACCTGCAAAGGATGCAGGAGACAGTCGACGAGAAGCTGCAGAAGACCTTGGAGACAAGGATGACCCAGTCCTTCGCGCTGGTGAGCGAACAGTTACAGCGCGTATACGAGGGCTTGGGCGAGATGCAGAAGGTCGCCACGGGTGTCACCGATCTCAAAAAGGTGCTGTCCAACGTGAAAACCCGCGGCATCTTGGGCGAGATTCAGTTAGGCGCTATTCTGGCGGAGATTTTATCCCCCGAGCAATACGCGAAGAACGTGGCCGTCCTGCCCGGCAGCAGCGCAGTGGTGGAATATGCTGTCAAGCTGCCCGGCGACGGCGGAGAGACCGTTTGGCTGCCTATTGACGCGAAATTCCCGGGCGATACCTTCGCCGCCCTGCAGGATGCCTATGAGAGCGGCAGCGCCGAGACCGTCAAGTCCGCCACCGCGATTCTGGCGCAAACCCTGCGCAACGAGGCGAGGATGATACGCGAGAAATATATCGCGCCGCCCTATACGACAGAGTTCGCCATCATGTTCCTGCCCTTTGAGGGGCTGTATGCCGAAGCCGTCAACCGCGGGCTGATCGAAAAATTCCAAAGCGAATTCCGCGTAAGTCTCGCGGGTCCCTCCACGATGGCGGCCCTGCTGAACAGTTTGCAGATGGGCTTCCGCACCCTCGCGATCCAAAAGCGCAGTGCGGAAGTATGGCAGGTGCTGGGCAATGTCAAGGCCGAGTTCGATAAGTTCGCCGAAGTGCTGGAAAAATCCCAAACCCACCTGCGCCAGACACAACAGGACCTCGATACTCTGGTTGGGACGAGGACGAACGCGATTTTACGGAGGTTAAGGGACGTGCAGGTTCTGGAAGAGAGGAAAGAGGAAAGTTGAAAGAGGAAAGTTAGAGTGGGCGGGGAATATGGGGAAAGCATTGAATCAATAAGAAATGCGGAGCATTTCTGACCTTCACTTTCCTCTTTCCACTTTCCACTTTCCTCTTAAAATAAAATTTAAGGAGTCCTGCAAATAAAAGTCAAGGGGTGAAGCGAAGAAATTGACAAGAAATATTCTCCAACCGCTTGCGGGAATATATCGCGTTATCTGACTGCCGTCAAGGATGAAATGAACGCGGC
>WREI01000104.1 GCA_009779405.1 Clostridiales bacterium
CGCCAGCACTTGTAACCGCAGGCTGACATCCCTGCGGTCCTACTTATGGTTTGCGTCTGACCGTGACATTGCCTTGCAGTCTGTGGCTCTGCGGATCGCAAAAATACCTCTTTGCAAAGAAGGCCAGAAAGAAAAGAAGGTGCTGTCCCAAGACGCATTCGCAAGCATTCTGCAGCAGCCTACAAACAGCAAAATGGGATTGCGCGACCGGGCGATCATGATCCTATTGTATGATTCTGCGATCAGACTGGACGAACTTCTAAGCCTCGCCGTGCGTGACGTTGTTCTGGCACGCGGCGATCCATATATCCGGGTCGAAGGAAACCCTTATGCATCACACTGTCAACCTTTCTTTACACTCTGTTAATACACAAAACAATATAAATTTGCTTTACAAATCACACAATACCATTACAGTTGTTTTCGCGCAACAGTATATCCGACATACCGAAGAACGAGGGCGCAGATATGCTCTACGAAGATGAACGAGTGTAACTCAAAGCGGCCTACGGCAAACGCCGCATATCTCGTCATCTGCCCGATAGACGCTTTCGATATCAAAGAACTCCTTAAGTCGCTTGTTGACTATAGCGTTCAGGCTTGTATTTTTATTGCGCGCCATAAATTCTTCAACCTTTTCGTATAAATCGTCATCCTTGCGGATGCGGATCGTATATCGGGCATACTCACGCTCATTATATTTGTCCTTGTGCTGTGTACTTTTCTGTCCCACAAAAACACCCCCGAAATTCAACACGGCATACTGACGTCACCTAACGGCGGTTTTTTCTGCCGATGCGCAGGCAAGCTCTGCCCGGGTTTGTACAAATAGGTGATGCCATTGGTATGGCACTCTTTGAATTCCAACTCGCCGCTTTCGCGCATACGCCTGAGATTGTGTTCGTTAATGCCGAATTCTGCCATCAGTTCCCTTCCGGTCATCCAGCCCCCGGATACAGCGAGGGGCCTTCGCTTGGCAAGCCCGTATTTTTGGATAAACCATGCTATGGTACCTTTGTTGTACGGCCTGCCATGCGATTTTGTCGTATAGCCCTTGCTGTTCAGCGTTTCGGCAATTTCGTGGTTTCCCAAGCCTGATTCGATCAACACCGAAATTTCGGCTGCGGCATCCAGCTCCATCTGCTCCTTATCCAAATTATAGCTTGTATTGGGGATCTCCAGCACTTTCGTGGAACCGCCCTTAAAGCGGATGCCAAGAACAACCGTTGATGTATCCGACGTTATTGTGACGTCCTCCAAAATGAACCGCGCTATACGCTTTTTCTCCTTGTGCGATGTCTCCGGGTCGTTCCATATGCTTGGAAAATCCTCTACCAGCCGGTCAAGCGCCGCCCGCAATTTTTCGTCAACCGCCCGGACTTCAGCCTCGCACTTGTCTTCATATGCAGATTTGGCCGATTCGTATTCGCTGATCTTTTGGTTCCAGTCAAGTTCCAATTCGGAGGCAACCAGCCGGTTATCTGGGTCGACGCGCAAGTACCGGCGCTTCGCCAGCTCCATTTCGTACCTCGTCCGTTCCATCTGTTGCCCGTACAACTGGAGGATCTCCTCCTTGCGCCCCGCCATTTCATGCTGGATGGATATAGCTGCGTCGGTAGTCATGGGGTTGATAGCCTCTAAAAGCAAATCCCCTACCGCGCGGTCGATGTTGCCGCCATACACGTTCTGGCATTGTGCGCCGCCATGATTATGCAACTCGTGCATGCATTGGTATATGGGCTGTGTGCAATGCTTCGCCTGACTGTAGCGCAAGGTCATATTTCTTCCGCATATGCCGCACAGTGCGATTCCTTGAAGTAGCGCGGAGCCTTCCCGGACAGCCCCGCCATGCCCGGTTTCCCGCCTTGGGGGCGAGTTTTGCGCAAGCTGCCTGTTATTCCCCTCAAAATCGCCCTCAGATATATACGCGGGATGGGAACCGGCCAGCCAGGTGTGATAGTGCTCCCGCGGCATCAGTTTTACCTTGGCCCCATCAAGCGTATGCTGGACCTGCCTTGCCCCATATGCGTAGATCCCTGCGTACACAGGATTCGAAAGGGTCTGCAGGGTTCGTTGGTTCGTCAATTTCTTCCACGTCAGGTCTCCAAGCTTAAAACCCTTGTGCTGCCTGTGCGGAAATGTAAAACCCTGTTCCGTATACTCCCTGACGACGCCCTTTGCCGAACCTACCCTCTTGAATGTGTTAAAAAGCAAGGCGATAGCCTCCTGCACCTGGGCGTCCGGGTCTTTGACGATCTGTCCGTTATCATCGTATATATACCCAATCGCAAGCGGGCGCATAAGCTCGCCGCGCTTGGCTTTATTAAGCAGCCCCCCGCGCATCCTTGCTTTCAGGTAATGCAGTTCTGCTTCGGACAGCGTGCCTTTTAGGCCGAGCAACAGGCGGTCGTTGAAGTCATTAACGTTATACACGCCGTCCTCGTCCATGATCAACGTGTCAGCCAAAGCGCAGATTTGCAGCAGCCTGTTCCAGTCGGCCGAACTCCGCGACAGGCGCGACACCTCGATCCCCGCTATTATACCCGCGCGCCCCAGAGAGACTTCTGACACGAGGTATTGGAACCCATGCCTGTCCTCGCTGCCGGAGCCGGATTGCCCGAGGTCGCTGTCGATGACCTCGATCCTGCTTTCGTCCCAGCCCAATTGGACGAGCCTATCTTTCAAGGCGTACTGCCGCCTTGTGCTTTCGGCGTTTTCAACGAGCTGGCGGGGCGTGGACTGCCGCAAGTAATTGAACGCTTTCCTTATCAGGTGCTCACGCTTGATTTTGCTGTTTGACACCAAGTCCGCCATATCTATCGCTCCAATCATTCAGGATGTTGGCCAATGAGACAACGATGGGGGGAGGGGCGCTGGCCGGCCCGTCCGCAGCACGCGCGGAAGGGGCAACTGTCACGTCATGGCGAAATGTAGCCGCCGCCCACGCCAGGAAGCCTTTCTTGTTCCACAAGTCCAAGCCCAGCGGGCGCGAAGGCGCCTTGACCGGCGATAAGATGTAGCCACGCAACGCCTCGTACCCCTCTTGCGCCCCGTCTGCCACCGGCTTTGACATTTCATCCGTTTTTTTTAACGGCGAGCTTACGCTCGAGCGTCCGCTTGCTGATCTCAACGCCGCGCTGCGACTTCAACATGGCAACTATCTGGGGCTTGGTGTAAATGCCCACAAGCGCCCTGGCATATTCGACGTCGCCGTCCGTTATCTTCCTGGAGCCCTTTGGGCCCCGTTTCCTGGGCATAAGCCCCGCGACGCCGTTCTCGTCAAACTCCTTTTTTATTTGGTAGAAGCTGACGCGGGAAAACCCGAAATCCCCGGAAGTTGAGGACACGTCTTTATCCTCCTGTTCGACGGCGCGCAGCATTTCGTACTTCACTTGCACGAGGTCGCGTGCGTCGAAGAAGGGGTTCTCCGTGAATATACCGGCCCGTACTGCCGCTGCGCGGTGGTTGAAAGACCCGTTCCGCCGTAGTTCCTCGTGCCGTGCGGTGTTTTGGTTAGTCATTGTGTATCCCTCGCTTTCGTGTTTGAGTGTATGATGTATTATGACATATATCGCCGCACTTGTCAAGAGCAAATTTTAACAATAGTCAGTGTAATCAGCACTATTTGATTCGATATATGCAGACTTGCGACACAATTCACTTAACAAAAGCGACATATTTTCATTTACACTCCTTATGGGTTATGGCGGCTGCCAGTTCCTTTAACGATACCAAATCGTCTACGGTAACTATGCAGCCGCCATTGTCTAACCGCTCGTGATCGGCCGGAATATGCAGGCTCGTTATATTTGTTTGGAATACTCGTAGCTCGCCGTTCTCGTCCAGGCATCTTACGCGGTCGCCAGTCTTGGAGCGAGTGACTTCGAGGAACTCGTATCTTTTCCCATTCTCAGGATGGAAGGGATGATTTATTGTTACAATACTACTATAGTCTGCAGCATTCTTGTCATTGTGAGTTGTCGTTGAAAGGCAACAAGGAACGTGTTGTCGCTATAACCGAGCTGACAGCAGCCCATCTTCAGGAATATATCAGGGTTTACCATCCTATCGCGCAGGATAAACAAGCGCTCCTGTTCTATACAAGAATC
>WREI01000105.1 GCA_009779405.1 Clostridiales bacterium
ATCTTCCTGGACGAGTTCCACGTGGTATTCGAGAACGAACACAGCGGGGAGTTCTTCAATTCGGCTTGGCGGCGGTTCCGCAAGCGCAACGCGTTCCCCACGGCCATCACACAGAATGTGGAGGTGCGACCAGATAGGTCATTGCTGAAAGCGGCGTAAGGAGCCGCAGCGCACGGCAGTGCGCAAGCCATCCCGCCTTACCGCAAGGGGAAACCCCCATGGGAACATCGCATGGCGGGGAAGGGATAAGTCGCCTAAAGGGCATTTGGCGCGACTGAATTCCAATGGCAAGGAGATACGAGGATAAGTCTGTGTTTGGCGAATGCAAGGTTCCAGTCCCTGTTTTTTGCAGGCATGGGAAACTGCCCTGTAACCCACGGCACACCTCCCGCCGCGTTTATTCGACGCGCGGCGGACTGCCAACCAAGGTGTGCGACAGGCGCGAGAGCGCGTCATAACGAACCGAAAGCATATCCGACAATCTCTATTCCTAGCAGCAATGATAACTGGTGATTGCCTAAACCGGGAGTAACGCCCGGCATGGCAACGGAGTCCCCGTAGTAGTCCGAGGACGGGAAAGCCGTTCACATGGCGAAGGGGGGCAGTAGGTAAATTCCAAAACAGACAGATGAAAGGGAGGAGAATCCTCAATGCATCCAACATCAAAAATTTTGGAGCGCATTTCAAAATGTTCAACCGACCACAAGGACGGCGTGTTCACGCGGCTGTATCGCTATCTGCTGCGTGAAGATATTTATTACGCCGCCTACCAAAAGCTCTACGCAAACAAGGGTGCGGCAACAAAAGGCGTTGACAACGACACCGCCGACGGCTTTGGCGACAAATACGTGCAAACGCTGATCACTGAGCTGAAAGACGGCAGTTACCGCCCCAAACCTGTGAGAAGGCAGTATATCCAGAAGGCAAACGGCAAAATGCGCCCGCTGGGGATACCGTCCTTCCGTGACAAGCTGCTGCAAGAAGCGATCCGTCAAATCCTTGAAGCAATCTACGAACCTATCTTCAGCGACCGCTCCCACGGCTTCCGTCCGGGTAAAAGCTGCCACACCTGTTTGAAACAGCTCAAGGTTGAGTTTACAGGTGCGATCTGGTTCATCGAAGGCGACATCAAGGGGTGCTTCGACAACATTGACCATGAAATCTTGATCGAAATCCTGCAAAGGAAAATCAAGGATTCAAAACTGGTCAATCTGATTCGGCTATTCTTGAAAGCCGGGTATATTGAGGACTGGAAGTACAACCGCACATTTAGCGGTACGCCGCAGGGCGGTATCCTCTCCCCGATATTGGCGAACATCTACCTGAACGAGCTGGACGACAAGGTTGCCGCTATCAAGGCGGGATTTGATGCTCCGCGCAGCGCGGACGTGACAGAAGCGTACCGTTTGTTATCCAAGGAAATCAAGCGGCTATCCTACTGGATCGGCCACACGGAGAATGCGCAAGAACGCCAAAAGCTACTTGACGAGATGAAAGAGCGCAAGCAAGACCTGCGGAAAATCCCTTGCAAGCCACAGGACAACAAACGGCTGGTTTATGTCCGCTACGCGGACGACTGGCTGATTGGTGTCTGCGGCAGCAAGGAGGACTGCGAAGCGGTCAAGGCGCAAATCGGCGCGTATCTGCGCGATGCGCTGAAATTGGAGTTGAGCGAGAAAAAGACTCTGATCACCCACAGCTCCGAAAAAGTGCGTTTCCTGGGATACGACATCAGCGTCAGGCGCAGCCAAGAGGTCAAAGGCTTCAAAAATGGCAGAAAAGCGCGCAGCCTCAATCACAAGGTGGAACTGCTCGTTCCCCTCCGGGAGAAAATTGAGAAGTTTCTGTTTGCAAAGGGCGCGGTGGTGCAAGCCGCCGAGGGGAAGCTCAAGCCAACGCACAGGCCATACCTGTTCAATTACTCCGACAGCGAGATTGTCGAGCATTACAACGCGGAGATACGCGGCATTTGCAACTATTACCGCCTTGCCGTCAACTACCACACGCTCGACTACTTCTGCTATCTGTTGGAGTATAGCTGCCTAAAGACATTGGCGGGCAAGCACAAATCCACCGTTGCAAAGATGTGGGGCAAGTACCGTCACGACAAGACATGGGCGGTCCCGTACACCACGAAAGCCGGAGTGAAGCATGTACGCATCGCAAAGATTGCGGATTGCAAACAGGGTTTCGCCGGTGATTCCCTCCCATATCGAAGCAAATTCCCCAAACGCAGAACCATACAGGAGCGAATTAACGCCCACGTATGCGAATTGTGCGGGGAAAAGGGCGCGGATATGTACGAAGTCCACCATGTCGGCAGCTTGAAAGAGCTGGGCGATTCCCATTGGGAAATGGTCATGAAGAAGAAGCGCAGGAAAACCCTTGTCGTCTGCGGCAAGTGCCATGCGCAGATTCACGGTTGAATGATAGCGAAATACGTCAATTACCTATGGGGAGCCGGATACTCCGAGAGGGGTACGTCCGGTTCCAGGAGAGGGAACGGGAAACCTGCCGCAAGGCAAGGCGCTTGTTCCCTACTCTACTACCTGCTGGATTCCGTGCTGGCGAGCACCATGCTCTCCAACTCGGAGTTTATCGTGATGTTCAACCAGGCCGCAAGCGACCGCGAGAAGCTGGCGAAGCTGCTCAACATCTCGCCGGAGCAGATGAGCTATATAACGAACAGCGAACCGGGCTGCGGGCTGATCCGTTACGGCAGGGCGCTTGTCCCGTTCAAAAACGAACTCAACGCGGCGGTGGCTCCGACGATCTACAGCCTCCTAACGACCAGGCCGGGTGAATAGCCTATGGAGCGATATTTCGTGCATGATTTCCTGATTGGACACCCTGTGCTGATTGACTGTCAGCGCAACTTACTGGTGTTCTATAAGCGCAACCTTTCCGGCCAGGTTTACAATCTCAATACGCCTGAGTGCCATGTGATTGGTACGCAACGTATTGAGGGGCTAATCCGCCGTATTACCAGCGGTGATTATTACAAGGATGAACGGGTGGTTGACGCATATATTCGCGCCTACCTGATGAGTGACGAACAGCGCTTGCGCTGCGGCTATCCGCTCAATAGGACAGCCTGTGACCGTTTGATTGCGCAAACGGACGATTTCCGGGAAGCCATCACGCAGATGTGCGAGTATGTGTTTGCGCATGAGTGCATGGAAACGGAGGGGCGGGATGCACTGCTCACCCGTCTACGAGAGGTGTACGGCGAATACCTGTCGCAGAACAACGAGCCGCCGCTTCCCGACAAAAAGCCGCGCGGGAAGGAAACACGATAAGCCCCTTATATATAATGAAAGGGCCGTCGCTTGGGAGCGGCGGCCCAGGATGCATCTGATAGAGGGGCTTTTCTGTTACTTGATTTCGACCCCATATTTCTTCGCAAACTTTTGCAGGCCCACAGTGCCCTCGTTGATAACCAATTCCGCGTCCGTTATATCCAGCGCTTGATCGAAGCCGTTTACCATGGAGAAGATGCTGACGTTGTATCGGATGGCGGCGGCCAAGTCGAGGCGATAGGGCGGCTCTTTCTCGTTTGGTAGGCGGTCTACTGTCCGAGCCAAATGCTTCAGCGCCTCCCTGGATTTTTCGACGAACCAATCGCTGAAATTGAAATCCTTGTTGGACATGCGGAGTTCAGGGCGCTCTGGCTTTTGCTTCATACTCTATCCTCAGTTTCTTTATGATGACCTATTATACAGGAACCCCGCAGATAAATCAAGTCATGGGAAGGAGATGTTCATGGCAAAAACAATAAAAAGCCGCGAAGTTACGCGGGACATAAAAACCCGTGCGCCCGCCAATCCGCACGTTGGCGTTCAGATGAAACGCGCCGCAATCAAAACCAAGGAAGCCGCCGCCCGGCAGATGCAGGAGCCGCAGGGTTCCTCTCCCAACGAATACGCCGGGAACGCCGTGGAAGAAA
>WREI01000106.1 GCA_009779405.1 Clostridiales bacterium
ACGAAGTTGTCGTCCACGAGGAATACCGATCCTCGCCATCCGAGGCGGTAGAGCTGTTCAAACTCCTGCAGCACCTGTTGCGTGGTCTTGATCCGTGGGATACGTCCGAAGAGTTCTATCACGTCGCAGAACTCGCAGGCGAAAGGGCACCCGCGGGAATACTGTACCGGCATGGAGCTGTACTTTCCAAGGCGCGCGAGGTTGAAATCTGGAATGGGCACGCGGGTAATATCGCCCAGGCTTTTGGTTTCGTAGACGCGGCGCGCCGTTCCCGCTTGCAGGTCCGCGACCAACTCGTCGATGAGCGGTTCCGCCTCGCCGCAGAAGATATGGTCCGCTTCGTCATAGCATGAGTTTTTTGCGCTTGTGATAGGACCACCGACTACCGTTGTAACTCCCGCTTTTCGGCATCGGTTGATCAACTGTTTAAGAGACGGTCCCTGGACCAGCATCGCGCTCAAAAACGCCACATCCGCCCATCGCAGGTCTTTGGAGGTCAGCTTCTCCACGTTGAGGTCGACCAGCTTGCGTTCCCAATGCGGCGGAAGCATAGCTGAAACGGTCATCAGCCCCAGCGGAGGGAACGAGGATCGTTTCCCTATGAACGGCAAGGCGTGGCGGAAGCTCCAGAATGTGTCGGGGAATGAAGGATACAGGAACAGGACTTTCATTTTCGCTCCTCGGATGATGGAGAGACAGTGGCAGGTTGCCGGACCGGCATTGCTCCATTATATAGAGGAACAGCAATGGCCGGGCTATTTGGCAACAGCATACCCGCAAAACAAAGGCGGGAAGAAAAACGCCTTTGTCTTGCTTCGGAACAATATGAAACAAGCATCGCCGCCCGAAGCGGCGTTGGTATTACATGAATTCGTGGAACCCGTGAGGGCTGATTTTACAGGGACCGCCCATGACGTAAGAGGGCTCCCATCCGCAATATTTGCAGATGTAGGCGCTGTTTTTCTGTCCGATATAGACATGTTTTTTCGCCGGGCTGTGCGGGCAATCGCCAAGCTCGCAGGTGTAGGAAGTGTACCCGCAGTGCTGGCAGAAATACCCTTCCGGGATCTCTTCGATCATCATGTGTTTGCGTGTGGGTGAATAACGGCAGGGTTCTTTCATATCTTCGAAGTCTTTATACCCGCAGATTTTACAGATGAGCATCCTTGTTTTCCTCCCGATCAAAAAATATGGATCCGTGGATTGCGGATCATTATAAGCGAAGAAATTGGCGCGCCTGGAGAGATTCGAACTCCCGGCCCGCTGCTTAGAAGGCAGCTGCTCTATCCACCTGAGCTACAGGCGCACCCGATCAGTATACCAACCGTTTAGTTTTATGCGTCAAATTCTGAAAAATGTTTTCCCATTACATGCGATTTCAGCGCGAGCCGGGCGGCAGCCGACGGCATGTCGGCATAATGGCTACAATTCTCTGTATCCGCACTGTGGGCATCCTCGTCCCGCAACCTGCGATGACCCGTCCCTGCATCTGTATATTTGCTGATTGCCTTCCGCGCGCATCTGCTTATGAACACGTGTTCATGTCGGAGTTGTCAAATGTGAATTATGTTCACGCCGGAATTGCCTAATGTTGTATCCATCTGACCAATTTGCTTGAACCTGATATCCCGCAGGAACAGGAAGCGGTTTTGTTCCTTATTCTGCGGTTTTTGAAGGTCAAAGCTTTTTTGCGCGGGGCATCACGGCGGGCATAGGAAAGGGTTTTCTATGCGAGACGCTTTGTTCCAAAGGCTGTTTGCCTTTTCGGTTTTCGGATTATTTCGTTTTCCTCACGAGTTTTTTTTGTGGTTTTTTGCTCCGATAAAACCTTCTTCCGTAAAACCTCAAACACTTCCGCATATTGTGCGGCACGTTGCCTGTTGGCGGCTCCGGCTTGTCATGTTTTAGGATCGCGCGGGAGAAGGTGTAATTGTTCGGAAACAATGAGGAAAGGAGGTGGCGACGCCTATCGGGGTCCTGCATGCGAGCAAGTAAGTAAGTCAAATCCGGCGTAAATACAAGATTTTACAAAGGAGAAATCATTATGAAACGATTGTTGGTTATCGCGTTTATAGCAGCGGCCATAATGTTTTTACCGGCTTCAGGTTTTTCCGCGGTTGCAATCCCGGAGTGCGATCCTCCTGGTGATCCCATAGTTTGGGGTGCGGGTAATCCGGATGTTATGGGTGGGGCGGGGTACTGTAAGAACCAGATTGATTTCGTGTATCTCCAGGGTAACTGGAGTGGTCAGCCTCCCAACACAAGTTTGCGTGGCAGCACTTTCCGCAACGAGCTTGCCGCAAATTATGCTGCTCCTGACAGATTCGAATACGGGAATGCGGGAGATCAATATAATGAACGGCAATACCTGCTTCTGTATCGCTCTTTGAACCGGGAAAAGTCGCCTATCCTTGTCTATATACACGGCGGCTCATGGCAGTCAGGTTCGGCGGAGAACTCGGTAACCGGCGCCGATATGTTCATGGAAGCCGGGGCGCACTACATCCCTCTTAACTTCGTAAACGTCACCCAGACCACTAATATGAGCATTATGGCAATGGCCAATCAGATAAGAAAAGCCATTGTGTGGGTCTACAACAATGCCGAATCATTTAATGGGGATAAGAACAAGATATACATCTCCGGACACTCCTCTGGAGGACATCTTTGCGGCGTGATGATGACGACCGACTGGACCAGCTATGGTGTTCCGGCGGACGTAATAAAGGCCGGCCTGTGCAGCAGCGGTATGTATGATCTCAATCCTGTTTCACTTTCCTATCGGAATACGTTTGTGGACTTTGCGCTTGAAGATACAATCGCCAAGTTGAGCGCGAAAAATAATTTGCAGTATCTCGTTTCGCCGATTTACATCGTATATGGTACGGGGGATACCCCGGAGTTTCAGCGTCAAAGCAGGGATTTCGTAGCGGCCGCGCAGGCCGTGGGCAAGGAAGTTATCTCTCGGATCGGCTATGGTTTCGACCACTTTGAGCTTCCCGAAACGATGGGCAATCCCTACGGTGTCCTGGGTCGGACAACGCTGGAGATGATGGATCTCAAGCCGAGCAAATATAGCAAGAGGGATTGCAAGTGCCTTGAAAGCACTCTTGCCAGGTTCAACGACGGCAGTTGCATTACCAAAGCCAACGGCCAGCCTCTCTTCCCGGTGATCTGTGCTGCTCGTCAGGCAGAGCTTAAGGTTTGCAAGAATAGCTGCGGCATCCCATAGCTGCGGCTATCCCGGCAACGGCAACCGCAACGGCAACGCCGCCAAGAACAATTGCAGCGGCAACTAACATACTGGTTCCGTCAACGGTGTCACTGAGGTGGGGCTGACACGCTTGCGCAAAGACGCCGCCGCTGTGGGCTGGGAGACAGGTTTTAAGTATACGGACGCAAGGAGGACGGGGGCGGTATGCCCCGTCCTCTTTCATTTTAAAAGTGTGCGGAAAAACTCCTGCATGTCGATCAACTCAGATCCGTCATTAGAGGTAGCCCCGACCATGCCTTCCTCCGGAGTATTCCATCGGAAATGTTATGAGGCAGACCTTAAATCGTTATAAATCAAAGAGTTGCCTTTATGGTCGTCGTTAGAAAGTAGCGCCTGATGACGTATCTGGGTAAACTGGCCCGTTGTTGTGTTTCGCCGTGCGGACCTACTCCGTGAACAACGGTTGCGAACGTATGGGTTCTTATCGCGGCCGGGTTAAGCGT
>WREI01000107.1 GCA_009779405.1 Clostridiales bacterium
TCCCTACCGTGCTATGTAGTCGCCTTCTCTTCAAGGATAGTGTAGCACACTACGGGAGTGTCGCACCCGTTTTCATCACTATTTGTGCCGCCTGCGACTGCGGCGGAATGGATGTTACTATGACCATACAGGAACATTTGGCGGAGCGGAACATCACAAAATACCGCCTTTCCAAGGAAAGCGGCGTCCCCTATTCGACGGTGCAGGATATTTGCAGCGGAAAGGCGCGCATTGAGAAGTGTAGCGTCGAAGTGCTGTATCGCATTGCAAAGGCCTTGGAAGTCCCAATGGAGGAGCTTGTGGAGACGGCTGTGGAAAAAAGATGCGTGTTTGATATATTCAAGAGCAATGTGTGTCATCGTGTGAAGGACATGGGTGATTTGGATTTTATTATCGAATTACTCGAATCCAATGAAATTCGCTGCCTGTATGATAAGTGTTGGTACTTGGAGAGTCTGTATTTGCTTGCCATGCTGGATTATCTTTCGCGCGAAAACGAGCTGCCTTTGTGTATAGATTATGATGATATCCGAGCGCAGAAACTGCAAAGGCCTATTTATCCGGCGAGTGTCATCATCGCGTCCTATGCCGCAAAAAGCGACGGTCCGCGCAAAAAGAGCTGGGACAATGCAATCCCCGAATTTCGACGTTTCAATATCGTAGAAGGCGAGGTGCGAAATGTCCTCTGATAGTACAGGATTCACAAAGGAAAACCTTGACCGCTGTCTGGCGGCGTTGGGCAAAGAGTTTCGTAAGCGCAACGGCATGGCAATGCCTGCGGAGCTGGTGTTGATTGGCGGTGCAGCCGTTTTGGAGAACTATGGTTTTCGTGAAATCACCTATGATGTGGATGCGATTATTCAAGCAAGCTCTGCGATGAAAGAAGCAGTAAATCATGTGGGCGATGCTTTGGGCTTGCCGAACGGTTGGTTGAACATGGATTTTGTGAGAACAACCTCATACACGCCAAAACTGCTGGAACACTCCGTCTATTATCGAACCTTCTCCAATATTCTGACCGTGCGTACCATTCGTGCAGAGTATTTGATAGCAATGAAGTTGGTCGCCGGGCGCAGCTACAAAAATGATTGGTCCGACGTGGTGGGCATACTCATGGAACATAAAGAATACGGCGATCCCATCGGCATGGAGCAGATTGACAAAGCCATACACAAGCTCTATGGAGGGTGGGATTCTGTTTCACAGGATTCACGGGAATTTATCGAAGATGTGTTGACCGACGGCAATTATGTGGTTCTCTATAAGTATTATCGCGAGGAAGAGAAGATGAATAAAGCCATACTCTTGAACTTCGACCAAAACTACCCCGACCGGCTCAAAGGAGAGAATATCAACGATATTCTGCAAGCGGCAAGGGCAAAAAAACAGCGCAAGGAGCAATAAAGCAAAACCGCCATAACGGCGGCTCTGCTTTGGAGGAAGGGGGAAGGAGAGGAGGAAAAGTTTTAGTGTCCAAACTGCGAAACCGTGCGTTTCGCGCCGCGCATCCAGCGCCTGCTGTCCCGCGCGATGCGGCGGGGGATATCGGGATATACGGAGCTGACGACGGATACGGCCACCGCCGCGCCCGCAAGCAAACCTATGCCCAATGCAAGTGTCTTCATTGATGTTCACCTCGTTTCAAGTCTATTCTGGGCTTAGTATTTGAATTTTCGCGCGTTTCATACCGAAAAGTTTTTGCACCGGTGCTGCAAAAACTTGACATCACGGCATTCTTTTGGTATGATCGAAGCAAACTTGTCACAAGCGGTTTATATGATACAAAGACAGGAATACATAGATACCCTGATCCGATTCCGGGATAAACAACTGATTAAGGTTGTGACGGGCATCAGGCGCTGCGGTAAGTCCACGCTGTTTGAATTGTTTCAGGCGCATCTGCGCGCAGACGGCGTGGATGACGCGCAAATCATATCCATAAACCTTGAAGAAGGCGAACACGACGAGATAGAGACGTACAGGCAATTGTACAGTTCCGTGAACGACCGAATCGTCCCGGGCAAGCGGATGTATATCTTTCTGGACGAGGTGCAGCGCGTGGCCGATTTTCAGAAAGCGGTCGACAGCCTGTATGTCAAAAAGAACTGCGACGTCTATATCACGAGCTCCAACGCGTACCTGCTCAGCGGCGAGTTGGCGACGCTGCTGTCGGGGCGCTATGTGGAGATCAAGATGCTGCCACTCTCATTTAAGGAATATGTTTCGCAATTCCCGGCGGACGCGAGACGCGAGCGGCTCTATGCCGACTATATCCAAAACAGCGCCTTCCCCTACGCGCTGGAAATCGGCAAGCCCAAGGACAGACGGCAATATCTGCAAGGCATCTACGATACCATCGTGTTGAAAGACATCGTGGCGCGAAAGAAGTTCCCCGATATCGCCATGCTGAAGAGCGTCGTCCGCTTTATGTTTGACAATATCGGTAACCTCTGCTCCAACAAGAGCATTGCGGACACAATGACCTCCGCCGGGCGCAAGATATCCGTCCATACGGTCGAGAGCTATCTGACTGCGCTGACGGAGTGTTTTATCCTCTATCAAATCGGCCGATATGATGTGAAGGGCAAGCAATATCTGAAGACGGGCGACAAGTATTATGCCGCCGATATAGGCCTGCGTTACGCACTGCTCGGCAAGAAAGCAGCCGATATGGGGCATATCCTTGAAAATATCGTGTTTCTGGAACTGTACCGCAGGGGCTATGAGGTCTATATCGGCAAGGTCGGCGCGACCGAGGTGGATTTTATCGCCGTCGGCGAGGAGGGTACGGAGTATTATCAGGTCGCCTACACCGTTATTGACACGGACGGCGCAACCCTGCGCCGGGAGTTGGCGCCGCTATTGGCCATCAACGACCACAACCCGAAATATCTGCTGACCATGGACCATACGCCGCTCACCTCGCACAACGGGATCAAGCAGATCCATGTGTTGGACTGGCTCTTAAAATAATCACCCACAGGAGGTCACTATGTCAACCACAGACAAATACATCGCCCTCGCCCTGGCGCACGGCGCGGCGCATGCGCTGGCGGTGACGCCCGAGGAGATCGTCTTTGACGGGCGCACGCTGATAAAATGTATGTTCGGTTGCAACGATTGGGGGCGTGGCTGCACCTGCCCCAGCCGCGAGGGCGCGCTGAAGCCCTGGGAATGGGAGAAGCTACTGCGGCATTATAAGACCGTGCTGATCGTGCACGCGCACGACAAGCGCGTCGCGCAAAAGGCGTCCTATGCCGTGGAGCGGGAGGCCTTTTTGGACGGCGACGCGCTGGCCTTCTCCATGTCCGACTGCGCGATCTGCGAAACCTGCGCGGGGCATGATGGCGCGCCCTGCCGCAATATAAAGATGGCCCGTCCCGCCTTTCACAGCGTGGGCATCGATGTGTTCTCCACCGCGCGCAAATTAGGCCTGCCCATCCAACCCCTGCGGGAGCCGGGTGAGGAGCAGAACTGGTACGCGGCGGTGTGGATGGACCGTTAGGGCAAGTTGTAAAATAAACTGCCCAAAGAGAAATAAAAAGCGACCCATGCGCAGCGGAATCCGATACACTGTAAGTTGCAAGACGAAAAGCAACGGAGGTGGCAGGAATGGGTCAAGAAAA
>WREI01000108.1 GCA_009779405.1 Clostridiales bacterium
CCAGAAACAGGATGGCCGTTACGCAGGCAATCAAAACAAAGAAGACCAGCGCCTTCCAAGGCGCCCGCACAACACTGCGCAGGCTATGCAATAAATGCCGCTTCATGACACAAAGATCCCGTCTCTCATGCGGTGCACCACGTCGCTATTCATCCGTAAACAGCGCGCGCACCGACACCCGGCACTGCGCGGCAATCGATACGGCACAACCCAGGACATAGCACGCACACACAATCCCGATCCCCAGCATACCCTGCAAGGGCAAGCCCTGCCATACGGCAAAGCTGAGCAAGAGCCCCGCCCCACCCGCCAGCAGCGCCAGCATCAGCTGTTCAAAGAAGAAGGAGAGGAAGATCCGCAATCCGCCCGTCCCAACACTCTTCATCAGTGCCAACTCCGTTCTGCGCCCCGAGATCAGCAGATAGGCCAGAAAAACGCTGACGGCAACGGAAAGCCCATAGAGCAGCACGGAGATATTCTCCAAATAACTGCGCTGCCGCGCCAGACTGCTGCGCGCCTCGAGGAAGGCACGGTCGCGCAGATATACAAAGCCGCGCCTGCCATAGCTGCCCGGATAGCCGAAATGGTTTTCGGCCAGAAAGGCCTTGAAGGCGTCCACGTCGCGCGCGTTTTGCAAGGTGAAGGCAGCCGCGCTCCGGGTCTCCGCAATGTCCCGGGTCTCTGTCCACGATTCATAGCCGAACGCAGGAGTCCAGCGTGAATACCATAGGGTCTGGGTGAAAGTCTGCCCGGCGGGGCAGTAGAAGTTCTCACGCGCGCCCGCGCTCGCAAAGCAGCCGACGATCTCCGCATACTCTTGGAGCCTGTCATTATAATTCGGATACACACCGAGGATGATGAAACTGCCGAGCTCGACGGGAACGGGCGCTATAGGCCTGAATTCCCGGGTCGGCCACACCATATTCCCATTCTCATCCTCGTATAGGTAGTAGAAAACCATTTCTTCTATGCCATCATCACGCATGCGCGTGAGCGGCTCCAGCTCTTCTCCATTTACTTTTACATAAACAGACCGGCCTTCTCTATACAGAACGATCGGATACTGCAAATCTCCGTTTTCGTCTTCGTATTCGTACCACTCATGCACCTCGTGTCCCCCTGCTTCGGTCTCCACAATCAGGGGTTCCAGCGCCTCTCCGCTTGCCTTTGCGTAATAGGCGTCAAGCTCTGCCATGACTTTGCCCTGCATCCAGGATTCGGGAACGATGCAGACGCGTTGGTCGTCCGCCGTCTGCGCGGCAAATCGCGTCTCATCCCAGCCCTCTGCCCAAGTGATGTTGACTTCGCCGCTGCCATAGGCAAACTCGGGTGCGATGCGTAGCTTATCCGTCAGGATCAGCTTGGGCCAGCGGGAGGCCTCGTAATCAAAGCCCTCCCGGGCATATATATTACTGAGCTCTTTGTAATAGTATTCATAATCCTTCGCGCGCAGGAGGGGATAGGCGGGATGCCCGCGCGTGGCGGTGTACACATCCTGCACATAGGGTGACTCGCGTAAGAGCTGTACAGCATCCGCCGCGACATTGAGATTGGTCACGGAATTGCCGAAGAAATTGGTGAAAGCCCCCTCAATGAGCGTATTGTCATACAGTGCTTCCTGCTGCTGTGCAAAGCGAACGGCGGATGTATTCACCGCGCAGACAAAGACGGCCAGCACCAGACAGGCGCCGAAGCTGACGAGGAAGCGGGAGGTGCCGCCACGGGTCATGGACAGCCAGGCATATTTCAGCGCGCCCCCCCGTGCCGCCCTGCTCTTGCGCTCCTTCTTGGGGACATAGCCGCTTGCGCGCCGCTTGGTTTTCTTCATGCCGGTGCGGCCGTAGGCCACACTGCGCACCGAAATCGCGCGTTGCGAGAAAAACAAGAGGAAGAGCACGGCACAGAGTACCGCGCCAAAAATAACGAGCAAAAACAGATAGGCGGGAACTTTGGGTATACTCTGCAAAAAGTCCTTCTGCATACCCAACGCGGAATCGGAGTATTTGCTGTCCCAGGGATTTACCGCGCGGGTAAAGAGGGTCTCGTTCAAACGCCCCGAGAGGAGATAACCGGCCACCGCGCCCGCGGCAGCGGCCAGCGCTGCCAATATGCCCGCACCGAAGCAGAGATATGCGCGCACCCACAGGCTCTTTGCGCCAAGGGTCAGCATCGTATCCGCGCTCTCCCGCTGGCGGAAGGCGAACAGGAAACCGAAGACCGCCAGCACGATCAAAAACGCGGCCAAACTGCCCAAAGCCAAGATGGCCCCCGTCTGAATCGCGGATAAAAACGCCTTCTCCGCAGAGGCATAGCCCTGGTCATAGATGTTCATGCGCACGCGCGCAGGCAGCAGGGGCGTCGCGTAGGCCGAGAACGTCTCGGCCTGCCCGTTTTTCAGGACCACCTGCCCGAGCGAAAAGCTGTTGGCCCGGGCGAGCGCATAGGACTCCGCTGTGCCGGGCACATAGACATTCCCCCACATCGCCTGCTCCGAGGGTTCCACGATGCCGATAATGGCAAATACCGCGTCCTCGCTCTCACTGCTCTGGGCCGTGCCGGTCAGTGATGTGGATGGATTGCAGAGACGCAGCGCCAGCGTATCGCCTATGCCCAAACCCGTCGCATTGGCGATATTCCGCGTAATGACACAGAGTTTCGCAGCATCCGCCACTTCTTCCGCGGTAAATCTGCAGCGCCCCTCGCTGTTGCCGAGTATCTGATTTTGGTGAAACTCGGGCAGCGCGTCGAGATTGTTGGTGACGATCACGTTCAACCCCGCATTCTCACGCAAAAGAAAATCAACAAGCATTTCATAATCGGGTGGCAGATGCTCCAAGAACTCGGTTTTGTTATCCGTAATATCCAATACGCTCTCTATGGAATCGATACCTATAGTCTCACAGATGGGTTGTAGATCCGTGAAAAGGATGCTTTTTCTGTTACCCACCCAAGAGGTATTCCCGACGATGGCATAGGTTCTGGCGCGCGCGAAGAGGGGGTGCTCCGGATCCGGTTCCGGAAAAAAGATGAACTCCCGATTTTCGTCCATGGGAAAATCCAACGGGTACATAGCCCGTTCCACGGAAAAGCCCCACAGCTCCGTGCCGTAGCTGTAAGAAGGCATCACGCAGTACAGGATCAAAATCACATGGTCGCGGTAGGGCGATACAGACCACTGATTGGGAATGGTATACCCCTGCGGCAACCCCGTCATCCGCAAAGCGGGCGCAACGGACACGATCCCCGGCGCAAGCCGGACTTCCTCCCAAGGGAAGGCGGCAATCGCGTCGGCAATCTCCTCATCGGCCACGGAAGCATCGGGATAATTGTCCCCGATAAACTGAAAATCGGCGATCGTCACATAGTTCGCGTCGCCCTCCGCGATCGCAATATTGCCCGCCGCGTACGCCCCCAGCCCCAGAAACAGGATGGCCGTTACGCAGGCAATCAAAACAAAGAAGACCAGCGCCTTCCAAGGCGCCCGCACAACACTGCGCAGGCTATGCAATAAATGCCGCTTCATGACA
>WREI01000109.1 GCA_009779405.1 Clostridiales bacterium
AGGAGGTGCAGGGCGCATGAAATTGAAACAGGGTTTAGTGAGTTTTCTTTCCTCACTGGTTGCCATTGTGGCAGGTCTGATTTTCTGTCAGTTGCTCTTGTTCTTTGTCGTGCACAAAGACGCGTTTATGATTATAAACGGCGTGAAGGTCACCAATTCCGTGCAAATCGCCTTCAACAAGTTCGCCACCATGATTACCATTGGCATGACCCAGCCAAACCTGACCAGTGCCATGGTAATCGAGAAGATCGCGAAGATTTTCTATACGGCGGCACCCCTGCTGATGACGGGTCTCTCGGTGGGCTTCGCGTTCAAAACGGGTCTCTTCAATATCGGCGCGAGCGGCCAGTTTACGGTCGGCGCATTTGCCGCCCTCGCCCTCGCCCTGTTGACGGGCAAGTGCGAGATAGTGGATGGGGTTCGCATTATAACCCCCGGTCTGCCTTGGTATTGGTGTCTGCTGGGCGCGCTCATCGCGGGAGCTGCCTGGGGCATTTTCCCGGGTCTCTTCAAGGCGCTGTTTAACGTAAACGAAGTCATTACCTCAATCATGTTCAACTGGATAGGTCTCAACACCGTAAACCTCCTGTGCATGAATATCGAGAAGATGACGCCGCCCTATTGGGTGGGCAGCCAATTGACCGAACGCACGGCGCCGCTGAACGTGGCGAATCCGGGCGCGGTATTGCCCAAGTGGTTCCTCGGCGATCTGTTCAAGGATCCCGCATCGGGTAAGATAACCACCTATATCAATATAGGCATCCTGATTGCGGTCGTATTTGCCGTCATCTGCTGGTTCATTCTAAATCGCACGACCTTTGGCTATGAGCTGAAGGCCTGCGGCAACAACCGCAACGCCAGTCTCTATGCGGGTATCAACGCAAAGCGCAATATCGTGCTCTCCATGGTCATTGCGGGCGCGCTGGCAGGCCTTGGCGGCGGCATCGCGTATCTCGCGGGTACGATGGACTACACCATCATCAAGTCTCTCTTACCGCAGGGCTTCGACGGCATCACCGTCGCCTTACTTGCCACGTCCCATCCGCTCGGGATCATATTCAGTGCTCTGTTTGTATCCTATGTCAATGTCGGCGGCGAGAGTTTGCAGCCCATCTATTCGAGAGAAGTCGTCAACATCGCGGTCGCGGTCATACTGTATCTGTCCGCATTCGCGCTGCTGATCAAACTGTATCTCGGCAAGGTCTTCAAATTCGATAAGTCCAACGTCAACGCGGAAACCGCGCCTGTCGCGGCAGCGCCGATCGGGGAACTCGAAGCGCCGATTGCGGAAGAAAAATCTGAGGAAAGCGAGGTGGAAGCACAATGAGTTGGACAGTCTTGGGTGATATCTTAGGTGCGACCATTCTGTTCGCAGTGCCGTTGCTCCTGGTTGCCGTCGGCGGTATGTATTCCGAGCGCAGCGGTATCATCAACCTCGCGCTGGAAGGCATTATGATCATAGGCGCGCTTGCGGGTACGCTGATGATCAATGCCCTATCCACATTCAACGAAAACAGACAGAACGTCGGCACTTTACTAATGAATGTCGGCAAAGCGATGACGCCGGAAGAGATGGAGAAATTCTCGGCAATCGGGTTCAATCGGGATTATCTCGCGGGTGCTGCCGCGAATATGCAGCGCCCGATGAGCCCGCAGGCTGTGGTCTTGATCGCCTTGGCCTGTGCGGCGGCGGCAGGCGTCATATTCTCACTGCTGCTGGCCTTTGCGTCCATCAACCTGAAAGCCGATCAGACCATCGGCGGTACGGCACTGAACCTGCTGGCACCGGCTCTCTCCATCGTCATTACTTGGGCGGTGCAGGGGCAGGGCAAATCCAATATCATCATCCCCCCCTGGATACGCCTGAACGCCGCTGCCTTCGGCATACAGCAACAGCAGAATCTGGTACAGAACCTTGTATTCAAGAATCTGTTTATCACAACGCCAATAGCCATCATACTATTTGCGGCGGCGGTCATATTGCTGTATAAGACCCGCTTTGGCCTGCGCATGCGCTCCTGCGGCGAGCATCCCCAGGCAGCGGATTCGGTCGGTATCAACGTGTACAAGATGCGCTACGCGGGCGTCATGATCTCGGGATTCCTAGCGGGCGTCGGCGGCTTGGCCTTCGCGTTTGCGGCGGGCGGCGCGTTCTCGTCCACGGTTGCAGGCTACGGGTTCCTGGCCCTGGCGGTTATGATCTTCGGTAACTGGAAGCCGTTCAACATCCTGGGCGCGTCCCTGTTCTTCGCCCTGTTCATGGTGTTCGGCTCCTATGCGGGCAGCCTTTCGTTCATCCCGAAAATCCCGCTCAACGGCGTGGACACCTACTTCTGGCCCGCGCTGCCTTATATCGTAACGATGGTTCTGCTGATCCTGACCTCCAAGAAATCCCGCGCCCCCAAGGCGGAGGGCATACCCTACGACAAATCTACAAGGTAATATGTAAATTCATGGTCACGCAGGGGCAAATAATAATGATTTGTCCCTGCTTTTTTTGAAAAGCCATTGACAAAACAGTTCCCATGCATATAATAGCAATGACAAGCAGAGGTGCCTGCCTCTCACCGCCCGATTTTCGTATCTGTCGGTTCCACACATAGAGCAAGGCTTTGTATTTTGGCGGGCGCGTTTGCGTCCGTATTTTATTATTGAAGGAGGAAAAAACCATCAGCAAGAACGACCAACAAATCAACGAAGCGATTCGCGACCCGCAAGTGCGTCTCATCGGGAGCGACGGCAGCCAGCTTGGCATCGTCGATATCCGCACCGCGCAGCGCATGGCGGATGAGGCCGAACTGGATTTGGTCAAAATCCAGCCAAATGCCACCCCGCCCGTGTGCAAACTCATGGACTACGGCAAATATCGCTTCGACATGGAAAAGCGTGAGAAGGAGCAGAAGAAGAACCAGAAGATTGTCGAACTGAAAGAAATTCGCCTGTCCGCCACGATCGACACGCACGACATGGAGATCAAGGCCAAACAATGCATCAAATTCCTGAAGGGCGGCGACAAGGTGAAGGCCTCCATCCGCTTCCGCGGCAGGCAAATCACCAAGGGCAGCATCGGCGAGGATGTCATGAAGACCTTCTTTGAGATGCTCGGCGGCGCGGCCATCATGGAAAAGGCCCCCAAACAAGAGGGCCGCAATATGACCATGATACTCGCAGCCAAACCGGAAAAATAAACAACACCAAGGAGAACGAACACAGATGCCGAAAATCAAGACCCACCGTGGCGCGGCCAAGCGTTTCGATTTGACCAAATCGGGTAAAATCAAGCGCGGCAAGGCCTATAAGAGCCACATCCTCACCAAGAAGAACACCAAACGCCTGCGCGGCCTGCGCCAAGTCGGCTATATCGCGGATTGCGAAGCGGACAAGATTCGCAAGCTCATCCCGTATAAGTAAGGAGAACGAAAATGGCACGTATTAAAAGAGCAGTCAACGCAGTCAAGAAACG
>WREI01000110.1 GCA_009779405.1 Clostridiales bacterium
TGCGCAATAGAGACAAGGCCGTGGTGGGTAGCACCTATCGCGATACAAAGGGCCTTGATACACTCAAACAAGAGATTTCACAGGGAACTACCGGCGGAATTTCCTTCATAGATGTTTTTGAGGTATACCCAGTTGTGGATGGCAACCGCAAGCGCGTGATTATGTTTCAGATACCCGCCGCCGCAACCGCCGCTCCCACGGGCTGGCATAATCATTTCTATGGGCGCAACGGGGAATCTCTCGGCGCTTTATCGGTGGAAGAGCTTGACCGTATCCGCGGACAGGAGAAAAAAGACTGGTCCAAATTGATTCTTGAGGGCGCCACTCTTGATATGCTGGACAAGGAAGCGATCGCGTTTGCCCGGGAACAGTACAAGCTGAATAAGAACAGGGCGCACATCTCTGAGGGAATAGACAGCATGAACGATACTGACTTTCTTACCAAATTAAAGCTCATGGTGAACGGCCAGTTGACCCATACCGCGATGATTCTTCTGGGAAACAGCGATTATGATTACTTGTTTAATGCCCCTCCCGAAATCATGTGGCGGCTTTACGGCGCGGATGGCAGCAATAAGGACTATGAGATTTTCAAAATTCCTTTCATTCAAGCCGTGGATAAGGTATCCGCAAAGATACGCAATCTGACATATCGCTATATGCCGAATCAATTGACCTTGTTTCCGACCGAGACGCAGCAGTATAATAACTGGATGCTTCGCGAGTTGCTGCACAACTGCATTGCCCACGCCGATTATCGCATAGGCAACCGCATCTATGTAAATGAGTTTGAGGATAAGATTGACTTTGTCAATCCCGGAAGTTTTTTGCCGGGCACGATAGAGCCAGTGTTGCGGGCGGGGTATAATCCGCCATTCTACCGCAATCAATTGCTGACCGAAGCTATGACTAATTTTCGGATGATTGACACTGCCGCGATGGGCATACGCAAGGTGTTCTTTATCTTATGGAATAGATATTTTCCGCTCCCGGATTACGCTTTGGAACAAAACAAGGTTGCTGTTACGGTTTATGGGAAGCTGCTCAATGAGAACTACAGCCGGGTGCTCTTTCTCAACCGCGACAACCCGGACTTCGACTTGAATTGCGTCTTCCTCATTGACCGGGTGCAAAAGAAGCTGCCGATCTCGAAGGAAGCTGCGCAGCACCTGCGTTCAATGGGAATAATCGAGGGCAAGTATCCTAATATCTTTGTTTCAGCGTCCGTTGCGGCTGCTTTGGACAAGAGCGCGCAATACATTAAAAACAAAGGCTTTGATGATTCTCACTACTGCGATCTTGTAATTGCCTATTTAAAAAAATTCAAGAGAGCTTCCCGCAGCGATATTCGCGGGCTGCTCTTCGATAAGTTACCGGATGTGTTGGATGAGAAGCAGAAAGAAATCAAGGTTAAAAATTTGCTGCAAGACATGAGGCGAAAAAAGTATATCCAAAGGGACAGTCAGAATAACAGAACCTCTAATTGGATTTTGGGGACTGGATTAGATAATTCATTTGATTAAGACGAATCTTATCCGATTTATTATCTGATGAAAACGAAAAAGCCTTGATTGTCAAGGGGTTTGGATTGGATTTATTGGATAATCGGCAAGACAATCCGGAGTAAAGACTATCTGGGCGCTCGCCCCGGTGACCTTAGATGAAATAAATAAAGCCAGGCTCTCAAACGAGAAAACCTGGCTCTATTGAACTGATAAACTGCCTACACGCAAAACGCCGCATAATGCGGAATTGCCCGCACATTCCCCTCCGTGCCGAAATTCTTCTCGGAAAAGCGGATGGACCAGGCAGGCGCATATTTTTGCGTGAAAATGCTCAGGGAGCGTGAACGGGTTTTAATGCCTTTCTTCACTTCCACGCCGATGATGTCCGTGCCGTCCTGCAGCACGAAGTCCAGCTCCGAGGTGTTCTCGCTGGCCCAATAGTACAGCTGACGCCCATTGGCGGCAAGTGACTGCGCGATGTAATTCTCGGCAACCGACCCCATAAACAGGTTACTCTCGCCGGAAAGCACTGTCTGCTGAGGGATGCCGGCGCGCATGGTGAGCAGGCCGACGTCGCTCAGGTAGAGCTTGAACGAGGACAAATCTGTGTAGACCGCGATTGGATTGAACGCGTGGTCGAGCTTTTTACACTTCAGTACCACGCCCGCCTGCACCAGCCATTCGATGGACGCGCCGAACAGCGAGGCGCTGCCGCCCCTCTGCACCACCTTGTACTGGAATTTCTTGTTCTCTTTGGCCAGTTGCGCCGGAATGGACTCATAGCAGGCGCGGATTTTCACTGTATCGGAAAGCTCGGCGTACTTGGCCATATCCGCCACATAGTTGTTGATGATCTCGTTCTGAATGCCGGGGATCAACACGGTTTTCCGGGCTTTCGCAAAGGCATCCACGCAGGCTGGCATCCCTCCCACGATCAGATACGTGCGATACAACTCAATGGCCTTCAAGTGCAGCGCCTCCGGCATGGGACGCAGCTCGGCACAGCAGCCGCGTATTTCCTCCACCAGCCGCTGTTCGCCCAACGCCCAGAGGTACTCCTCAAAGTCCAGGGGATGGAGGGTCAAGCTTTCCACTTTTCCGACCGGGAAAGAAAAATGCTCGCGGTTGATGGCGACGCCCAGCAGACTGCCGGCCGCCGCCACGTGGTACTCCGGCGCTTGCTCGCAGAAGTATTTCAGCGAGGTGAGCGCCCGCTCGCAGGACTGGATTTCATCGAAAATAATCAGCGTCTCGCCAGGCGTAATGACCTCATTGACCACGGTTTCCAGGAAGCGTATAATGCGCTCCGGGCTGATGTCGTCCTTGAAGTACCGTGCCACCGACAGATTGGTCTCCAGGTTGATGTTCACAACGTTCCTGAAATGTCTGGCGCCGAAGTCGTCAAGGATATAGGTCTTGCCCACCTGGCGGGCGCCATAAAGCAACAGGGGCATGCGCCCTGCGGTTTTGTTCTTCCATTCAACAAGCTTCGCTTCGATTTTTCGCTGCATACGCATAGCCTCCTTGCTCTGCATAGTATACCACGCAATTGCCGTTAAGTCAAGAAAAATATTTTATAATCGCATTTATTCCTACTTAACTGTCGATAGGCTCTTCGGAATTTTGTGCTAACCAATTCACCATGTGCACAGTTTCCTGCTAACCACCTGCTAACAAGTTGAACGTTCCGGACCTTTATCGCCCGTGCGCAACAGTGCGTTTGGTGCAGATAATGATTTGAAAACCCTTGCATATCAAGCATTCCGGAACATTCGGTGCACGTCCGAACGGAAGCGAGAAGTCCTTGGTAAGGATGAGGTCAGCAGTTCGAATCTGCTTGGAAGCTCCA
>WREI01000111.1 GCA_009779405.1 Clostridiales bacterium
GCCGCGCCGCTCGGACGGCATCTATATCAGCGCGGGGACGGGGGAGGGGATACCCGCCTTGCAGGCGCGCATAGAGGAGTTCCTGGCCGGGCGCAAGCGCAGGGTCGAATTCTTTGTACCATACGCGAACTATGACGCCGTGCAGGCGATACGCAATCATGGCAACATATTGGAAGAAATGCACGAAGAAGATGGCACGCGCATACGCTGTTTGATGGAGAGCGTGGAGCTGGCGAAATTGAAGGGCCAGCGCATAGTACCCGTTGAGGAAAAATAAATTGTTACACCATCTGAAAGTCCTGTTGCGGCATGTGAAAAAATATGCATGGCTGACGATTTTGGGCCCGATGCTGATTTTGGTCGAGGTCGCGTTGGAAGTGGCCATACCCGTTCGCATGGGCGAATTGATCGACCAGGTGAACGCCGTCGAAACCTCCGCTGCCGCCGTTGTGCAAACGGGTACACGTGTTATCATTATGGCCGCCATCGCGCTGATATTGGGTGCGGCATCCGCCATAGTCGGGAGCATCGCGGCGAACGGCTTCGCAAAGAATCTGCGCACATCCTTAATGGAGAAAATCTCCGGCTTCAGCTTCGCCAACCGCGATAAATTCACCACCGCGTCCCTCGTCACGCGCACCACGCAGGATATCACCTTTATCCAGCAGGCTTTCATGCTCTGTATGCGCATGATGATACGCAACCCCGTGATGCTGATTATGGCGGTCTATATGGCCATTCGCATCAACAGTCGTCTCTCGCTGATTATGCTGGCCGCCGCGCTGTTTTTGTCGGCTACCGTTTTTCTTGTATCCAAAACCGCTTACCCGCAGTTTCGGAAGATGCTGAAGCGCTACGATAAGCTGAACGCCAGCACGCAGGAAAATCTCATCGGCATACGCGTCGCGAAGGCCTTTGTGCGCAGAAAGCACGAGGAGGAGAAATTCAACGAGAGTGCTGACGCCCTGCGCCGCGCCCAGTTTAAGGCGGAGCGCATCATCATCCTCAACGGCCCCGTGATGACATTGACCATGTATGCCTGCCTGTTAGCCACGCTGTGGTTCGGCGGGCAGGAGTTGCTGGGCGGGAATATGGAACCGGGCCTGCTGATCAGTTATCTGAGTTATATTGGCAACGTGCTCATTTCCCTGATGCTCATCTCCATGGCACTGATCAATATTGTCATCTCCACCGCTTCCATACGTCGCGTGGTGGAGGTGTTGGATGAAGTCCCCGCTATTGATGCAAATGAAAATTCCGATGTGAAGGCTACGACAGGCGAGATCGTCTTTGAAAACGTCAGTTTTTCGTATACGAATGATCCCGAAAAGATGCATTTGCGGAATATAAATTTAAGCATTCCGAGCGGATCGGTGCTCGGCATATTGGGCGAACCGGGCAGCGGCAAGACGACGCTGGCACAGCTGATTCCGCGGCTCTATGATGTGTATAGCGGCACCCTGCGCGTCGGCGGACACGATGTGCGCGAGTATGCCACAGCAATCCTGCGCGAGAGCATCGGCATGGTGCTGCAAAAGAACGTGCTGTTTTCGGGCAGCGTACGCGAAAACTTGCTATGGGGCAATGAAAACGCGACGCAGGAGGAATTGGACAGGGCGACAGCGGCAGCCTGTGCGAAAGATTTTATCGAGGTTATGCCGGACGGCTATGACACCAAATTGGAGCAGGGCGGCGTCAACCTATCGGGCGGGCAGCGGCAGCGGCTCTGCATCGCCCGCGCCCTATTGCGGAATCCGAAGATTTTGATTTTGGACGATTCCACTTCCGCTGTGGATACGGCGACGGATGCGAAGATACGCACCGCGTTCCGTGACGAATATCCGGGCGTGACGAAAATCATCATAGCCCAACGCATCGCCAGCATAGAGGAAGCGGACAGCATCCTCGTGCTGCACGAGGGCCGGATATCCGCGCAGGGTACGCACGAGGAGCTGCTGGAGCGTAGCGAAATCTATCGGGAAATCTGTCAATCCCAGCAGAGAGGGGGGCTGTAAGCGTGGAGAAAAAGCAAGCCGCCTCCACAGGCGCCAACCCCCGCCGCCCGAAGAGTGTGCGCAAGAGTTTCGGCAGGCTGCTGCACTATTTCGGCGCCTATAAGTGGCGCGTCATTTTGGCCATTTTATGCATGCTGGTGTTTGTATTCGGCTCCGTTTTCGGCACCTATCTGTTGAAGCCGATTTTCAACAGTCTGGAGAACGTGTTCAAAAACGGCATCGTCGAACTCGGCTCGTTCGTGCAAAATCTGGTTCTGCTCGCCGTGCTCTATGCCCTCTCCGCGATTGCAAGCTATCTGTCGCCGCGCATCATGCTCCCCGTTTCCACGGGCATCCTACTGCGCCTGCGCCGCGATATGTTTTCGCATTTGCAGAAGCTGCCCGTGAAATATTTCGATACGTACCCCCACGGCGAGGTGATGAGCCGCTTTACCAACGATACGGACGCCCTGCGCGAAATGCTCGGCAATGCCCTACCCGTGCTGATGGGCAACGTGGTACAAGTCGCGGCAATACTCGTGGCTATGTTCATACTCTCCTGGCACTTGACCCTGGTCGTGCTGGTTTTCTTCGGTATGATGCTCCTGATCGCAAACGGCCTGTCCAAAAAATCTGCGCAGCTTTTCCGCAGGCGCATGGCGACCATGGGCAGGGCGAACGGTTTTATGGAGGAATATATAGACGGGCAGCGCGAGGTGCAGTTGTTCAACCACGAACGCCGCGCCTGCCGCGACTTTGAGCCGCTGGCGGAGGAATTGCGCAAGGATTCCACCGGCGCGACCGCCTATGCCATAGTGCTGATGCCCATCATGGGCAATCTGAATTATGTTCTCTATACGGCGGTTGCGGCAGTGGGCGTGTTGATGCTGCTTGGCCAGTTCGGCTTGGCGGCGCAAACGGCGATGAACATCGGCACCATCGCGGCGTTCTTGCAGTATTCCCGCCAATTCTCCCAGCCCATCTCCCAAATCTCCATGCAGTGGAATGTGATATTAAACGCGCTGGCGGGCACAGAGCGCATCTTTGTGCTGATGGATGAAGCCCCGGAAGTGGACGAAGGGGATGTGACGTTGATTCATGATTCGGAGGGTCTGCGCTGGCTGGAGGGGGATGGCACGGAACGCCTTCTATGCGGCGACGTGCGCTTTGAGAACGTCACTTTCGGTTACAACGAGGGGCAACCCGTTCTGCACAACCTGTCCCTATATGCCAAGCCCGGGCAGAAAATCGCGTTTGTCGGCTCCACGGGCGCGGGCAAGACGACCATCACCAA
>WREI01000112.1 GCA_009779405.1 Clostridiales bacterium
GGGCGTATCTCTGTGCCGGGCGCAAAGGTAAAGCAGCGTGTGGGCGCCTGCGTGGTCGTAAACGGCTGGTTCTGCGTGGCAAAGAGCAGAGACCAGTCGCCGATGTCCACGGTCGTATCCGAGATGTTGCGGAGCACGATATAATCCTCGGTATAGAGCGCGCCGACATTGCCGCCCTTGCCGTAAATCTCTTCAATGACAACCGGTCCCGTGCCGACGCGTGCGCCCAGTTCGTCCGCTGTATTGTCTATGGTATATTGGAAAACGCTCGAAGGCCCGTTGTATGCGCCGTCCAATGCGGCATAGGCCGTGATGGGCATGCCGTTGTATACAGGAACCGATGTGCCGCTCGCAACTTCCACATAATTCGCGGAGCCCGCCTTATAGAATATCGTTGCCAGCGGGGTCGCGCAGGTAAGGGTGATATAATCCCGCGCGGCGATGGTACCGGCGCTGGGTGGGGGATCTGCCGTCACAATCGCGGGCGCGGGCGCCAGGGTTTCGCCCGAGCCCATCTTCACGCCTTCAATGAGCAGGTCGTCGATCTGACAGGAACCGCCCGGTGCAATCTCAGCACGTGCGCAGGCGTCGCTGCCTATGCGCACGATGCGCATCTCCAAGAGCGTCCCCGCCGGGAGATCCCAAACGGGCAGGTTGATGGCAGTTGCGTTGAGCGTCTTCCAACTGCCGCCCGCTTCCAAAGTCAGCGCCGCGCCGGGCACATCCTCCCATACGCCGCCTATCTTCGCCTGCGCTTGCAGATATTTCGGACCCGTGTTAGAGCTGGCAGCCTGGAAACTGATCGTCAGCTTTTTGTAGCCCGTGGTATAGAAGGAAAAATAGAAAGCCTTGCCGTCGTCGGCAACGTCCTCTTCCCAGTCCCAGCCGACCGCGCCATAGGCACGCTTGTTTGTGGTCACGCCGCCGATGGTCTGCGAACCGTGGTTGTAGAAGCGACCCGTCAGCAGCCCGTCAAAATGCACGAGCCGGTTGAGGTTCATTTCCTGACTGAGAGAGGGGTCGGAACTTGCGATCTCAGGGTCATTGACCGTGCCGAAGGTCCAGCCGACAACGGCTTTGCTCGGTGCAGTGCTGCCGCCGCCGAGGGTATTCAGAATGCGAAAATCGCCCGCCGTAGTCGTGACCGACCATTCGAGATTGTTATTGCCCGCGAAGCTGCTGTTGCGGGTCAGACATCTTGTGCCAGTGAGGGTGGGGTTGGGCGTGCCGTATGGCACGGGGCCCGCGCCCAGATACAGCAAGGGACTCGCCCCTTCCAAGCCCACGAAGTCCGCTATCACAGTGCTGGACGCGATATTGGGGACGCTCAGCCCCGTCAGCGGCGTGCTGTTTGTGACTAATGCAAGCTTATAGTTCGACGACGCGCTGCCGGTCGGCAGTGCGAGGGAGGTGATGCAGTCCGGGTCTATCGGAAATTCCCGGCTTGTGTTCGCGGTGCCTGCGCCCTGCACGAGAAAATAGCTCTTCGCTTCAATCGTTCCCGACAGTGTCGCGATGTTCGCGGCGCTATTGGTGGGGCCGCTCTGTCCGGCGGTCATATATTGCAATGACCAGCCGTCCAGCAACACCGCCTGCTCGGTGTTGTTAAAGAGTATCACATAGTCATATTGGCAATAGCTGTTGGTCGTGCCGCTGCCGCCGCCGCCGTAAATCTCGACCATGTATACGCCGGCGTCTCCCGGCGCTGCAGCTGCCTGTTTCAGAGCGGGAACCAAAGCGATGGCCAACAGCAGAGCCATCAAGCATGCAAGAAATCGTTTTACGCGCATATTTTCCTCCATATTATAGGGACATATCTCTCCCAATTTAACGTAGTATACCATTTACACAAAGCACATACAAGCTTTATCAAAAAGAAATATTTAACGAATTTTCCACAGTTGCTTAGCTTTTGTTCGCATGAATCAATCCACCCTTGCGTCCGCCCCGCCAATCATATATAATCCACACAGAAACGATTGGAGCGAATAAGATGAACACAAGCCGCCTTACCCGGCAAATCACCATCGCCGCACTGCTGAGTGCGGTGGGCATATTGGTACCGATGTTTATGCCCAGACTGCCGATTTTGACAATGACTTTCACCCTTGCCAGTCATGTGGCGGTGCTGATCGCCATGTTCCTGTCTCCGGGTATTGCCATAGCCGTCGCTATCGGCACCACCCTTGGCTTCGCCCTCAGTGCGCCGCCCGATGTCGTGCTTCGCGCCGCATCCCACATGATTTTTGTTACGCTTGGCGCGTTCTATATAAAAATGCGTCCCACCGTGCTGGGCGATACTTGGCGAATGCGCCTGTTTTCCCTGATCATAGGTATCATCCATGCGACGGCGGAGGTCGTGGTCGTCACGTTTTTTTGGTTTGCCGGTACCTATGCGACAAAAGGCGCAGCGGCGGAAAACTTTGCGCTCTGGGTCCTCCTCCTCGTAGGCGTCGGCACTCTTATCCACAGCATGGTCGACTTTGAAATCGCATACTGGATCACGAAAGCCTTTCGCGGTCCCGCCCACTTACGGATCATGCTCTTTGGACAGGAAGAGTCCGCGAATAAAAAGGATCGTTTGAAAACTGCAATCCTGATATTGGTGACAGCATTGCTTCTGGCTGGCTGCGTCCTGTTGCTGTGGCCAAAGAAAACGGGGCCGGAGGAGACCCCTGCCCCCATCGACAGCCCCGCCCCCACGGTAGGGGCGATCGAATCGCCTGGGCGGGATACCATCCGCCCGTCCGAACCCCCGGCAACCGCAACCCCCGACAACGAAGACAACATAATAATAGATAAGGAAGAAAAAGCGATGGCAACACTCTTATATCAAGGCCACGGCAGTCTCCGCATCATCACGGCGGAGGGCAAAGTCATCTATATCGACCCCTACGCGGGCGAGGGTTACGACCTGCCCGCAGATTTAATTTTGGTGACCCACCAGCACAGCGACCATAACAATCTCAAACTGATCCAAACCCGCAACCCCGATTGCGAAGTTATCACCGAAAAGGAAGCCCTCCAAAACGGCGAACACCAAGGCTTCGACTTGGGCTATGTAAAAATCGAAGCCGTGGAAGCCAACAACAAAAACCACAGCCCCAAATCCTGCGTCGGCTATATCCTCAC
>WREI01000113.1 GCA_009779405.1 Clostridiales bacterium
AAACCAAGCAGCGCAACGGCAGTGGCGCGCCTGCAAAGCATGGGCTTGGAAGTGTATATGCTGACGGGCGACAGCGAAAAAACCGCGCGCGCCATCGCGGCGCAGGCGGGCATCACCCGGGTATTGGCCGAAGTGTTGCCCGGCGACAAAGCCGCCCAAGTGGCAAAACTGCAGGCCGCAGGCCAATGTGTAGCCATGGTGGGGGACGGCATTAACGACGCGCCCGCCCTCGCCCAAGCCAATCTCGGCATCGCGCTCGGCACAGGCACTGACGTCGCCATGGAGAGCGCCGACCTCGTATTGATGCGCGGCGACCTGAACGACGTCCCCGCCGCCCTCACCCTCTCCCGCAAAACCATGCGCAACATCCAACAAAACCTATTCTGGGCCTTCGGCTACAACGTCCTCGGCATCCCGATCGCCGCCGGCCTCCTCTTCCTCCTCACAAACAACCCCGCCCTCCTCCTCTCCCCCTTGGTCGCAGCAGCTGCAATGAGTTTGTCCTCCGTCTCCGTCCTAACCAATGCCCTGCGCTTGAAGAGGGCGAAAATATAAACGAAGTTGAACCACCGAACCCCGCTGCTGCTCACCATGGACGAAATCCCGCGTAGCGCAAACTATGACGGCATTCGCCAGTTCCATGTTGTTGACTGGCTGCTTGGGTGGACAAAATAGAGGAAAATATGCGAAAACACCACATAGACAACCTGCGCTGGATAGCCGTACTGATGCTCTTCCCCTATCATATCTTTATGATCTACAACTCGTTTGGGGAGAATTTTTATATAAAAGGCGCCGATATCCGCGGCACGACGGCCTTTATCGCCGCGACTTGGCCCTGGTTTATGCCCCTGCTGTTCGTGATCGCGGGGATCGGCACCGCCAACGCCCTGCAAAAGCGCAGTCCCGGCGCGTATGCCAAGGAGCGTGTGCGGAAGTTGCTCATCCCCCTGGTCGCGGGGCTGTTGCTGGTCATCCCCGCACAGACCTATTTCGCCGAGCGCTTCCACAACGGCTACACGGGCGGATATTTCGCGCAATACATCCTCTTCTTCACGAAGGAGACCGACCTGTCCGGCTATACGGGCGGCTTCACCCCCGGCCAGCTTTGGTTCATCCTGTATCTGTTCCTGATCTCTATGGCGGCGATTCCCGTCATCCTGCTCACGTGCAAAATCAAGTTCAAACCGACCCTCGCCAAAGTTCCCAAAATCCTGCTGCCCCTCTTCTTCATCCTGCCCTGCATAGGCTCGCTGGTTTTGGATATCGCGGGCAAGAGCTTGGGTGAATATTTCGTCTATTTTATGCTGGGCTACTTCTTGCTGTCCAAAGATGCCGTACAGCAATGGGTGGAAAAGTGGCGCTTTGCACTGCTCGGCGGGGCGCTGGCCTGCACCGCCGTCTATCTGATGGGCTGGTTCGGCGTCTTCACCGGAAGCGACCTGCTCTATGATATCTTTGCCCGCTTCTATGCGTGGCTGATGATACTCGCCCTCCTCGGTCTCGCCGGGCGATACCTGAATTTCAGCAACAAAGCGACAACCTACCTGTCGCGCTCTTCCTTTGCCGTCTATCTCTTCCACCAAAGCTGGATCATCGCCGTGGCATACTATGTCTTTCAATTCGCCAAACAGCCCCTCCCGCAGATGCTGTGGATCCTGCTTTTCAGCGTCCCGGCAACGTTCGGAACCTATGAACTGGCGAGACGATGGAAAGTGACGCGATTTTTATTCGGGATTAAGTAATTGCAACCTTTCCAAAAAAACTGTATAGTATAACAGTAAGCAAACAAAAAGAAGGCAGGACGGAAACATAGATACCAACACGCGGATTTGCCCAAGCATCCTCGACGCCGTGGGCAACACACCACTCGTTCGACTGAACAAACTGACAGCGGGACTGCACCGCAATGTATACGTGAAATTGGAGGGACTGAACCCCGGCGGCAGCACAAAGACGCGGGCCGCCCTCTGCATGATACGCGACGCGGAGCGGCGGGGCGCATTGAAGCCCGGCGCCACCATCGTGGAATATACCAGCGGCAACCAGGGCATAGGCCTGGCCCTCGTGTCTGCCGTGCTGGGCTATCGCTGCATCATCGTTATGCCCGCCTGCATGAGCGAGGAGCGCAAGCGCATCGTCCGCGCCTATGGGGCGCAGATCATCACCACGGAAGCCGAGGGCGATAACATCTTCGCCTTCTTCGAGCGTGCCCGGCTCAAAGCCGAGGAGTTGGTAGCCGAAAACGAAAACTATTTTCTGGCGGGCCAGTTTGAAAACAAGGCCAACTGGGAAGCGCATTATAATGGGACGGCGGAAGAAATCATCGCGCAGATGGGCGAGCTGCCCCTGCACGGCTTTATCGCGGCGGTCGGCACGGGCGGCACAATCACCGGTTGCGCGCGCAGACTGCGGCAGGCCTATCCAAACGCCGTCATGGTCGCCGTCGAGCCCACAACCGCCGCCATCCTCTCCGGCGGGGTGATCGGCTCCCACAGCCAGCAGGGCATAGGCGACGGCTTTGTCCCCGCCATACTCGACACGGACTGCTATTCCCGCATCGTCCGCGTATCGGACGAGCGCGCTTTCGACACGGCCAAGCGTCTTGCAACGGAGGAAGGTATCTTCTGCGGCATCTCCTCCGGCACAAACGTATGGGCGGCAATGGAGTTCGCCAAAACCCTCCCCGAAGGCAGCAATATAGTCACCGTTTGCGTGGATTTGGGCGATCGGTATCTGAGCGTGGAGTCGTTTATTGGATAGGGGTGCGATTTATCGCGCCCGTCCGAATCTGCTTGCTTGTTTCCTTGAGTTATTCGCGTTTTCGGTTACATGAAAATTTCTTGCGTGCACTCGTTGCTCAGATGGGCGCGATAAGACACGCCGCCGATAAAGAAGCATGTCTGCGGTACAGCCGATAGGCTGCGCCGCTGAATCGTTTTTGACGGTAGGAGTACCGCCATGTTCATTGGTTTTTGTTTGCCGATTA
>WREI01000114.1 GCA_009779405.1 Clostridiales bacterium
TGGCCGTCATCGAGGGCGTGGAGCGGCTGCGCGGCGCGCCGGTGAAGTCCTACGACCTGCGCTCGGGCGCGGCGATGGTCATCGCGGGCCTTGCCGCCCAGGGAGTCACGGAGGTGGAGAACATCGAATACATCGACCGCGGGTACGAGGACATCGTGGGCAAGTTCAAGGGGCTCGGCGGCGACATCAGGCGCAGGGAAGTAAGGGAGATGGAGATCAAGGCGGGGTAGGAGGCAGCGGCATGAAGCGAGCAACCTTCGCAGTATTGTGTGTCTGTTTGACGATGCTGTGCGCCTGCGCGCGCGCAGCGGAGAATACGGAAGAAATCGCACCTGTAGAAAACGGTAGTCTGGCACAGGGCGAAGCGAATGGAATGCTCGGCGAAAAGGCGTTTATCGCGGCGGCGCAGGAGGCCCAGTCCCCGGATGAAATTACCTCGCTTTTGGATCGAGTGGATACTATTTCCGACGAGGCTCTGTTGATATATGAGGATAGCCTGCACCGTATTGCGAAGGAGTATGCGTGGGAGTCCATGCGAAGCCATTATCCTGCAAAAAAATTTGACCGGCGGCTATTTAAACTTGGACTGCAACATCCTGATTTGCTTTATTACGGCGTGACGCTTGAGGTGGACTACATCGCCCTGCGCATGACGCTGGACAACAAAATATCCTGCGACGGTATGGCGTATTTGGACGAGCAAGTTTTAAATGAGCATAACACCTACACGCCCGGGAATACCTATGGCTATTACACCACCATCGCGCATGACATGGAGCGCAAATCAATATTCGAGAATAAGCACCCGGGTTTTATGAAGCTCGTTGAAGCCAATGGATATAAGCATTATTCTCACTCTGTATATGCTCTTGGATGCTTTTTGCTTGAGTCCTCGGGCGAAGGGGACGATGTGCCGGTTGACAACGAACGGCGACAACAGTTCATTCAGTTTTTGGATTTTGAAATCAGCAGATTGACCGGGGGTTTTCTTGATCCCGCGATCAACATTCCCTGCGTCTATGGCAAGGATGTTGAAAAGGCGGTTGGGTTGCTCGAAACCAACGGCTGGATGTACACAAACGACATACGCGACAAAATTTACGACATAGTCGCGGCGAACGACCCGGAAAACGATAAGTTGCAAAAACCGTGGCTGGAGGTCGATGAGCGTTTTGCGCAACTGAAAGCAAAAGAGGGCCTTTTGCCTGACAAAGACGTGGAAGCGTTTATAGAATATTTGGAAAGCGTACGAGAAGCCTACAACGCGAAGTGCCCCTCCTACGGCAACTTTATAAAAGACCCGAAGCAAAATGTTCTGGACTGGCATTATTCCATACCAGGCGGAGGCTACTTTGTCTCTCTCCACTATGCTTATCTGGCTGAACAGCTACAGGGCAAAGCATCTCCGGCGTTCATTGAGGAATGGAGCAATGTGAGCTACGGTGATTGCTGACATAAAGTAATATCTTCATTTAAACGGAGTGATTCCATGATAACCAAATCCCCCTCCCTCCCCGTCGAGCACCGCGTCAACATGCGCGGCGGCGACGGCACGGTGCAGATTTTCCATGCGGCGATGAAAGATACGTTGCCCGCCGGCCTGCGCCTGCACGCGAAATTGTTCCTGCCCGCGGGCGCGAGCATCGGCGAGCATGTCCACGAGAATGAGACGGAGCTGTTCTATGTCCTGCAGGGACAGGGCGAAATGCTCCAGGACGGCGCTTGGATGCCGCTTTCCCCCGGCGACGCCACCAGCACAGGCGGCGGGCAGTCCCACGCCCTGCGCAACACGGGGGACGAGCCCTTCGTGCTCATGGCGACGATTGTAAATGAGAAATAAGAATGCAGAATGCAGAAATATTTCTCATTTCTGCATTCTCATTTATCATTTAACTTAGGGAGCCTCTATGGCGAAATTGGTGCCTTTGTTCTCCGGCAGCGGCGGCAACAGCGCATACATAGGCGGCGCGTCCGGCGGCGTCCTGATCGACGCGGGGGTGAGCGCCAAACGGCTGGCGTGCGCTCTGGCGGACATAGGCGTTGACCCGGGCCGGGTCGGCGCTGTTTTTGTCACGCACGAGCACGGCGACCATATCAAGGGGCTGCGGGTGTTCTGCGAGAGGCACCGCGTCCCCGTGTTCGCCTCGCCCGGTACCCTGCGGGCCCTGGAGGGCATGGGCGCGCTCACCGGGAAGATGCGGGCGGAGCCAATGCCCCCCGGCGGCGTGGAGGCCAACGGCATCCTGGTGCGCGCGTTCGCCACCTCCCACAACACGGCGGAGCCCTGCGGATACACCTGCGAGGCCGGGGCGGGGGAGAGATACGCCATCGCGACGGATACGGGTATCTTGACAGACGAGGCCCGGCAGGCCCTGCGCGGCTGCGACACGGTGATGCTGGAGTCCAACCATGAGGTCTCCATGCTGCTCGCCTGGCCGCATTATTCCGACTTCCTCAAGCGCCGCATTTTGAGCGACCAGGGCCACCTGAGCAACGCCGTCTGCGCGGACTTCCTCCCCGGCTTGCTGCGCACCGGCGCGGCGCGGTTCTACCTGGCGCATCTCAGCACCAAGACCAACACCCCCGAGCTTGCCTACGCCTGCGCGAAATCGGCGTTCGACGCGGCCGGGGCCCGGGAAGGGATCGACTATGAGCTGCGGGTGTGCGCGCCATGAAGTACAGCGTATGCACCCGGATGGCGACGCGGGGTATTATCAAAGAACGCTGAATCTGTAGGGGCGGTTGCCCACAACCGCCCGCAGTATAAAGCTATTTTGATTTTGTGGGCGGGTGGCTGTGGGCAGCCACCCCTACAGATACTGCGTTTGGGAGGAACTGTTATGAAAGCAAAAAAA
>WREI01000115.1 GCA_009779405.1 Clostridiales bacterium
AGGGCTGGCGTGGCATCGCTACTCGCTATGCAAAGCAGACGGACTCTTTCCTTGCTTCTCTGTACGTCAAGTGCATCTTCATGTGGTTACTGGTCGTCGCATAACTCGTGTAAACACTGTCTATATATTCCAGATATTTTTTATCATCGCGCCCTTTGGCACAGCTTATCCCCTCTTCTCTTAGCTGTTCAACATCTATGTATAATGTAACACCGAACAGTTCTTCCAACAACGCTACTTTCAAGTCAAGATTTTCGCAATGCAGTATCGTTCGCAGGCGTTTTTCTTGGGAAGCTTCCAGGTCCAGCAGGGAAACGAACATGCCGATTTTTCGCATCTGCATCTGTCCCGAATAATCCATACCGCAGGCGGCCATGGTTTTTCCGTTTTGGAACAGTTCCATTGATATGATATCATCATCAAAATAGAAAAAATGGAGTACGGGTTTCGGTATTTGCTTGGACAGGGAGCGGGCGGCCTTAATTGATTCATCCCCCTCAAATTCATCCGCAACGGTGATCCATTCCGCAGATGCCTGCACCACGATATGTTTGCCCTCAAATGCCGCGTTAACCTGATCAATATGCCCTTTGTATACATGGAAGATTCCGAAGGTCATACCCATATGGTTATCCCTCGTATCCGTTGGGATATTGCATTTGCCAGCGGTTTCCGCAGGCGCACATATTGGCGAGGTCGCGCTCGGCTGTCCAGTGGAGGAGTTCGCGGGCGCGGGTGGGGTCGGCGTAGGTGGCGTCTACATCGCCCGGACGGCGGGGGCCTATTCTGTAGGGAACGGGTTTGCCTGTGGCGCTTTCGTAGGCGTGGACGAGGTCGAGTACGGAATAGCCCTCGCCCCGACCCAGATTGATGGGGATGCAGCCCGTGTGCGTGTCGAGGTAATTCAGGGCGCAAACGTGACCGCGGGCGAGGTCCATCACGTGGATATAGTCGCGCACGCCTGTGCCGTCGTGGGTGTTGTAGTCGTCGCCGAACACGGAGAGATGGGGGTATTGCCCTGCCGCGACGCGCGCGACATAGGGGAAGAGGTTGTTGGGGATGCCCTGCGGGTCTTCGCCCAATAGGCCGCTTTCGTGCGCGCCTATGGGGTTGAAATAGCGCAGGAGTACGGCGGAACGGCGCTCGTCGCAACGCGCCCAGTCGGCAATGATCTGCTCGGACATAAATTTTGTCCAGCCATAGGGGTTCGTGCAGCCGCCCAGCGGCGCATCCTCTGCAATGGGGCTGGGCGTAATCGCATAGACCGTTGCCGAGGAGGAGAAGGCTAATTTGTGCACGCCGTATTTCTCCATGCAGGCCAGGAGGGTCAGCGTGGCGTTGAGGTTGTTGCGATAATAACGCAACGGCTGCGCGACGCTCTCCCCCACCGCCTTCAGTCCGGCGAAGTGGATGACGGCGTCTATCTCGTGCGCTTCAAAAATCTTTGAGAGCGCGGTCTCGTCCGTAACATCCACTTGATTAAAAGTCAAGGTGCGGCCCGCCACGCGCTCGATGTGCGCGAGGACGCCGCGTTTGCTGTTGACGAGGTTGTCGGCAATGATGACATCATAGCCGTTTTGCAGCAGATCGACGCAGGTGTGCGAGCCAATAAAACCCGCGCCGCCGGTGACCAATATGGTTTTTGGCATAGGTGATCTCCTTGTTTCAAGTATTGTATATAGTATATCGGGTTTGGGGGGTGGGTGCAAGTTCCCGGGTTATATGAAAGGAACGGTTCGGGGGTAACGCCACACCTCTAAACGTTCAAGATTAAGTTACTGTCATAACGCTCTCTTTTTTTCATTTTTGATCATAAGAAAGATCGTATTTATAGCGTCAGTTAGTTCCTTGTGGAATTGATATATACTTTTTTCTTCCAGAAAGGCAGATACAACGTTGCCCGCACCGTATCTTTCAAATCTTATTGCACTTTTGCAAATAGTTTCAATGGCTTCGTCCCAGTTTTGCGTTCGATACGACCTTTTCCAGGAGGCACTATATTATTTTGGACAGAAAGGTAATTCAAAATTCTTACAGCGCAATCCTTTGTTTGCACTTTTAGTTTCGCATTGTCACTTACTTTTAGAGAAGTATCATGATTGCTCATTGATTTATATAAATCATAATGCGGGTTTCCGTTTCCCAAACATATTACGTCGCGCAATCTGCATAACATTGTCTCCAAATTAATCCAACATCCGTAAAGGGCATCTCTTTTACGTTTGCTGAACTCCCTTGATACGGCAAACCCTCCTACCAATGCAACAAACGATATCAGCAAAGATAATGTTGCAATAGAATGCTGGTACACATCACCATTATTAAATGCATCGCAAATCGTCGTACTTTGCATTATCAATATTACAGCGACAAAACTCACAAACAGTATTGCAACTAATGCTCTTAATGCTTTGCCAAACCTATTCATAGTATACGCACTTCCTTTAAATTATTCTACTGCCATCGTCACGTAGACGACCGAAAAAATCCCTATACTCTTCTTTTAGTCTTAGGCAGTGTCGACATGAGATCATGCAATAACCTTTAGCCACAGGAAAAGGCAGCGGACGATCACGGCGCCGACAAATGCAACTGTAGTTTTGGCATAACGCGTGGCAATGCCGCGCCAT
>WREI01000116.1 GCA_009779405.1 Clostridiales bacterium
ATGGCGCGGCATTGCCACGCGTTATGCCAAAACTACAGTTGCATTTGTCGGCGCCGTGATCGTCCGCTGCCTTTTCCTGTGGCTAAAGGTTATTGCATGATCTCATGTCGACACTGCCTAACAAAAAGTTCTTTTCCGAAACTGATTGGAAGAAAATCGTTGCTTTGTGCGAAGAAATTCGTCCGCTTGCAATTGAGCGAAGCAATGGTGGCGCTATTTGTATTTATGGCAAGCGCATAAAGACAGACACCGGTTGGGTCAGTACTTCGCTGGAATATTTTCACAATGAGTCAACGTCAGCAATATATTCTAAAGAGGGTCTGGAGCATTTGGACGGGTATTGGTATATTAATGAGTGCACATCCGATTTCTAACTGCGAAAAGGCGGGACGATTGCAAATGGCTCCAAAGGAGACGTTGCGTCCCCTACAGCCACCAAAACCAGCATGTATTCAAAACCCTGACTATTCTAAAGTCGCATTTTAGTATAGTCAGGTTTTGATGTTATGTAAGGCGCTGTTCATATAGAGAAGGTGGCCATAACTCTTCATTCTTAACTCTTCACTACCCCCTCCCCCACCCCCATCACCCGCCCCAGCACCCCTGCGACGAGGAGGGAGCCGAGACAGACGAAGAGTATGCCGCCGGTGGCGACGGCGTTTTGCGCGTAGTTTGCGTTTGCCATCGCGGCGCGTATGGATTCGGGGAGAAAGAGGGGGGTCAGCAGGTAGCAGAGTATTGCCGCGCAGAGACCGAACAGGAATTTGTGAAAAATATATTTCGCGGGGGCGTCCAATTCCAGAAAACAGAGACTTTGCGCCGCGACGGACAGACCGCCGAAGTGCATAAAAAAGGCGCAGAGCGTGATTTGTATGCGCAAGGGCAGGGTCGTTTGCGACGCGAGCGTGACGCCGCGCGTGCCTTCCAACAGGCCGAAAACAGCATTTCCATCAGGCGGGCATCCGCATGAAACAGGCGCGCGAGCAGCGCGGGCAGACCCGTTGCGCAGAGCAGGGCGGCGATCACCGCGCAGGAGACCAGACAACCGCAGATAACCAGCTGGCTCCGCATCGCGCCTGTGATCGCATCGGTCCAGAGTCGGGCGCCGCTTTTGGGCGCGGTGCTTTGCGCGGGCGCGGGCAGCGGCGGATTGCACAGCAGATAAACGACAAATAAGAGCAGTGCGGGGATAAAACCCGACAGGAACAGGGGCAGGGCTATCCGCTTGTCGCCATAGCTTCCCAATGCTATAATAGAGAGCAGGAAGCCCGGACTGCACAGGTTGCAGAAGATGGCCATACGCCGCGCATCCTCGGCGGGCAACGCGAGACCGCCCAGGAGCTTTGCGCCCGCGGGATAGCCGCCCACCGCGCCGAAGAGGAATATGGGAACGAGACCCCATCTGCCCGGCGCGCCGCGTCTCCCCCTCCACCCTCCTTCAAGCAGCCCGCAGACCAGGAGATAGGGCGTCAGCGCGGGGAACACGCGCGCCCACCACAGCGCGGCGGCATCGCGGGCGGCGGCGAGCGCGGCGGCGGGCGCCAGCAAGAGCCCGAGCAGCAGGGCGGTCGGAAGCAAGATGCGGTATAGGTGCTTCATACCATTATAGATACAGGAAGGAAGGGTGCAATATGCCGAAAAATATATTCGCAAAGGCGAAATCCAAACAGGAGCCGGCCAAGCCCCGGCCCCGCGTGGGGCTGGCGCTCGGCGCGGGCGGCGGGCGCGGGCTCGCGCATATCGGCATCCTGCAGGCGCTCGAAGCGCACAATATCCCCATAGACCTGATTGCGGGCTGCAGCATCGGCTCCATCGTCGGCGCCGTCTATGCCGCAGGGACGGATCTGCGCATGTTAGAGTTGTATTGCGGCACGCTGGCGGGCAAGGATATACTCGACGTTGCCCTGCCGCATATGGGCGGGCTCTTGCGCGGGGATAAGTTAGAGGAGATCGTGCGCGTGCTCACCCACGACCTCAGCTTCGGCGAGACGCGCATCCCCTTCTTCTGCACGGCGGTCGACCTGGCCAGCGGCAAATTGGAGGTCTTGCAACAGGGCAAAATCCATCGCGCCGTCCGCGCCAGCATCGCCATACCCGGCGTGTTCACGCCCGTGCGCATGGACAACAAGGTCTATGCCGACGGCGGCATATTGGAGGAGATGCCCGTCGACCTCCTGCGCGTGCACGGGGCGGATATCGTCATCGCTTCGGATCTGTCCCTGCGCCGCGGCATCACGGAAGCCGACCGTCTCTCGCCCGTTAAGACCCTGATGCGCGCGGTGGACATTATGCAGCTCGAGATGACGAGGCTCTTAGACCAAAAAATCGACGTCCGCATCGTACCCGACGCTTCGTTTATGGGTACAGTCTCCACAGTCGGCGCGGCGGAGAGCATACAGGAGGGCAGGCGGGCGACAGAAGAGCTGATGCCGAGGATATTGGAGTTGGTTGGGGGTTTGGATAGGCAGTAGTTTAAACAGGGGATAAAACGATAAACCGACTTCGTAAATGTATACATTTACGAAGTCAGTTTTCATTGTGGATTATAATGGTCAAAGCCCGCAAAGTCAACACAATTCACGGTAAATCGTGCCTGAAACAAGACAAATAATCGGTAAACTCC